>CAMLDT010000202.1 GCA_946479075.1 uncultured Polaromonas sp.
GGCGCCCAGCAGGCAGCCACTTCCTTGAGCGGCTTGCCACCTTGCCGGTTGAGGCATTGAGAAAAGGAGCCATTCCATGATCAACCTGAAAAAAACCTGGGTCACCGCTTCCATGGTGGCCACCACGCTGGTCGCCGGCCTGGCCGCTGCGCCCGCCATGGCACAAAACGGCAGCTACACGCCGGGGATCGACAAGACCCAGCAGGCGATCAGCCTGCGCATCCAGCAGGGCCTGCAGTCCGGCCGGATCACACCGTCCGAAGCCCGCGCGCTCTACCGGCGCGACCGCGACATTGAAAGCCGCGAAGCCGCCTACCGTGCCGACGGCCGCGTCTCGCCGCAGGAGCGCCAGCACTTGCGCGCCGACCTGGCACGCCTGAGTGATGACGTCGAGCGTGCCATCGTCAACCGGCAGGTGGCCGACGCGCGCGGCAAGGGCATGGGCGGCATCGACAGCCGTGAGTTCCAGATCCGCCAGCGCATTGACGAAGGCGTGCGCAGCCACCGCCTGAGCCTGCAGGAGGCGGGTACGCTGCAAGCCCGCAGTGACGCCATCGAGCGCCGCGAAGCCGCCTACCGTGCCGATGGCGTGCTCACCCCGCAGGAGCGCCGCGCGCTGCGCGACGAACTGACGGCCTTGCGCAGCGAGCTGGACCGGCTGGTCAACCCGCGCGGTTGATGCGCAAAAAAAGCCGCCCACGGGCGGCTTTTTTTCACTCCTGACCCGCCGGTTTCATGCCGGCAGAAACAGCGCTGGGTCCACCATGGTGCGGTTGAGCATCACGCCCCAATGCAGGTGCGGCCCGGTAACGCGGCCGGTGGCACCGACCTTGCCCAGACGCTCGCCCGTGGCCAGCGCATCACCGATGGTCACGTCGATGGCGCTCAGGTGGCAATACATGCTGAGCAGGCCGCCGCCGTGGTCCAGCCAGACGGTGTTGCCGTTGAAAAAATAGTCGCCAGTGTCAATCACCCGTCCCGGCAGCGGCGCGGCCACGGGCGTGCCGGTGGCTGCGGCGATATCCATGCCACTGTGCGGATTGCGCGACTGGCCGTTGAACACCCGCCGCAGCCCGAACGAGCTGGAGCGCCGGCCGGGCACCGGCACCCGCATTCGCAGGGCAGAGGCCTTGGGCAGCGGCTCTGAAAAAGTAGCCATTACCAGTGCCTGGTGGTCGCGCTCGCGTTCGTAACGCGCGAGGTTCTCGGGCGACAGTTCCACCGTGCCCGGAGCCACCGTCAGGCGCTGCTCACGGTAGCGTTTGTCCGCCACCGTGTAACGCAACTCGCGCGGACTGCTGTCATCGGCGGGTTTGACGCTGATGGCCGCTTCGCCCGGCGTTGCAGCCAATGGAATGCCGACCAGCGCCGTCCACGCAATCATGTCGCCGACCACCAGCAAGGGCAGCTCGCCCGCAAAGGCTTGTGGGCGCGTCGCGCCCGGCCCCAGCGCCAGGCGCGCCACCCCGCCCGGCACGGCCAGAGGCGTGGGCCACACTGCGGTGTCGCGGTCCGCTTTGGCGGCCGAGCCCGCAGCAGGCAATGCGAGGCTGGAAAGCCCGGTGAAGGACAGGGCGCCCAGCAGCAGGGCGCGGCGACGGACGGCGCAGGCGTTTGTGTCGGCAACAGAAGTCATGTGCACAAGAATAGCAGCGGCTCAAGTGCGCGCCTGTCATCCACCGCGCGCAGCGCGTGAAAGCAAAAAGGCCAGCGCGGGGCGCTGGCCTTTTTGAAGTTGGCAGGCGGGCTGCTGCCTGCGCTGAATTACGCGGCCTTGGCGGCGCGGCGCTGGCGGAAAGCCGAGTTGCGCTTGCTGCCTGTTTCGGCGGCGGCCACCTTGCGGGCCAGTTGCGCGGTTTTTTCTTCGACCTTGTCGGCCAGTTGGCTCAGCACCAGGGCGCCCGGCGCGGTGGCTTTGGCAATCATGTCCAGTGTGGTCACGCCGGTTTTTTCCTGGAACAAATGGGCGTTGGCCGAAGCGCGCTCCACACCGGCACCAGCCAGGTTGACGAGCTGTTTGACAACATACTCGGCGCCGTCGGTGGTCAGCATCAGGCCCTTGGTGTAGTACACGCTGAAGGCCAGTTGCGCGGCCGATGCGTTGCGGGCCGTTTCAGCCGACAGCTCGGGGCGTGACTGGCGCAGGGCGCTGTTCCAGCGCTGCTCCAGCAGCGACACCACACGCTCGCCGCCGGCGCGGTAAGCCTTGATGACGTTGTGGGCGGTCTTGCCCGAGGTTTCGATCAGTTCGGTGGCGACGGTGGACAGGTTTTTGGCGGTCATGGCGGGTTTCCTCTTCAAAGTTGACAGATGCACCATTATTCGGGTTTTCCCTAGGGAGTGCGACCTACTGGGCTAGGGCGGGGTGACCAGCGGGCAGGCGCCCTGTTCATTTGTGGCAGTTCGACCCGTCCCGGATGCAGGAGGCGCGGCGCTCACTTGAAGTGATTGGCAGGCAGCGGGAGAGTGCGCTCGGCCGCCTGAAGGCGTCGCTGGAGCAAGGGTGAGTCTGCAGCGGCGTTATGCAGGTGCCCGGCTGCTAGTTATGAATAAAATCAGGCTCCAGCCCCCGTGGAACGGGCGTTACCAGCTATCAAATCAATAGCAAATCGACTGTCCCGCAGCCGCGGGCTCAATGCCCGCTGGTGAGCTGCAGGCCCGCAATGCCGCCGACGATGAGCGCAATGCAGCCCAGCCGCGCGGCACTCGCCGGCTCGTTGAACACCACAATGCCGAGCACCGCCGCACCCACCGTGCCAATGCCCGTCCACACCGCATAAGCCGAACCCACAGGCAAGGCCTTCAGCGCCAGGCCCAGCAGCCAGAAGCTCAAGCCCGCCGCGATGATTGTCACGACGGTGTAGGTCAACTTTGTAAAACCATCCGACGCCTTCATGCTGGTTGCCCAGACGGTTTCCAGGAAGCCGGCGACAAAAAGAACCAGCCAGGCGGCGGTGGGTGTGAGGTTGATGTTCATGGCTTCCTTGTGGGCAGTGGATGGAGCGCGCGGATGGCGCTCCTGTCTCTCAGACGGCTGGGTGTGCGGGTTTGTGACAGTCAACCAGATTTTGGAGCGAACAAGAGCAGAGATCGTTTGCAGGGTTAAAAACTCACAGGGTCCCATGATTGAAATATCTGGCTCTTCCCGTACGATGGGTTGAAGTATCAAAAGGGAGCGGACATGGCAACTCAGGACAATAGGCGATTGGCGGTGCTCATTGACGCCGACAACGCACAGGCAGCGGTGATTCAGGAACTTTTAGCTGAGGTTTCGCGTTACGGCACGGCCACCATCAAACGGGCTTATGGTGACTGGACGACCACCAATCTCAAAGGATGGAAGGACACACTGCACAAGATGGCCATTCAACCGATCCAGCAATTCAGCTACACCAGCGGAAAAAACGCCACGGACTCGTCACTCATCATCGACGCAATGGACGTGTTGCACGCGGGCAGCGTTGATGGATTTTGCCTGGTGTCGTCAGACAGCGATTTCACCCGGCTGGCTACGCGCGTGCGTGAAGCCGGGCTGGTGGTTTACGGGTTTGGGGAACGCAAAACGCCTGAGGCTTTTGTGGCTGCGTGTGACAAGTTCATTTATACCGAAATCCTGCGAGCAGAACCGGTTGAGCCAAAGGCGACGGACGGCCCGGCGCTACCAGCGCTCAAACCCATGGTGCTGGCGGCGCTGGGTGCAGCTACGCGAGAAGACGGATGGGCAGCCCTGGGACCCGTCGGCAGCCAGATGACAAAAAATCATCCTTCGTTTGACCCACGAAACTATGGCTTTTCCAAACTTGGGGAACTGATGCGCAAGCAGCCTTATTTGGAGTTCAAGGAGGTTGCGATGGAAGGCTCTGCCGGCATTCATCTGCATGTGCGGCTTAAACAGTCTTCATTGCAAAAGTAGCAAGAATTTGAGGGAGGACGAATGGAGGTAAGTGCCTTTGTCCAGGTCTCAGACGACGGGGTTGCGTACGGCGGATCCGGTCCAGCTCTGCGTAAGCAATTTCAATCCCTGAGTTGCAAGTTGTTTCTTCGCATGTGCAGATGCTTGCGCCAGAGCTTGAGTGATCTTGCCTTCGACAGTCGCCGCGCTGGCTGCCTTCGGTTTGTTCATAGAGCGAGCTGTTTTAGGTTGAGCCATTTGTCCAGATCTTCCACATAGGTGCGACGCAGGGTGCCACGAGCAATCGGCTTGAGTATGCCGGCTGCATTATCCAGAACCGTCCATCGGTCGGCAAGCGGCAGGTACAAGGTATGAAGATTGTGCAGGCTGCGTTGAAAGCGGCGCTCCACATCTGCTTGCGGGATATTGTGACTACCCTGTTTGACGCGTAGCGCCACCCGGTTAACGGCCAGTTCGGCACTGGGGAGTGCGACGTAAAAAATATGCACCTTGTAGCCGCTGGCCTTGCAACGAGCCAAAAATGGGGCAAAGGTGCGGCTTGAAAGTGTGGATTCAAAAGCAAAGCTTGCATTTGCAGCTGCCAATTCGCGCAAGCGTTTGAGCATGATTCGGCCGGCTTCAAATGACACGGTTTCAGGGGAGTAGGCGGATAGCCCTGTCGCGATCTGGTCTGCGTTCACAAACTCAAGAATGCCCAACGCCTGCTTCAGCAAAAATGGCGCCGCCGTTGATTTGCCCGCACCGTTGGGTGCCGGCCATCACGACCACCGTTGGTTGCTTGGATTTGGCAGGGCGAACAAGCTTCATTTTGCCCAGCTGTCCTTCATCCCCGTCACCCGATTGAACACCGCTTTGCCTGCAGCGTGATCCTTCAAGTCGGTAACAAAGTACCCATGCCGCTCAAACTGATAGCGCGTTCCCGCCGGCACACCGGCGAGTGAAGGCTCCACAAACGCCGTGACTGTCTTCAGGCTGTCGGCATTCAGCTCTTCCAGAAAGTCCCGGTCGCCCGTGCCGGGGTGTTCGACGGTGAAGAGACGGTCGTACAGGTGCACCTCGGCCTGCACCGCGTCGTTGACGCCGACCCAGGTGATGACACCCTTGACCTTGATGGCGTCGGAGCCCGGGGTGCCGCTTTTGGTGTCGGGGATCAGTTTGGCCTGTACTTCGGTGACCTTGCCATTCGCGTCTTTCGTCGCTCCCACACATTCGATCACGTGGCCGTACTTCAGGCGCACCTTGCTGGCGGCTATCGCCTGGCCGCTGGCATTGGTGTGGGCGGGGAACAGGCGGAAGAAACCTTTGGGCGGTGTTTCTTCGTAGTCGGTGCTTTCTATCCAGACTTCCTTGCCGATCTTGAAATGGCGCGTGCCCTGCTCGGGGTGGTGCGGGTGCACGGGCGCGCTGCAATCATCGAGCTTGCCTGCGCCCATGACCTCATCCCAGTTGGTCAGCACCAGCTTGACCGGATCGAGCACGGCCATGGCGCGCGGGGCAATCGGGTCCAGCGTGTCGCGCAGTGCGCCTTCGAGTGTGCTGTAGTCGATCCAGCTGTCGCTTTTGGTCACGCCGATGCGTTCGGCAAACAAATGGATGGCCTCGGGCGTGTAGCCGCGGCGACGCAGGCCGACGATGGTGGGCATGCGCGGGTCGTCCCAGCCGCTGACACGCTTTTCGTTGACGAGCTGGGCCAGCTTGCGTTTGCTGGTCAGCACATAGGTCAGGTTCAGGCGCGCAAATTCATACTGGCGCGGGTGCGGGCTGGCGATCAGGCCGCCTTCCGCGAGTTTGTCGAGCAGCCAGTCGTAAAACGGGCGCTGGTCTTCAAACTCCAGCGTGCAGATGCTGTGGGTGATCTGTTCGAGCGCGTCCTCGATCGGGTGCGCATAGGTGTACATCGGGTAGATGCACCACTTGTCGCCGGTGTTGTGGTGGTGGGCGCGGCGTATGCGGTAAATCGCCGGGTCGCGCAGGTTGATGTTGGGCGAGGCCATGTCGATCTTGGCGCGCAGCACCGCGGCGCCGTCGGCGAGTTGGCCGTCGCGCATTTCACGAAAGCGCGCCAGGTTCTCGGCCGGCGTGCGGCTGCGGAAGGGGCTGTTGACGCCGGGTTTGACAAAGTCGCCGCGGTTGATGCGCATCTCGTCGGCGCTTTGTTCATCGACGTAGGCGTTGCCCGATTCGATCAGGTACTCGGCGGCGCGGTACATGAAGTCGAAGTAGTCGCTGGCCTGGTAGAGGTTGTTTTCACCATGGTTGTGCCAGTCAAAACCCAGCCACTGCACCGCGTCCTTGATCGCGTCGACGTATTCGGTGTCTTCCTTTT
>CAMLDT010000203.1 GCA_946479075.1 uncultured Polaromonas sp.
TTGCGAGTTTGGTAAACATTTAAGACACTGTGAAAATTGTTTCACAACTCATGCCTCCTGGAACACCATAGTGTGATGGTGTGTCTGAACGTCATACCCGCGCCCTGGAAGCTGCGGGTGTGCCTGAAGCTGCGCCCGCAGGCAAGGTGGCGGTGATGCGCCAGCCAAGTCCGCGCACATTGCGGATCACGTCGGCGCCGAGTTTTTTGCGCATGCCGTGGATCAGCACGTCCACCGCATTGCTCATGACTTCCTCGCCCCAGCCGTAAATGCGGTTTTCAAGCTGCTCGCGCGACAGGATGGCGCCAGGCCGCTCCAGCAGGGCGTGCAGCAGCGCGTATTCGCGCGCCGACAGCGCCGAAGCCTCGCCGTTGACCTGCACCTCGCGCGTGGTCAGATCCAGCTTGACCACCTCGTTGCCGATCACCGAATGCGCGCTGCCGTCGCGGCGCCGGATCACGGCGCGCATGCGCGCCAGCAACTCGCCAAATTCATACGGCTTGACCAGGTAATCGTCGGCGCCCAGGTCCAGACCGCCGATGCGGTCCTGGAGGCCGTCGCGTGCGGTCAGCACCAGCACCGGCGTCGCGTCGCCGCGCGTGCGGGCCTGGCGCAGCACCTCCATGCCATCGCGCTTGGGCAAGCCCAGATCGAGCAGCACACACGCATAGTTGCCGTCGGCCAGCGCACTTTGCGCCAGCAACCCGTCGCGCACCCAGTCCACCGACCAGCCATTGGTCTCCAGCGCCTGCTGCAGGCTGCGGCCAATCATGTCGTCGTCCTCAACCAGCAGCACACGCATCACAAACCCCCGGACTGAATGCGCCGGCCGTCCCAGCGCGCCTGCTGCCGCGCCGCGGCCACCAGCAATGCGCCGGCGCACAGCAGTGCGGCCATGCCGGCGAGGTTCAGGTACAAGGCGGTGGTCGCGCCAAAGCCGGGGGTGGCCAGCGCGATGCCGACAAAACCGGCCTGGCTCAGCAGGCCTGCAATCACCACCGCCGGCCGAATGCTGCGGAACACGGCCGCGCCCAGCAATGCCGCGGCCAGCACGGCAATCAAAAACTGGTGATGCAGCAGCAAAGCCCCCTCGGCGGGCGGCAGCGCCCACAACACCAGGGCCGCCAGCAGGCCGACGGCGAACAAAATGGCGCGGGCGAGGTGTTCAGGCAGGGTGTCCATGGCGGGCAGGCATGAAGTGGTGGAGGCTGTATCTTCGCGCGGCTCAATTAGCTCCGCATTAGGACCTGGCGCGCGACCGCCTGCGCTCAAGCCAGCCAGCGCAGCAGCTGCGCTGCCACCTGCGGGCTGTGCATCAGCGCAATATGGCCGGTTTCGACGGCGATCCACTGCCGGGCGGGCGGGAACGCCAGGCTGCGCGCCGGATCGGCGTGCTGGCCCAGCGCACTGGCGATGGGCACCAGGCCGTCCCCGACCACCGCCTCCAGATTCGGCGCCCCACCGGTTTGCAACGGCACGGCACCCAGCGCAGCAGCGACGGCGAAACAATCGACGCCGTCCGGCAGCGCAAGGGGTTGCCGCCCGTCCGGACCGGCAGCAAACCGGTCCGCGTCCTGCCAGTCGCCGGGCAACACGTGGCCGTAGCGCAGATCGGTGATGCCGGCGCTGCGGATCTGGCCAATCACGGCAAACGGCCGTGTCACCGGGTTGCCGGCCAGCGCGGTGTCGACCCAGTTGCCGAGTTTTTCCAGCGGCGCGCCGTGGTGCGGCGTGCCCAGAAACACCAGGTTTTTCAGCTTGCGCGGCCAGTGCAGGCCGCCTGACGATGCACTTTGACAGGCGGCGCGGGCCACCAGTCCGCCCATGCTGTGGGTCAGCAGGCTGAGTTCTTCCACCGGCTGCGGCCAGGCCTGCAGCAATTGCTCCAGCAAGCTGGCCAGTTGCCCGCCGTTGACCGAGGTGTGCAGGCCGGTGTTGTAGTTCAGGTAAACCGGGGTGTAGCCCAGCGCCTGCGCCAGTTGCTCCCCCAGATCGGGCTGGCCGACCGTGGCGCGCCACTGCAGGTCGTTCGTGCACAGGCCGTGCACCAGCACCAGGATTTTCCCGGTAGCCTGCGGCAGGCGCGCTGCCAGCGCCGCGGCCTCCAGTGGCAGGGTCAGCCCGTCGTGCCGCAGGCTCATGGTGATGGCCAGCGGGTTGGCGCTGTCCTGCAACTGATCGCCCAGAACACCGTTCAGGACGGCCAGCATGGCTTCCCGCTGCGGCGACGAGGGTTTGGCCGCCATGCGCGGCGCGGTGCGGGACAACACGGCTTCTGCCGCGCCACCCGCCATCCGCGTCACGCCGCGGATGCCCCCGTAAACCAGGCCGGTGATGCCGCTTTTCCGGATGCCGGAAGCGCCCGCCTCGCGGTCCACGAACTTCCGCCCGGCCGCGCCAAACGGCGCGGCCACCGCCTTGTACACATTGCCGTGGACTTTTTCGGCGATGTCGGTGATACCCAGCGTGCCCTGCGTGGCAAGTCGTGCCAGCCCCTGGATGTCCGACAGGTGCAGCCAGCCGGGCAGCTTCAAACGCGTCCGGGGCAAGCTGCGCGGGGCTGACGGAGGTCGAGCGGTGGGCATAGGCGATTGTGGCTCTGGCTGCCGTTTTTGCCGGGTGCGCTTGGGATTGTGAATCAAATCGGCCTCCAGCCCTTTGGCAGCAAGGGTAACCAGCTATACATTCAATAGCATTTGGGTCACGCTTGGGGGCGACAGCTAAAACCGCTCATGCGGCGCCAGGTAGCGCCACTGGCCGACCGGCAGGTGGCCGAGGTTGACACCGCCGATGCGCACGCGCTTGAGGCCGGTGACGAACAGCCCGACCTGCTCGCACATGCGGCGGATCTGGCGCTTTTTGCCTTCCTTCAGTACAAACCGCAGTTGCTCGGGGTTTTGCCACTCGACGCGTGCGGGCCGCAGCGGCGCGCCGTCCAGGCTCAGGCCATGGCGCAACAGGGTGAGTTTTTCCGGCGGGAAGGCTGCCTGCACGTTGACGGTTTCGGCGCCGTAGCTGACACGCACCAGGTATTCCTTCTCGACCTCGGAGTCTTCGCCGATCAGCTGGCGCGCCACCCGGCCGTCCTGCGTCAGCACCAGCAGGCCAATGGAATCGATGTCCAGCCGGCCCGCCGGCGCCAGCCCGCGCAACTGTTCATGGCCCCAGCGCATGCGGCTGTTGCACTCGCGCCAGCGGTTTTGCGGCTGCACCAGCGCCACGGCCGGTTCATGGCCGTCCTCGGCCTGGCCACTGACGTAACCGACCGGCTTGTTGATCAGGATGGTGACTTGCTGGCGCTGCTGCTGCTCGGCTTCGCGCGCCACCTCGATGCGGGCGTTGAGCGCCACCGGCTGGCCCATCACGGCGGGCGCGCCGTTGACGCGAACCCAGCCGCGGGCGATCCAGTCGTCGGCCTCGCGGCGTGAACAGATCCCGAGTTCGGCCATGCGTTTGTTCAGGCGCACGGTGCTGCCGGTGGACGGCGCAGCGCTGGCGGAATCGGCGGCGCGGATGCGTGTGGCAGTGGGTCTGGGCGGCGGGGGTGGGTTTTGGTCTGACATGAATTTACTATCGATTTTATAGCGGCTTACGCAAGCCAGACGGGGGCTGGAGGCCATTTTTATACACAAAAGCACTGGAACGCAGCGCCGCCAGGTCGAGCACGCGCAGCCCGCCATATTCGATGCGTATCGTGCCCTGCGCCTGCAGGCTGGCCAGCGCCTCGTTCACGCGCTGGCGCGACAACCCCACCAGGTAGGCCATTTCCTGCTGGGTGATGCGCAGGATCTCGCCGACGCCCGGGTACAACACCGGGTTGAACAGCGCCGCCAGGCTGCGCGCCACGCGCAGGTCGGGGTTGTTCATGCGGTCAATCTCACGCGCGGCAATGAACTGCCCGAGCCGCTCGTTGAGCTGGTTCATGACAAAGCGGTTGAAGCCGATGGAATGGTCCAGCAGCCAGTGGAAGGTGTCCACCGGCAAACCGGCCACCACGCTTTTGCGCAGCGCCTGGATGTTGTAGCGGTAGGGCTCGCGCTTGAGCGCCGTGCCTTCGCCGAACCAGCCGCCCGGCGGCACGCCGGTGAAAGTCATGGTCATGCCCTGCGCGCTGTCGGCGCTCATCTTGAGCAGTCCCTCGACCACGCCGAACCAGTAGGTGACCGGCTTGCCGACGCGGCAGACATAGTCCCCGGGCAGGGCGTCGCCGACGATCAGCCCGGCCACCGCCTGCTCGCGCTCGGCCGGCAGCAGCAGGCGCAGCCACGGAATGCCGGCCAGCTCGGCGGCATCCGGCACGCGGCGGCGTTTGTGCAGGGGAAGTTCGGTGCTCATGGCCCAGGCTCAAGAAAAAACCGGATGCGGGAAAGTCCGGGGAGGGGTGTCCCCTAAATTGTCGTCCAAACGACAACATGGCGTCAAACCCCGGCCTAGGATGCCTCCATACGCAGAGTTTCCGCTTTGCCGGGAGCCACGCCATGCTGGAGACAGGTACCGAATGTTGACGACTTTCCCCCGACTGCTGCTCAAACATGCGGCCGAGCGCCCGGAGGCGCCGGCCATGCGCGAGAAGGAATACGGCATCTGGCAGGCGCACAGCTGGGCCGGCATGGCCGCGCTGGTGGAGCACATTGCCTGCGGCCTGCACCAAGCCGGGCTGCAGCGCGGCGAACACATGGTGGTCATAGGCGCGAACCGGCCCCGTCTGTATGCCACCATGCTGGCCGTGCAGTCGCTGGGCGCGATTGCCGTGCCGCTGTACCAGGACGCCGTGGGCGCCGAATGTGTTTTTCCCATCACCAACGCCGACGTGCGTTTTGCCATGGTGGAAGACCAGGAACAGGTGGACAAGCTGCTGGAGATACGCAGCCAGTGCCCACAGCTGAGCCACATCATTTTTGACGACCC
The DNA here is from genome assembly GCA_946479075.1 of uncultured Polaromonas sp. The sequence continues at coordinate 4,909 of CAMLDT010000203.1, forward strand.
GCGCGGACTTCGCAATTACAGCGAGCCCGGCCTGGGCGCGCTCGACGCGCTGATCGCCCGCGGGCAGGCTTTTGCCAAGGAACAGCCGGATTTTTTCAAGACTGAAATCGACAAGGCGCGGCCCGACGATGTGGCGGCCATGTTTTTCACCTCCGGCACCACCGGCAACCCCAAAGGTGTGGTGCACACCCACCACACGCTGCTGGATCGCGCCCAGGCCGGCGCCGAGTTCGACAAGCTGACCAGCAGCGAGGAGGTGCTGGCCTACCTGCCGCCCGCGTGGATCGGCCAGAACATCTTCAGCTACGCGCAGTGGCTGGCCTGTGGCTACGTCGTGAATTGCCCGGAAAACGCCAGCACCGTGACCATCGACCTCAAGGAGGTCGGGCCGACCTACTACTTCGCGCCGCCGCGCGTGTTTGAAGGCCTGCTGACCAGCGTGATGATCCGCATGGAAGACGCGGGCGCACTCAAGCGCCGCATGTTCCGTTTTTTCATGGACGTGGCCAAACGTGTCGGCCCCGCCTTGATGGACGGCCAGCCCGTGGGCACCGGCGACAAGCTGCTGTATGCGCTGGGCCAGGTCATGGCCTACGGCCCGCTGCGCAACAACCTCGGCTTTTCGCGCGTGCGTGTGGCCTACACCGCGGGCGAGGCGATTGGTCCGGACCTGTTCACTTTTTACCGCTCCATCGGCATCAACCTCAAGCAGCTCTACGGCTCGACCGAGACCGCGGTGTTCGTTTGCCTGCAGCCCGACAACCAGGCACGCGCCGACACCGTCGGCGTGCCGATCAAGGGCGTGCAGATCAAGGTGGCCGACAACGGCGAGATCCTGGTCAAGTCGGCCGGCCTGCTCAAGGGCTATTACAAAAACCCCGAGGCCACGGCCGAGGTGCTGACGGGCGATGGCTGGTACCACACCAGTGACGCCGGTTTCCTCGACGCTGCCGGCCACCTGAAAATCATCGACCGGGTGAAGGATGTGGGCCGCATCATCGGCGGCGCCAATGACGGCGCCATGTTTGCGCCCAAGTACGTGGAAAACAAGCTCAAGTTCTTCCCGCACATCAAGGAAGTCGTGGCTTATGGCGACGGCCGCGAAAAAGTTTGCGTGATGATCAACATCGACTTCGATGCGGTGGGCAATTGGGCCGAGCGGCGCACCCTGCCCTATGCCGGCTATACCGACCTGGCGCAAAAACCCGAGGTCTACCAGCTCATCAAGGAGTGTGTGGAGAAAGTCAATGCCGACCTCAGCGCCGATGCGCTG
>CAMLDT010000204.1 GCA_946479075.1 uncultured Polaromonas sp.
ACACCACCATGCAACAAGACATCCTGATCAACTGGTCACCCCAGGAAACCCGCGTCGCCGTGGTCGAGTACGGTGCCATGCAGGAGCTGCATGTCGAACGCACGCTGGAGCGAGGACTCGTGGGAAACGTCTACCTGGGGAAGGTGGTCCGCGTGTTGCCGGGCATGCAGTCGGCATTTATCGACATCGGCCTGGAGCGGGCCGCTTTCCTGCACGTGGCTGACTTGATGAGCAGCATCAACAGCCGTCACGCTGATGCCGAGGGTGCAACCACGCCGGCTCCGGGTTTGCAGCCCATCGAAAAGCAGCTGTTCGAAGGCCAGGCCATGATGGTGCAGGTGCTGAAGGACCCGATAGGCACCAAGGGCGCGCGACTGACGGCGCAGGTCAGTATTGCGGGGCGGCTGTTGGTGTTTCTGCCGCAGGACAATCACATCGGCGTGTCCCAGAAGATCCCGTCCGCACAGCGCGAGGACCTTCGCCGGCGCCTGCAGGGGCTGGCCGGTGACATGGGCGGCGGTTTCATCCTGCGCACCAACGGCGAGGATGCCACCGACGCGGAGCTGGGCGAAGACATTGCCTACCTGCGCAAGACATGGTCACGGATCAAGGACGCCGCGCTTCGGTTGCCGCCCACCTCGGTGCTGCACCAGGACCTGAGTTTGCTGCAGCGTGTGCTGCGCGACATGGTTGTTGAAAACACGCTGAGCATACGCATCGATTCCCGCGAGCAGTTCGACAAACTCAAGCTGTTCGCTGCGGAATTCATGCCGGCGACGCTGCAAAGGCTGCAGTTGCACAGCGGCGAGCGGCCTATTTTCGACCTCTTCAGCATTGACGAAGAAATCGCCAAGGCCCTGGGGCGGCGCGTGGATCTCAAATCCGGCGGCTACCTGATCATTGACCAGACCGAGGCGTTGACCACCGTCGATGTCAATACCGGCGGTTTTGTGGGCGCGCGCAATTTTGATGACACCATCTTCAAGACCAACCTGGAAGCATCGCAGGCGATTGCGCGGCAACTGCGATTGCGCAATCTGGGCGGCATCGTGATTGTCGATTTCATCGACATGGTGCAGGCGAGTCACCGCGACGCGGTGCTGGCAGAGTTCCAGAAGCAGTTGGCGCGGGATCGCATCAAGACCCACGTCAATGGGTTTTCCGCGCTCGGGCTGCTGGAGATGACGCGCAAGCGCACCCGTGAATCGCTGGCGCACCAGCTGTGTGAACCGTGCAGCGCCTGCATGGGCAAGGGTGTGGTCAAGACGGCACGCAGCATCAGCTACGACATCCTGCGCGAGATCCTGCGGGAAGCCAGGCAGTTCAACCCCCGCGAGTTCCGCGTCATCGCTTCGCCCAAGGTGATCGAGTTGTTTCTGGACGAGGAAAGCCAGCACCTGGCCGGGTTGAGCGACTTCATCGGCAAGCCGATCTCGCTGCAAGCGGAGGCGGCGATGGCTCAGGAACAATACGATATCGCCCTGCTTTGAGCGGCCGGTCCCATGACCCATGACGTCTCTTATGCCTGACACTGCAGCCAGCCCCATGCCGTCCATTCCCATCCTCGTCTACCACCAGATCAGCGAGGCACCGCCCCGGGGCGCGCCGTTTCGTGGTCTGTATGTGTCGCCCGGAGCATTTGCGCGCCAGATGGCGCTGCTCAAGCTGCTCGGCTACCAGGGCCTGTCGATGAGCGGGTTGCTGCCTTACCTGCGGGGTGAGCGTTCCGGCAAGGTCGTTGGGATCACCTTCGATGACGGCTATTTGAACAACCTGACCCACGCCTTGCCGGTGCTGAAGCGGCACGGATTTTCCTCAACCTGTTATGCAGTCAGCAACCTGCTGGGCCAGAGCAACCTCTGGGACCGGGATATCGGCATTGCCCAGGTGCCGCTGATGGATGCCGGGCAACTGCGGCAATGGGTGGCCGGCGGACAGGAGGTTGGCTCCCACACGCAAAACCATGTGCGCCTGCTCCGCAGCGATGCGCTGACCGCGCGCACGGAGATGACACAGGACAAGCTCGCGCTGGAGGCCATTGTGGGCGCGCCAGTGCAGCATTTTTGTTATCCCTACGGCGAATACGCGACCGAACATGTCGCCATGGCGCGCGAGGCGGGCTTCAGCACGGTCACCACCACGCGCCGTGGCCGGAGCACGCCCCGGGGCAATTTGCTGGAGTTGCCGCGTGTGCCGGTGGTCCGGTCCACCAGCCTGCCGGTGTTCTGGCTGAAGATTGCCACAGCCTACGAAGACCGGGAGCGCGCATGAAGGAAACAGGAGTGCCGTCTGCGCAGCCACCGAGGCTTCGTATTGCGGTGCTGAACCGGATTTTTGACAGCGCGGGCGGCGGGGCAGAGCGGTATTCGATGGCCCTGGTTGAGGAACTGGCATCACGCCATGAGGTTCACGTGTTTGCCCAGCAAATCAAGCACGAGGCACCCGGTGTCAGTTATCACCAGATCTCCATGCCCCTGCGCAAACCGCGCTGGCTGAACCAGCTGTGGTACGCCTTTGCGAGCTGGCAAGCGACCCGTACGGGCTTCGATATCGTGCACTCCCACGAAAACACCTGGCACGGCCAGGTGCAGACAGTGCATGTGGTGCCGGTGCGGCACAACCTCTTTCAGGGGCGCGGCGGCTTGCGGCGTCTGCTCCGCTGGTTCAAGGTGGCGACCAGTCCGCGCCTCATCACTTACCTGACGCTGGAACGCCTGCGGTTCCGCACATTGAAGGATCGCCGCCTGGTGGTGACATCGGCCAGCCTGGGGGAGACCCTGGCTGCCGCCTATCCTGGTTCGGCATTTATCACGCGTGTGATCACGCCGGGCGTCAGCCTTCCCGTGCATGGGACGAGCCAGGAGGATCAGCAGTCAGCTCGCCTGGCGCTGGGTTTGCCAGCGCAGGGCCTGTGCCTGCTGTTTGTCGGAAATGATTACCGGAAAAAAGGCCTGGGCACACTGCTGCAAACCTTGGATGGGCTGCCGGACACCATGATGCTGGCGGTGGTTGGCAACCCGGCACAGATCCCGGAGTTCCGGCGGCAGGCCGAATCACTGGGCGTTGACCGCCGGGTTTTTTTTCTGGGGTCCCTGCAGGATGTGCGCACGGCCTACCGGGCGGCTGATGTGCTGGTGCATCCAACCCTGGAAGATACGTTTGCGATGGTGGTCCTGGAAGCCATGGCGCATGGCTTGCCGGTCCTTGTCAGCGGTCCGGCCTACTGTGGAATTTCCGGCCTGTTGAGTGATGGCATCAACGCGCTGCTGCTGGATGATCCACGCAACACGCAGAGGTTGGGCGGTCTTGTCGGCCAGCTTGGTGCGGACCCTGAATTGCGCCGGCAACTGGGCGCGCAAGCACGCATGTTCGCGAGCCGCTACCGCTGGGAAGATATTGCACGCCAGCAGGAGGCGGTCTATTTCTCGTTGCTGACGGCCCCGAAAGACTGAGGCTGAGGCAGAGGCCGAGATGCTTCAGGCCACCAGCTTGAAGTGCTTTCGGCTGAAATCCAGCCCGGTCCACTGCTCGATCCGGTGCATCAGGTGGTACTTGTTTTCCTTGCGCGTTGGCCGGTAGTCCGGGTCGATCCGCAGTTCCTGCTCGGCGCCGTTCGCAAGCCATTCGCTGGCAACAGCCGGATGCGTGCCGCCATAGGCTTGCAAGGCCCGGGCGTCGAACTGGCTGTAGCGGATTTTCATCACCGTTGAGCTCGCCCAGTACTTGCTGACTTGGTCGAGCTTTTTTTGCATGTCTTCATTGCGGCGAATCCAGCCGTAGTGAAAGATGTGTGCGTTGGCCAGCGCGGCTTTGGGGTTGCGTGGTTTTTTGTGATCGGTCGTGACCAGCCAGTACTGGCCATCAGGCGCGTAGGTGCGAATGGTGTTGCGGATCAGCCGGCATTCGCGGCGATACCAGCCCGGGCTGACCGACACCCACTGGGCCGAGCCATAAAAATGCCGGTAGTCGAACACCAATGCTTCAACCTCGGGGTTGCCGTGGTGGCGTTCCACGTTGGCGCGGATGGCGGGCAGGTCGTCCTCGTGGACCACCTCGTCGCCTTCCAGGTAAAACGCCCAGTCACCGGTGCAGGCGTACTGCGCGATCATCTTTTGCTGGGCATAGACGAAGCCGCGGTCCGACATGCGCTCATTCCACACCGTTTCAATCACCCGGATTTTGGGGTCGCCGATGGCCAACACGCGGGCCAGCGTGTCGTCACTGCTTTGGCCCACCGCCACCACAAACTCGTCCACCAGCGGCAGCAGGGAACGGATCGATGCTTCAAAAGGAAAGCCCAGCTCCACACCGTTGCGGATGAAGGTAAAGCCACTGATGGAAACGGTCATGAGAGTTGCACGGACGGTGCGCTTTGCGAAAGATCGGAATCGTACAGGCCCAGCCGGTACAGGCGCGCATAGGGGCCATCGTGGGTGATCAGCTCGGCGTGGGTGCCTGTCTCCACAATACGGCCAGCATCCATCACCACAATGCGGCTTGCGTGTTGCACAGTGGACAGGCGGTGCGCAATGACCAGGGTGGTGCGGTTGCGCATCAGGCGCTGCAATGCCTCCTGCACAACACGTTCGGATTCGGTATCGAGCGCGGAGGTGGCTTCGTCCAGGATCAGCACAGGCGCGTCCTTGTAAAGCGCACGTGCAATCGCAAGCCGCTGGCGCTGACCGCCCGAGAGCTGGGTGGCGTTGTGGCCGGCCAGGGTGTCCATGCCCTGCGGCAGGTCACCGACAAAGCGCTCCAGGTTGGCTGCTTGCAGGCAGTGCTGGACCCGGTCGCGGTCCAGTTTCGCGCCCAGCGCCACGTTCTCGGCAATGCTGTCGTTCAGCATCACGACGTGCTGGCTGACCAGCGCAAACTGGCTGCGCAGGGCATCGAGCTGCCAGGTGCGCAACTCCTGGCCGTCGAGCTCGATGCTGCCGCCGGTGGGTTCGACAAAGCGCGGCAGCAGGTTGACCAGTGTTGTTTTGCCGGCGCCAGACGGTCCCACCAGCGCCACAGTCTCACCGGGATGGATGGTCAGGCTGACAGCGTCCACGGCGGTGGCGCCCTCATTGCCATAGGCCACGGAGGCATCGGTGAACCGGATGTGACCCTCTGCCCGCGGCTTCGAAAAATGGCCGCCCTGTTCGTCTGCGGTTTTTTCCATCAGGTCCAGGCCGCGTTCCAGTGCCGCAAGGCCGCGGGTGATCGGGCTGGCGACTTCCGACAGGTGCTTGATGGGGGCCACCAGCATCAGCATCGCCGTCACAAATGCCACAAAGGAGCCGACCGACGTGCCGTCGGTGGCGCTTTGCATGAGGGCGACCGAAATGACGGCAGACAAGGCGACAGCCGCCAGCATCTGGGTGGCGGGTGTCATCGCCGCAGACGCCGCGGTGGACTTCATCGACAGGCGCCGCAGCGCATCACTGAGCTTTGCAAACCTTCCTGCCTGTTCCTGCTGCGCTGCATGCAGCCGGATATCCCGGTGCGCCAGCACGTTTTCCTCAACCACGTAGGCCAGGGAGTCTGTCGCCGTCTGGCTGGCTTTGGTCAGCCGGTAGAGGCGGCTGGACAGGACCCGCATGACCCAGGCGACCGCCGGGATCAGCAGGGCCACGATCAGGGTCAGTTTCCAGTTGAGGTAGAGCAGGTAACTGGAGAGCGCCACCAGGGTCAGGGTGTCGCGTGTCAGCCCCATCACCGAGTTGACCAGCATGGAGGAGCCGTTTTGAACCTCGTAAACGACGGTATTGGCCAGCGCGCTGGCCGACTGGCTGGAAAACAGGTCGAGCCGCGCTGACAGCAGCTTGCCGAACATGGCCCGGCGCAGTTCCAGCAGCCCCAGATTGGTCACCTTGGCCAGCGCGATCTGCGCCACGAATCCCGCAAAACCGCGCACCCCGAACAACAGGATCAGGGAAACGGGAATCACCCACAACTCAATCCCGCCCTTCTGGAAACCCTTGTCCAGCAGCGGTTGCAGCAGGGCAGGCACCAGCGGCTCGGTCGCCGATCCCACCACGGTCGCACCGATGGCGATGGCCCAGGCGCTGGGCGATTGGTTGAAATACGGCCAGATGCGGCGGAGTCTTTTCCCGATGGGAGGTTGAATCACGGGCTGCGATCGGGATGCCCTGGTGGCTGGTGGTGTCACGGGCAT
>CAMLDT010000205.1 GCA_946479075.1 uncultured Polaromonas sp.
TTTCCGCCGGGCCGCCCCAAGGAAAAATCCGCCCCCTCGGGGGGGCAGAGAGCTGCGCGCAGCGAGCGAACGTGGGGGCCCAGTTTTTCCGCCGGGCCGCCCCAAGGAAAAATCCGCCCCCTCGGGGGGCAGAGAGCTACGCGCAGCGAGCGAACGTGGGGGCCCATCAGCTTAAGCCCCACCTAAGGCTGGCCCCCCATGCTTATGGGTACCGGCACCTCGGCGTGCCTTACCTTACTCAAGGAAACCTGCCATGACTTCTGCTGCACTGAAAAACACCCGCCTCGTTGTTGCCCTTCTGGCCGCCGGCGCCATTGGCGGCGCCGGGGTCAGCGCCATCAACGCCGTGCATCCATCGGTCCTTGCGGCCACACCACCCGCCCTGGTCGCCGCGCCAGGGTCTTCCATCGCCCTGCCCGATTTCTCGCAGATCACCGAGCGTTACGGCCCGGCGGTGGTCAACATCAGCGTCACCGGCACCACCAAGGTCAGCAACGACTCCCCGTTCGCCCAGGGCGACGATGATGATGAGGGCACGCCCGGTGACCCCTTCTTCGAATTTTTCCGGCGCTTCCAGCAGGGCCAGGGGCGCCCCGGCGCCCAGCAGCAGGAAATGCCGACACGCGGCCAGGGCTCAGGCTTCATCGTCAGTGCCGACGGCATCATCCTGACCAATGCCCACGTGGTGCGCGGCGCCAAGGAAGTCACCGTCAAACTGACTGATCGCCGCGAATTCCGCGCCAAGGTGCTGGGCTCCGACCCCAAAACCGACGTGGCCGTGTTGAAGATCGAAGCCAGCAACCTGCCGGTGGTCGCACTCGGCAAGACCAGTGACCTGAAAGTGGGTGAGTGGGTGCTGGCCATCGGTTCGCCCTTCGGTTTTGAAAACACCGTGACGGCCGGCGTGGTCAGCGCCAAGGGCCGCTCGCTGCCCGACGACAGCGCCGTCCCTTTTATCCAGACCGATGTCGCCATCAACCCCGGCAACTCGGGGGGCCCGCTGTTCAATGCACGCGGCGAGGTGGTCGGCATCAACTCGCAGATCTACAGCCGCAGCGGCGGCTACCAGGGCGTGTCGTTTGCCATCCCCATCGACGTGGCCAACCGCATCAAGAACCAGCTCGTGACCACGGGCAAGGTCGAACATGCACGCCTGGGCGTGATGGTGCAGGAAGTCAACCAGGCTTTTGCCGACTCCTTCAAGCTCGACAAACCCGAAGGTGCGCTGGTCTCCAGCGTTGAAAAGGGCGGCCCGGCCGACAAGGCAGGCCTGCAGTCCGGCGACGTGATCCGCAAGGCCAACGGCCAGCCTATCGTGTCCTCCGGCGACCTGCCGGCAGTGATCGGCCTGGCAGCGCCCGGCGACACGTTCAAGCTCGAAATCTGGCGCCAGGGCGCCAGCAAGGAACTGACTGCCAAGCTGGGCAGCGCCGACCAGAAGGTGGCGCAGGCCGATGGCCCGAAAGCCGGTGCGGCCCAGGGCAAGCTGGGCCTGGCCCTGCGTCCCTTGCAGCCGGACGAACAGCAGGAAGCCGGTGTGGACAGCGGCCTGCTGGTCCAGCAGGCCAGCGGCCCGGCCGCGATGGCAGGCGTGCAGCCGGGCGACGTGCTGGTGTCCATCAACGGCACACCGGTGCGCAGCGTCGAACAGGTGCGTGCCATGGTGGCGAAATCTGCGAAGTCTGTGGCCTTGCTGATCCAGCGCGGCGACAACAAGATTTTTGTGCCGCTGAATCTCGGTTAAGCGCAGCAAGGCAAACAGGAAAGCGGGCCACGGCCCGCTTTTTTTGCGTCCCTCGTCGCCGCATGCTGCGCCTTGTTACATCGTAATCGGCTACGCTTTCCTTCTCTGAGGGGAAAACGTGGCCTTATCCATTGCAAAAACAATCACCGCCCTGCTTGCCGCAGCCGCCGTGCACGCCCAGGCGCTGCAGATCACCAGCGTATCGCCCCAGGGCGAGATCTCCAGGGTGCGCCAGGTGGTCGCCAAATTCGACGACAGCGCCGTTACCTTCGGCGACCCGAAAGCACCGGCACCGCTGAGCCTGGCCTGCAACGACGCGCAGGCCACCAAGGGAACCGGGCGCTGGCTCAACGACCGCCAGTGGGTGTTTGATTTCGAGAACGACCTGCCGCCCGGTGTGCGCTGTTCGCTGCAGGTGGTGCCCACCTTCCAGTCACCGAAAAGCCAGGCCATCACCGGCAAGGCCAGTTATGCCTTCAACACCGGCGGGCCTTTCATCCAGACCCTGCGGCCGTCCACGTATCAGCGCATCGACGAAGAGCAGTACTTCGTGCTGCAGCTCAACGGCCCGGCCACCCTGGCCAGCATCCGCGAGAACGTCTGGTGTTCGGTCGAGGGCCTGGGCGAGCGCGTGCCGGTCAAGCTGATCGAGGGCGCGGAACGGACGGCATTGCTCAAGTCGCTGAGCCTGGACAAAGCCGCGACGGCCGACCCGCTGCGTTTTGCCACCCTGGCCTGCAACCGGCGCCTCACTGCGGCCAGCAAGGTGCAACTGGTGTACGGCAAAGGCGTCGCCACCCCCGGCGGCGTCGCCAATTCGGTCGAGAAACGCTACAACTTCCAGGTACGTGAACCGTTTAAGGCCAGCTTCAGCTGCGAGCGTGAAAACGCGCAATCGGCTTGCCTGCCGATCCGGCCGCTGCGGCTGGACTTCAATGCGCCGGTGCCACGCAAGCTGCTCGGGGCCATCCGCCTCAAGTCTGCCAAAGACACCCTCCAACCGGTGTTCGATAGCGAAGGCGACAGCGACAACGTCCTCAACAGCGTGAGCTTCAAACCGCCGCTGGCCGAACAAACGGACTACACGCTGACCTTGCCCAAAGACTTCAAGGACGCCTCGGGCCGCGCATTGAACAATACCGACAGCTTCCCGCTGAAGGTGGCCACCGGCGCGATGCCGCCGCTGGCCAAGTTTGCGGCCGCACCCTTCGGCATCGTCGAACGGTTTGCCGAACCTGGCAGCAAGGCCGGCGACCCGGCGCTGCTGCCGGTCACCTTGCGCAATGTCGAGGCCGCGCTCAAGGTGCAGGGCCTGACGCCCACCGCGGGCAAGGTCAGCGATCTGCGGCCGACAACCGACACGGAGATCATTGCCTGGTTCCGCAAGGTGCAGCATTACGACGACTACCAGGTGGAACGCAAAAAAGCCGCCGCCGACATCAAGGGCCCGCTGCCCAGGGTCATTGATGACAACAAGGACTACGTGCAGTCGCGCATGCTCTCGCTGCTGGCCGGCCAGCCTGGCGTGAAAACACTGGACCTGCCGCAGCCTGTCAGCGGTGACCCGCGGCCGTTCGAGGTCGTCGGCATCCCGCTGTCACCGGGCTTTCACGTGGTCGAGATCGCTTCGCAGAAACTTGGCGCCTCCCTGCTCGACGAACGCCACGGTGCCAGCCGGACCATGGTTGTGCGCACTTCGGGGCTGGTCACCAACCTGGGCGTGCACTTCAAACTGGGCCGCGAGAACGCGCTGGCCTGGGTCACCAGCCTGGACAAAGGCGCACCGGTGGCTGGCGCCACGGTCAGGGTGTCGAGCTGCAACGGCGAAGAACTCGCCAAGGCGGTGACCAACGCGCAGGGTATCGCCAGCTTCAAGGGCCTGGCGTCCGAGCCACCGCGCTGCAGTGGTGATGATTACCGAAGCGCCTATTTTGTGAGCGCGCGCAGCCAAGCCGGTGATGTCGAGGACATGAGTTTCACCTGGAGCGACTGGCACCGCGGCATCGAACCCTGGCGCTTCAACGTGCCCACCAGCAGCGACACCCGCCCGGACCAGCGCGCCCACACGATTTTCGACCGCACCCTGTTTCGTGCTGGCGAAACCGTGTCCATGAAACACCTGCTGCGCACCGAAACCAGCCAGGGCTTCGGCTTGAGCGACACGGCGCCGGACAAACTGGTGGTCACCCACACCGGCAGCGGCCAGCAATATGTGCAGGCGCTGGATTGGCGCAAAACCGCCACCGGCGGCCAGAGTGCCGAAAGCACATTTGCGATCCCGCCATCGGCCAAACTCGGCGAGTACCAGGTCGAGCTGCGCCTGGGCAGCCGGGCCTTGCCCACCGGCAGCTTCCGCGTGGAAGAGTTCCGCCTGCCGGTGCTCGAAGGCCGCATCCAGCCGACGGACAAGAAGGCGCTGGTCAAGGTCACGGCCGTGCCCACCGACGTTCAGATCAACTATGTGTCGGGCGGCGGCGCGGCCAACCTGCCGGTGCGGGTGTCGGCGCTGATACGCGGCAAGACCTTGAGCTACAGCGACTACGAAGCCTTCAATTTCGCGCCGCCGCGCGTGCAACGCGCTGCCAACGAAGGCGGCGAGGAAGAAGCCACGGCCTCACAGGACCAGCGCGTGGTCGCCGACAAACTGGCCCTGACACTGGACCGCAATGGCGCGGGCAAAACCAGCATCACGGACCTGCCCCCCAGCAAGCAGCCGCAGGAGCTGCTGCTCGAAGCCACGTATGCGGACCCGAACGGCGAGGTCCAAACCATCCGCAGTGTCGCCACGCTGTGGCCGGCCGCTGTGGTCGCCGGCATCAAGACCGAAGGCTGGGTGTCCGCCAGCCAGCAGATCAAGTTCCAGGCGCTGGCGCTGGACCTGAACGGCAAACCCGCGGCCGACGTGCCGCTGGAAGTCAAGGCCGTGGCGCGCATCGTCACCACCAGCCGCAAACGCATGGTGGGCGGCTTTTACACCTACGACAACAAGACCGACATCAAGGACCTCGGCAGAGTCTGCAGCGGCAAAAGCGACAGCCGTGGCCTGCTGCTGTGCGAGGCCAAACTCGGCGAACCTGGTGAAGTCGAACTCGTGGTGACAGCGAAAGACGGCAGCGGCAACAGCATTCAGGCCGCCAGCTCGGTCTATGTGACCAAACAGGGCGAACTCTGGTTTGGCGGCGAAGACCACGACCGCATGGACGTGTTGCCCGAGAAAAAAAGCTACCAGCCCGGCGAGACCGCCAAATTCCAGGTGCGCATGCCTTTCCGTTTTGCCACGGCGCTGGTGGCGATTGAGCGCGAAGGCATCATCGAGACGCAGGTAGTGCAGCTCAACGGCCAGGACCCGACCATCACGCTGCAGGTCAAGGAAGGCTGGGGCCCGAACGTGTATGTCAGCGTGCTGGCCCTGCGCGGCCGCCTGCGCGAGGTGCCCTGGTACAGCTTCTTCACCTGGGGCTATTAGGCGCCGCGTGAATGGTGGACTTCGTTCTGGTACGAAGGCCGTGAATACGTGGCGCCGACCGCGCTGGTGGACCTCAGCAAACCGGCCTTCCGCCTGGGTCTCGCAGAAATCCGAGTCGGCACGCAGGCCCACCAGCTCGCCGTGACGGTCAAGGCCGACAAGGAAAGTTATCCGGTGCGCGGCCAGGCCCAGGTCACCATCACCGCGAAACTTCCCAACGGTCAGCCCGCCGCGAATGCCGAAGTGGCGCTGGCCGCGGTGGACCAGGCGCTGCTGGAGCTGATGCCCAATGACTCCTGGGACCTGCTGGGCGCGATGTTGCAGCGTCGCTCATGGGGCGTGGAAACCTCGACCGCACAAATGGAAATCATCGGCCGCCGGCACTATGGCCGCAAGGCGGTGCCGGCAGGTGGTGGCGGCGGGCGCAGCAACACGCGTGAGCTGCTGGACACCCTGCTGCTGTGGAATCCGAAGCTGCAACTCGACGAGAAAGGCCAGGCCGTGGTCACGGTGCCGCTCAACGACGCGTTGACGACCTTCAAGATCGTCGCGGTGGCCGACAGCGGCACGGGCCTGTTCGGCACCGGCCAAACCGCCATCAAGGCGACGCAGGATCTTCAGATCATCAGCGGCCTGCCGCCCCTGGTGCGTGAGGACGATCAGTTCCGAGCGCAAATCACCCTGCGCAACACCACCAAGGCCGCGATGAAGGTGGAAGTCAGCCCACGCGCAACGCTGCTGGACCTCAAACCCCAACTTGTGGATATTCCCGCGGGCGAGGCGCGTGAGGTCACGTGGATGGTCACGGCGCCGGCGCAGCTCGCGCTCACACGCGCCGAAGCCATCCTTTGGGAGATCGAAGCGAAGGACACGGTCAGCGGCGCACGCGACGGCCTGAAGGCACGCCAGCGCATCATCCCCGCCGTGCCGCTGACGGTGCAGC
>CAMLDT010000206.1 GCA_946479075.1 uncultured Polaromonas sp.
GCATGGTGTGCGTGATCAGGTCGTCGATGTTGATCTTGCCTTCCATGTACCAGTCGACAATTTTGGGCACGTCGGTGCGGCCGCGCGCGCCGCCGAAGGCCGAACCTTCCCACTTGCGCCCGGTCACCAGCTGGAAGGGGCGGGTACTGATCTCGGCACCGGCCTCGGCCACGCCGATGATGATGCTGCGGCCCCAGCCCTTGTGCGTGCATTCCAGCGCCTGGCGCATGACCTGGGTGTTGCCTATGCATTCAAAGCTGTAGTCGGCGCCGCCGTCGGTCAGTTGCACGATGGCGTCCACCACGTTCTCGACTTCTTTCGGGTTGATGAAATGGGTCATGCCGAATTTGCGTGCCATCTCCTGGCGGGCCGGGTTGATGTCCACACCGATGATCTTGTCGGCGCCGACCATCTTCGCGCCCTGGATCACGTTCAGGCCGATGCCGCCCAGGCCGAACACGACGACGTTGGCGCCGGCCTCGACCTTGGCGGTGAACAGCACCGCGCCGATGCCTGTGGTCACGCCGCAGCCGATGTAGCAGACCTTGTCGAAGGGGGCGTCTTCACGGATTTTGGCCAGCGAAATTTCCGGCGCCACCGTGTAGTTGCTGAAGGTGCTGGTGCCCATGTAGTGGAAGATGGGCTTGCCGTCCAGGCTGAAGCGGCTGGTGGCGTCGGGCATCAGGCCCTTGCCCTGGGTGCCGCGGATCAGCTGGCACAGGTTGGTCTTGCGGGACAGGCAGAACTTGCACTGGCGGCATTCCGGCGTGTACAGCGGAATGACGTGGTCGCCTTTTTTGAGGGTGGTGACGCCGGGGCCGACATCGACCACGATGCCCGCGCCTTCATGGCCGAGGATGGCGGGGAAGATGCCTTCCGGGTCCGCGCCGGACAGCGTGTAGTAGTCGGTGTGGCAGATGCCGGTGGCCTTGATTTCGACCAGCACTTCGCCGAATTTCGGGCCCTGCAGGTCCACGGTTTCAATGGTCAGGGGTTCGCCGGATTTCCAGGCGACTGCGGCTTTGGTTTTCATGAGAGGGCTTGTGCGGAAGTGATGAACAAAAAGCACTATAAGCCAGCGCCCGGCCCGCTGCAGCGTGGCGCGCCTATCGGAACCAGCCGCGGTGTTTCATTTTGAGAATGATTGCGCGAGGTCCCGGATCCCTGGCGCGCGTTTCACCGCCGGGGCCGACATCATGGTCAAAAACCCTTCCAGCCCTTGCTGGACGGGCGCAGGCAGCTATTGATTCAATAGCAGACTGCGCCGTGTGTTGCATGATCAGGGGCTGAAGAAACCCTTGAGCTTGTCGGTCCAGCTTTCCTCGGTGGGTGAATGTTTGGCGCCGCCTTTTTTCAGGGACTCGTCGAGTTCCTTGAACAGCTTGCGCTGGTGCTCGGTCAGCTTCACCGGCGTTTCCACCGTGATGTGGCAATACAGGTCGCCCGGGTAGCTGGAGCGCACGCCCTTGATGCCCTTGCCGCGCAGGCGGAACTGCTTGCCGGTTTGCGTGCCATCGGGGATGTCGATGGCAGCCTTGCCGGCCAGCGTCGGCACTTCAATCTCGCCGCCCAGCGCAGCTGTCGCCATGCCGATGGGCACCACGCAGTGCAGGTCGTCGCCGTCGCGCTCGAAGATGTCATGCTTCTTGAGCCGGATCTCGATGTACAGGTCGCCCGGCGGGCCGCCGTTGGTGCCCGGCTCACCGTTGCCGGTGGAGCGGATGCGCATGCCGTCGTCGATGCCGGCCGGAATCTTGACTTCCAGGGTTTTGTTGCTTTTGGTCTTGCCGACGCCGTGGCAGGTGACACAGGGTTCGGGAATGAGCTTGCCACTGCCGCGGCATTGCGGGCAGGTCTGCTGCACGCTGAAAAAGCCCTGCTTCATTTGCACCACGCCGTGGCCGTGGCAGGTGGTGCAGGTGACCACCTTGGTGCCGGGTTTGGCGCCGCTGCCCTTGCAGGTGCTGCAATCGTCCCAGCTCGGGATGCGGATCTGCGCGTCCTTGCCGGTGGCCGCTTCTTCCAGCGTGACTTCCATCGCGTAGCTGAGGTCGCCGCCGCGGTAAACCTGGCGGCCGCCGCGCTGGCCGCCACGCCCCTGCTGGGCACCGAAGACATCGCCGAAGATGTCGCCGAAGGCTTCGGCAAAACCGCCAAAGCCTTCTGCGCCCGGACCGCCGCCGCGGTTCGGATCCACGCCGGCGTGGCCGTACTGGTCATAGGCCGCGCGTTTTTGCGCGTCCGACAACATTTCGTAGGCTTCCTTGGCTTCCTTGAATTTTTCCTCGGCCGCCTTGCTGCTGTCCCCCTGGTTGCGGTCGGGGTGGTGCTTCATCGCCAGCTTGCGATAGGCTTTCTTGATGTCCTCATCGCTGGCGTTTTTCGGGACGCCCAGCGTGTCGTAGTAGTCTTTTTTGATGGCCATGGGAACTCGTGTTCAGTGAAAAAGATGTCGGTGGCCCGGATGTGGCAAAGCGGAATGCGGGGGCACGCCCCGATTCCGCCTTGATGGCCGCAGCTGAAACAACAAAAAGGGTCAGCCCTTTTTGACTTCCTTGACCTCGGCGTCCACCACATTGTCGTCGGCGGCCGGTTTGGCGGCTGCGTCCTGCTGTGCGCCGGCATCGCCACCGCCCTGTGCCGCCTGCGAGGCCTGCATGTCGGCATACATCTTTTCGCCGAGCTTCTGGCTGGCGTCCATCAATGCGGCGTTCTTCGCGTCGATGGCGTCCTTGCTGTCGCCCTGCAGCGCTTCTTCCATGTCCTTGATGGCCGCTTCGATTTTTTCCTTCTCGCCGGCTTCGAGCTTGTCGCCGTACTCGGTGAGAGACTTCTTCACGCTGTGAACCATGGCTTCGGCATTGTTCTTGGCCGTCACGAACTCGACCTTTTTCTTGTCGTCCGCGGCATTGAGCTCGGCGTCCTTCACCATCTGCTGGATTTCGGCCTCGGACAGGCCGGAGTTTGCCTTGATGGTGATCTTGTTTTCCTTGCCGGTGCCCTTGTCCTTGGCGCCGACGTGCAGGATGCCGTTGGCGTCGATGTCGAAGGACACTTCAATTTGCGGTGTGCCGCGTGCGGCCGGCGGGATGCCTTCGAGGTTGAACTCGCCCAGCGCCTTGTTGCCCGAGGCAATCTCGCGCTCGCCCTGGAACACCTTGATGGTCACGGCCGGCTGGTTGTCTTCTGCGGTCGAGAAGGTCTGTGCAAACTTGGTCGGGATGGTCGTGTTCTTCTTGATCATCTTGGTCATCACACCGCCCATGGTTTCGATGCCCAGGGACAGCGGGGTGACGTCGAGCAGCAGCACGTCCGAGCGGTCGCCCGACAGCACCTGGCCCTGGATCGCAGCGCCCACGGCCACGGCCTCGTCGGGGTTCACGTCCTTGCGCGGGTCCTTGCCGAAAAATTCCTTGACCTTGTCCTGCACCTTGGGCATGCGGGTCTGGCCACCGACCAGGATCACGTCATGCATGTCCCCACTGGCGACGCCGGCGTCCTTGACGGCCACGCGGCTCGGAGCGATGGTGCGCTCGACCAGCTCTTCAACAAGTTGCTCCAGCTTGGAGCGCGTCACCTTGATGTTCAGGTGTTTCGGGCCCGAGGCATCGGCCGTGATGTAAGGCAGGTTGATGTCGGTTTGCGGGCTGGACGACAGCTCGATCTTGGCCTTTTCGGCGGCTTCCTTCAGGCGCTGCAGGGCCAGCACGTCGTTCTTGAGGTTGACGCCGGATTCTTTCTTGAACTCGTCGATGATGTAGTCGATGATGCGCTGGTCGAAGTCTTCGCCGCCCAGGAAGGTGTCGCCGTTGGTCGACAACACTTCAAACTGCTTTTCGCCGTCCACGTCGGCAATCTCGATGATGGAGATGTCGAAAGTGCCGCCGCCCAGGTCATACACCGCGATCTTGCGGTCGCCTTTTTCCTGCTTGTCCATGCCGAAGGCCAGCGCCGCGGCGGTGGGCTCGTTGATGATGCGCTTGACGTCCAGGCCGGCAATGCGGCCGGCGTCCTTGGTCGCCTGGCGCTGTGCGTCGTTGAAGTAGGCAGGCACGGTGATCACGGCTTCGGTGACTGGCTCGCCGAGGTAGTCTTCGGCGGTTTTTTTCATCTTGCGCAGGATGTCGGCAGACACCTGCTGCGGCGACATTTTTTTGCCGTGCACCTCGACCCAGGCGTCGCCGTTGTCGGCCGCCACGATCTTGTAGGGCATCAGGTCGATGTCCTTCTGCACTTCCTTCTCGCTGAACTTGCGGCCGATCAGTCGCTTGACCGCATACAGGGTATTTTTGGGGTTGGTCACGGCCTGGCGCTTGGCCGAGGCGCCGACCAGCACTTCACCGTTTTCCAGATAGGCGACGACCGACGGCGTGGTGCGCGCACCTTCCGAGTTTTCGATGACGCGGGGGACATTGCCCTCCATCACAGCGACGCAGCTGTTGGTGGTGCCCAGATCGATGCCGATGATTCTTCCCATGATGAACTCCTAGATTTTCTTGGTTGACTGTGTGGATGCGCGGGCCGGTTTCAGCCGGGGGTTCGCAGACCGTGTTGATGACTTGTGGATAACTTTTGCCGTTTCAAGTGCAATATCTTGAATTTGACCAATTATTTGGGGGCGGCCACCGTGACCAGGGCGGGCCGCAGCACGCGGTCGGCGATCAGGTAGCCTTTTTGCAGCACGCCCACCACGGTGTTGGCTTCCTGCGTGGACTCGGGAGGAAGCGGCACCATGCTGATGGCCTGGTGCTGGTGGGGGTCGAACTTTGCGCCGCTGGCGGGGTTGATCTCCACCACCTTGTTGCGCTCCAGCGCGCTCTTGAGCTGCTTGAGGGTGGCTTCGGTGCCTTCACGGATCTGGTCGGCGGTGGCATCCGCTTGCTGCAGGCCGGCCTCCAGGCTGTCGGCCACCGGCAGCAGGCTTTCAGCGAAACCTTCCAGGGCAAATTTGCGCGCCTTGGCAACTTCGTCGTCGGCGCGGCGCCGGGCGTTTTCGGTTTCGGCCTTGGCGCGCAGGTAGTTGTCGGCCAGCTCGGCGTTTTTGGCCTGCAGCGCAGCCAGCTCGGCCTGCACGGCACTCAGGGCGTCGGTCTCGTTGGCGGCCTGGGCGGCTTCCAGCTCTTCGGGACTGGGATCGCCGGTCAGGTCTTGGTTTTGTTCAGCTTGGGTGTTGTCGGACATAGGTCGGTGGCGGTTCGTGTAAACAAAGACAAAAGGGCAACTGGGGGCTTGATGGCCCTTTTCAAGACAGGGAAATGCACGCCGGCAGAAAATGCCGCGCGCCCGCGGCAGCGCCCGGGATTTGTCACCTCAATGCTATCAAATCAGGAGCTGCTTGCGCAGGCTGCAAAAGGGCTGGAGCCTGATTCGGTTCGCAAAGACGAGGCGGGATGCCCGGTGCGGCCGCGCATAAAAAAGACAGGCCTGGGCCTGTCTTTGCGGCGGGGGCAGCGCTTATTTTTTCTTGACGATGCTGGTGGCCTTGACCTGGCTGGCCGTCCACTTGGCGGCAAAAGCCTGCATGTCGTTGAGGCGCTTGAGCAGGTCGGCACCCATGGGGGTGACGGTGTAACCCTCGCTGGCGTGGCTCATGAGGCCGGCTGCGCGGAGTTCCTTGATGCGGGTGTTCAGGGTGTTGGGGGTGATGCTGCCGATGCTGTCCTGGAGCAGCCGGAAAGTCTGCGGATGGCCGTCCTTGAGCGCCCACAACACGCGCAAGGCATAACGTGCCTCAAGCAGTTCAAACAGCTGACCGACCGCAGCATTTTCTTTGGCACTCATGGGGGGCATCTCCTGGTCACGTTTCTGTCACGGTTAATCGATAAGCATGCGCTTGAAGCGAAATATAGCGGAAATTTCTGACTGCTACTAGTTTTATAGCTGCCCGCGCCCGCCGCGTGTGGCGTTGCGGCCAAAAAGCTTGAAATGTCAGGCCGGATGGGGTAACGCGGATTTCACAGATACACTTTTTGCAGCAGGCGGATCAGGGTTTTGCGTTCTGCTGCCGAGAGGCGGGCGGTGGCATCCAGTTCCAGCTCCTGGGCGGTGCGCTCGGCATCATGCATCAGCTTGTGGCCGGCGGCGGTCGCCTGCCCCTCGGTCAGGCCGATCGACGCGATC
>CAMLDT010000207.1 GCA_946479075.1 uncultured Polaromonas sp.
GTCGGCTCCGTCATTTTTGTGGTGGTGGTGGTGGGCGGCATGGGCTCGCTGTCCGGTGCTTTTGTGGCTTCGCTGCTGATTGGCATCATCCAGACCTTTGCCGTGGCCTTTGACTATTCGCTGGCCACGCTGGCCGAACAAATCGGCTTGCCGCTGAGCACTGCCGCCATGAACAACTCCTACATCAAACTCACGCTGTCCCAGGTTGCGCCCATTCTTCCTTACCTGTTCCTGGTCCTGATCCTGATCTTCAGGCCACGCGGCCTGCTCGGAAAGCGGGAGGGATGAGCATGCAGAACTACTACCAATTCAAGCCACTCAATGTCGGGCGCTGGCTGACCTGGGGGCTGTTTGCATTGCTGCTCATCCTTGCGCCCAGGGTGTTTGCCAGCGGGCTGGCCCTGACCGTGCTGTCGCAGATGGGCATTGCCATCATTGCCTGCCTTTCCTACAACATGCTGCTGGGGCAGGGCGGCATGCTGAGCTTCGGCCACGCGGTGTACACCGGTCTTGGGTCCTTTCTCGCCATCCATGCACTCAACAGTGTCGGCAACGGTTCTCTGCCACTGCCGGTATCTGCCGTTCCCCTGGTGGGCGGGCTGGCGGGTGCCGGTTTTGCCGTGCTGTTCGGTTATGTCACCACCCGCAAGTCCGGAACCACCTTCGCCATGATCACACTGGGCTTGGGCGAGCTGGTGTTTGCCCTGTCGCTGATGATTCCGGAGTTCTTTGGTGGCGAGGGCGGCGTCTCGGGCAACCGCACGGCAGGCAAGGCCATGTTCGGCATCACTTTTGGACCGCAAATCCAGGTCTATTACCTGATTGCGCTGTACACCTTTGTCGCCGTTGCCGCCATGTTCGCGTTCACGCGCACACCGCTCGGGCGCATGCTCAATGCGGTGCGGGACAACCCCGAACGCGTCGAGTTTGTCGGTTACGACACGCAAAAAGTCCGTTATTTCGCCTTCATCATTGCCGGTTTTTTTGCCGGCATTTCGGGCGGCCTGGCAGCGCTGAACTTCGAGATCGTCACGGCGGAGGTGGTCGGCGCCGCGCGCTCGGGCGCTTACCTGTTGTTTACCTTTCTGGGCGGGGCCACCTTCTTTTTCGGGCCCATCATCGGCGCCATCCTGATGGTGCTGGCTTTTGTGCTTCTGTCCGAGTTCACCCAGGCCTGGCTGCTTTACCTCGGCCTGGTGTTCCTGTTCATGGTGATGTACGCCCCGGGAGGCATCGCCAGCCTGATCATGATGAACCTGCGCGTTGCAGCTTTCGGCAAACTGCGGCAGCTGTGGGTGAGTTATCTGGCCATGACAGTGACGGTGCTGGTGCTGCTGGCCGGCGCCGGCGCCATGATCGAGATGATTTATCACCTGCAGCTCAGCACGGCCCTGGGATCGAAGCTCCAGTTTTTGGGCGTCACGCTTGACGCGAAGAACCTCAACAGCTGGTTTGGCTCGGCCTTTGTCATGCTGACCGGGCTGGGGCTGTTTGAAGTCACGCGCCGCCAGTTCCTGATCGAGTGGGGCGAGATCCAGGAGTACATCGAAAAAGAAATCAAGCGCCGGGAGGCACTATGAGCTCCCACGCCCGTCCCTTCGCGTACTTCGCCGCCCCCCGGGGCGTCGTTGGCTCCGGCTGGGGGAAAACAATATGACCTACGCACTTGAATTAAAAGATCTGCGCAAGAGTTTTGGCAGGACCGAGATCATCCGCGGCGTCAACCTGGCCGTGAACGCCGGCGAACGCGTCGGCATCATCGGCCCCAATGGCGCCGGCAAGTCCACGCTGTTCAATCTCATCAGCGGGCGCTTCGAGCCCAGCAGCGGTGATGTTTTGCTGGGCGGCAAGCGCATCAACGGTAAAAGACCGTTTGAAATCAACCGCATGGGCCTGTCCCGCAGTTTCCAGATCACCAACATCTTTCCCAAGCTCAGCGTTTTTGAAAACCTGCGTTGCGGCGTGCTCTGGAGCCTGGGCTACAAATACACCTTCCTGAAGTTCCTGGCCGATCTGGATGACGCGAACGAACGCGCCGACGAGCTGATGAAAATGATCAAGCTCGACAAGAAACGCGACGTGCTGGCCATCAACCTGACCTATGCGGAGCAACGTGCCCTCGAAATCGGCATCACCATCGCCGGTGGCGCCGGCGTCATCCTGCTTGATGAGCCGACCGCCGGCATGAGCCGCAGCGAAACCAGCCGCTTCATCAGCCTGATCAAGGAAGTCACCGTGGGCAAGACCCTGCTGACGGTCGAGCATGACATGGGGGTGGTGTTCGGCCTGGCTGATCGCATTGCCGTCGTCGTGTACGGCGAGGTGCTGGCCTTCGATACACCCGACGCGGTGCGCGCCAATGCGCGCGTGCAGGAGGCCTACCTGGGCTCTCACGTCGCCGAATCACAGGCAGGAGGCCACTGATGTTAAAGGTAGAAAACCTCCACGCCTATTACGGCAAGAGCCATGTGCTGCATGGCGTTCATTTTGATGTTCAGCCTGGGGAAATTGTCGCCCTGCTGGGTCGCAATGGTTCGGGCCGTTCCACCACGGCCAAGGCGATCATGGGCCTGGTCGATTGCCAGGGCGCCATAGAGTGGAAAGGCCGGCAGATCACCGGTCGCAAAGCTTACGAGGTCGCGCACATGGGCATCGGTTATGTGCCCGAGAACCGCGACATCTTCCCCACCCTGACCGTGCACCAAAACCTGATGCTGGGGCAAAAGGGCAGTGGCAAAGGCAGCCGCTGGTCGTTTGAAGACATGTACCAGATGTTTCCGCGGCTCAGGGAGCGGCAGCACACGGAGGCCGGCGTGTTGTCTGGCGGTGAGCAGCAGATGCTGACCCTGTGCCGTGCCCTGATGGGCGACCCGGACCTGATCATCATTGACGAGCCGACCGAAGGCCTGGCACCGAAGATTGTCGAACTGGTGGGCCAATACCTGCAGACCCTGAAGTCCAAGGGGATTTCCGTGTTGCTGATCGAGCAGAAGCTGACCATTGCCATGGCGATCTCGGACCGCGCGTTGGTCATGGGGCATGGCAGCATCGTCTTCCAGGGGACACCCGACAGCCTCAGGGCCGACGCCTATATCCGCAAGGAGTGGCTGGAAGTCTGAGTCATCAGGCCCGCAGGCCCGGTTTTGTCGCGGCAGGGACAATGCCAACAACTTTCAGGTTGCACTGCAACATAAGCTCTCTACAATAAGAAAAGAACGGTCGTACTATTTTTGGCCTGACTTCCCGCGGCCTGCCTCGAACCGGCTGGCGGCTGACAATCAAGCAATAAAGGAAATCACATGACAGCGAAATACGAAGTCCACGGCAGTGTGGCGGTCATCACCCTCGACAACCCGCCTGTCAATGGATTGGGTCACGCGACCCGCCTGGGCATCACCGACGGCCTGCAGAAAGCCAATGCCGATACAGCTGTCAAATCCATCGTGCTGACCGGCGCCGGAAAGGCCTTCTCCGGCGGCGCCGACATCAAGGAATTCGGCACACCCAAGGCGCTGGCCGAGCCCAACCTGCTGAGCGTGATTCTGGCCGTCGAGAACTCGTCCAAGCCTGTGGTGGCTGCCGTACACACCGTGTGCATGGGTGGCGGTCTGGAGCTCGCGCTCGGCTGCCACTACCGCATCGCGGCGCCCGGCACCAACGTGGCCTTGC
Organism: uncultured Polaromonas sp.; assembly: GCA_946479075.1. The sequence continues at coordinate 3,670 of CAMLDT010000207.1, forward strand.
CCGAAGTCAAGCTGGGCCTGATCCCCGGCGCCGGCGGCACGCAGCGCCTGCCACGCGCCCTGGGCGTTGAGCCTGCGCTCAACATGATTGTCAGCGGCGAGCCGGTCAAGAGCGAATTGCTGGCCCAGATTCCCGGCCAGAAGCTGTTCGACAAGATGGCAGCGTCCGCCGAATCGCTGGCTCAGGAAGCGCTGGCCTATGCCCAGTCCGTATCCGACACGCGCCCCTTGCCGCTGGTGCGCAACCTGCCGTGCAAACACCCCAACGGCGACGCCTACTTCCAGTTTGCCCGCAACATGGTCAAGGGCATGGCCAAAAACTTCCCCGCACCGCTCAAATGTGTGGATGCGGTGGAAGCGGCCACGAAGAAAAAGTTCGACGACGGCATGGTCTACGAACGCGAGAATTTCATCAACCTGATGTGGACGCCCGAGAGCCGGGCCCTGCGCCATATTTTTGCCGCAGAACGTGCCGCCTCCAAGATTCCGGACGTGCCGGAAGACACCGTCAAGCGCGAGATCAAGTCGGTGGCCGTCATTGGCGCAGGCACCATGGGCGGCGGCATTGCCATGAACTTCCTGAACGCCGGCATTCCCGTGAAGATGCTGGAAATGAAGCAGGAAGCACTGGACAAAGGCATCGCCACCATCCGCAAGAACTACGAATCCCAGGTCAAGCGCGGCAAGCTCAAGCAGGACAAGTACGACCAGCGCATGAGCCTGCTCAGCACCACCCTGAGCTACGACGACCTGAAAGACGCCGACCTGGTGATCGAAGCCGTGTTCGAGGAAATGGGCGTCAAGGAAAAGGTCTTCAAGGAACTGGACCGGGTGATGAAGCCCGGCGCCATCCTGGCCTCGAATACCTCCACGCTGGACGTCAACAAAATCGCCGCCTTCACCAAGCGTCCGCAGGATGTGGTCGGCATGCATTTCTTCAGCCCGGCCAATGTCATGAAGCTGCTGGAAGTCATCCGCGGTGACAAGACCGCCAAGGATGTGCTGGCCACGGTGATGGCCGTCAGCAAGAAGATCCGCAAGACCGCGGTCGTGTCCGGCGTTTGCGACGGCTTCATCGGCAACCGCATGATCGAGCAGTACGGCCGCCAGGGCGGTTTCCTGCTGGACGAAGGCTGCACGCCGGCCCAGGTGGACAAAGCCATGGAAAAATTCGGCATGGCCATGGGTCCGTTCCGCATGGGCGATCTGGCCGGCAACGACATCGGCTGGGCCATCCGCAAGCGCCGTTATACCGAAAAGCCGGACATGAAATACAGCAAGACCGCGGACCTGCTGTGCGAGAAGGGCCGCTTCGGCCAGAAAACCGGTGCCGGCTGGTACGACTACGTGCCCGGCAAGCGGGACGCCATCCCGAACGCCGAAGTCGTGAAGATGATCGAGGACCACCGCGCCGCCCAGGGCATCACGCCGCGCAAGATTTCCGACGAGGAAATCGTGCAGCGCCTGATTTATGCGCTGGTCAACGAAGCCGCACACATTCTGGAAGAAGGCATTGCTTCCCGGGCCAGCGACATCGACATGGTCTATCTGATGGGGTATGGCTTTCCGATTTACCGCGGCGGCCCCATGCTGTATGCGGACCAGGTGGGCCTGTTCAACGTGGTGCAGAGCATGCAGCGTTTTGCGCAGAACCCGCTGGACGATGCGAAGTTCTGGCAGCCTGCGCCTTTGCTCGCCAAGCTGGCCGCCGAAGGCAAGACGTTTAATTAATTCCTGGAGATTCCCATGACCTCAGCCGTTATCGTTTCGACCGCCCGCACCCCCCTGGCCAAAAGCTGGAAGGGCTCCTTCAACATGACGCATGGCGCCACCCTGGGCGGCCACGCGGTCGAACACGCCATCAAACGCGCCGGCATCGAAGCCGCCGAGGTGGACGACGTCATCATGGGCTGCGCCAATCCCGAAGGCGCGACCGGCGCCAACATTGCGCGCCAGATCGCCTTGCGCGCCGGCTGCCCCATCACCGTTTCCGGCGTGACGGTCAACCGTTTCTGCTCGTCCGGGCTGCAAACCATTGCGCTGGCGGCCCAGCGCGTCATCGCCGGTGAGGCCGACATCTATGTGGCCGGCGGCGTGGAAAGCATCTCTTGCGTGCAGCAGGAAATGAACACCCACATGCTGGCCGACTCCTGGCTGGTCAAGAACAAGCCCGAGATTTACTGGAACATGCTGCAGACCGCCGAGCAGGTGGCCAAGCGTTACGGCATCTCGCGCGAGCAGATGGACGAATACGGCGCAGCCAGCCAGCAGAAAGCCAGCGCAGCTTCGGCCGCCGGCCTCTTCGATGCCGAGATCGCGCCCATCACCGTCACCGCAGGTGTGGCCGATGCCGTCATGGGTCTGACCACCAAGGAAGTGACCGTCAGCAAGGACGAAGGCATCCGTGAAGGCACGACCAAGGAAGGCATCAGCG
>CAMLDT010000208.1 GCA_946479075.1 uncultured Polaromonas sp.
AACTTCGGCGCCGACTATTACGGTGTGGTGCCCGACATGCTCAATTTCGCCAAGGCCGTGACCAACGGCGTCATTCCGCTGGGCGGCGTGATCTGCAGCGACCGCATCTACAACACCATGATGGACGCCAACGCAGGCAGCCCGGCGCATGCCATCGAGTTTTTTCACGGCTACACCTACTCCGGCCATCCGGTGGCCTGCGCGGCGGCCATGGCGACGCTGTCGCTGTTCAAGCAGGAAAAGCTGTTCGAACGCGCCGGGCAAATGGGCACTGTGCTGGGCGACGCTGCGCACGGCGCCTTCAAGGGGTTGCCGAATGTGATTGGTATCCGCAGCCTCGGACTGGCGGCCGCGGTGGAGCTGTCGTCCATCGCCGGCTCACCCGGCAAACGTGCCTACGACATCTTCATGGACTGCTTCCGCAGCGGCGTGCTGGTGCGGCCGGCCGGCGAAAACATCGTGATCTGCCCGCCCTACATCGTTGAAAAAGAGCACATCGAGCGCATCGTCAGCGTGGTGGCGGACGCGATCAAAAAGAACGCCTGACCGGCGTTGTTACCGTGGCGGGATTTTTTCCTGCAGGGCGGCGCAATGATCCTGGGCCGGCACCGCTGGCGTGGTCCACACCGTATCAAAAGCACCCGCATCGGTGGTCGCCGCAGCGGCCCCGGCGCGCAGCAGCACCGCCTTGATGTTCATGTCCGCCGGCAGGTGTTGGGGCACGCCCAACTGGCGGTCCACATGGCCGCTGCCGGCCAGCAGCACCACGGTTTTTCCCGGCAACGCGGCCTGTTCGATGGTGCGCGCCATGCTGATGTCGCGAGCCACCTGGACACGGGTCATGGGTGAGATCCTGTCCTCTGGCAACAGGCTGCAATGGCCGATGCGAATCCGCTGCTGCTGCGCCTTGAGTGCCGGGCCGGGCAGTTGGCCGTCCAGGCGCGTATCGGCCATGGCGGCACGCATTTGCGCCGCCGGCAGGTTGCCGCCCAGCACCGGCACGCCGGCTTTCACCGCCACCATCACTGCCGGCCCGTAAGCGGTCCAGGGCCAGCTTTTGTTGTCCCAGCCCAGGGCCTGCTGCACCTGCAACTGCGTGCTGTTTGATTTGAGCGCGGCGGTGCTGCGGCCGGCTTCGGCCATTTCCAGCACGAGTGCGACCAACTTGCCGTCCACGGCCAGGCGCGCCACCACGTGCTGGTGGATCTGCTGATGCTCGGCCGCGTCATGCTGCTCGCCCAGCAGCACCACGTCGGCCGGCAGCAGCGCATCGGTGCGCAGGGTGATGTCGTTGGGCGCCTCCGGAAACAGCCGGGGCGCCGGCACGCGGGCGCAGGCGGCGGCCATCAGCAGCATCAGGACGGCCAGCGTACGCTGCGCGTGCAGCCGCAAAACGGGGAGACGGGTCACAGGAGTGTTCATGGGAAGGGCCATACTAGGGCTTGTATCAGAGCCATCGTAAAGCCTGGCGGCTGGCTGCCCGGCCGCCTGCGCTGATTTCCCCTGTTTTGCCTGTTTCCTTGTTGATGCCCGTCAAGCCCTACCGCGTTCTCTGCACCCTGCTGCTGGCACTGGCCGCCGCAGCGCTGTGTGTTCACCTGCACACGCCCCTGCCCTGGATGATCGGGCCGCTGCTGGTCACGGCCTGTGCTTCGGTCGCGGGTGCGCCGACCAGCAGCTGGCCGCCGCTGGGCAATCTGGGGCAGTGGGTGATTGCCACGGCGCTGGGGCTTTATTTCACGCCGCAGGTCACGGCGCTGGTGGCCAGCCTGTGGTGGGCCATCGCGCTGGCCATTGCCTGGGCACTGCTGCTCGGCCTGGCCTTTGGCGCCTGGCTGTACCGCTGCAACGCGCACCGCATGGGCGATGTGGCCGCACCGGCGATGCGGGCCACCAGCTATTTCGCGGGTGCCATCGGCGGCGCTTCGGAGATGACGCTGCTGGCCGAGCGGGCGCACGCGCGCACCGACCTGGTGGCGGCTTCGCACGGACTGCGCTTGCTGCTGGTGACGGTGACCGTTCCGGTGGCCATGCAGCTGAGCGGGCTGCACGGCCTGGACCTGAATCCGCCCGTTCTGCGCGCGGTTCACGGTGCGGGCTTTGCGGGGCTGGCGGTGGCCACGGGCCTGGGCGCCCTGGCGCTGCAGCGGCTGGGACGTGCCAACCCGTGGTTCATGGGCGCGCTGCTGGTCTCGATGGGGCTGACCATGGCGGGGGTGTCTCTCACCGGCATTCCGCAGTGGCTGACGAACGCCGCGCAACTGTTGATCGCCGTGAGCCTGGGGGTGCGCTTTTCACGGGCTTTTTTGCATGCCGCGCCGCGCTGGCTGGGCTCGGTGGCTTTGGGGACGCTGGGCATGATTGTGCTGTGCAGCGGATTTGCCGGGCTGCTGGCCTGGGCCACAGGCCTGCCAGTGGCGACGCTGATTCTCGGGACCTCGCCCGGCGGAATTGCCGAAATGGCAATCACGGCGAAAGTGCTGCAGCTCGGGGTGCCGGTGGTGACGGCGTTTCAGGTGTGCCGGCTGGTGGCGGTGCTGATGCTGGTGGCACCGCTCTACCGCTGGCGGTATCCGTCGGGCGTGGACCCGGCCGCAGGGCCCTAGCCCGCCCCGGGAGGGCTCAGTGCAGGGAAACCGGCGTGTGGGCCAGGCCGGTGTAACCCTCAAGCGTGTCTTCGATCTCTTCCTGGGTCGGCGCGTTTTGCTGCCAGCCGTTCAGGCGCTGCTGGAACATCTCGGCCCAGGAACCGTCCAGGTAAACCTCCTTGCCGGAGCGTTTGTCGACGATTTCAAAGCCATGCCGGGCCAGTTCGGGCACGGCTGGCGCAGGCGCGGATTCTTCCGGCGCGTTGGCATGAATCTGCACCACCACAAAAGATTCGGAGTCGTAAAGCATGTGCATAGAGCGTGGGTCCTTGTCCATGAGATAGCAACGAATGGGCCAAGTTCAAGGGCAACAGGGTAAATCCGGGAAATGCGTGAAAAATCACCAAATGAGCCCCTGCTGCCCGTCGAGCGCTGATTTGCAGGCCGCACACGGCCAGGGCCTGTCACAGGGGTTTTTCGGCCACCCTGAGCTGCTGATCGACAAAGTCCCCGTTTTGCTGGGTGATGCGCGTGCGCACCGGCAACCAGCCAATTTCCGGGGCCAGCCACACCTCCACGGTCTGGTCATAGTCGCGTTGCGGCTTGCGCGTCAGCTTGACGGCGCGGATCTCGCCGGCGGGCAGGACCAGCATCTCCTCGGCGTCCACCATAAAGGTCCAGGTTTCTGCGCTGGTCGGGCCGGCGGTGTACAGCGATACACGGGTGCCTGGCGGGTATTTCGCGGGCTCGCCCGCCAGCAGGCTGGCGAGCTGGACAAACACGCTGATCCGGTCCTGCGCACCGGCTTGCCAGGGCGCGTCAGGGGTGTTGGCGCTGAAGGTGATCTTGCCCTTCTCGGGCTGAAAGTGCGCGGCCCGCTCGCTGCGCGACTTGTCCAGGAAGCGGGTGGGCGCGAGCCCGTCGCCGGTCAGGCGGCCGCTGCTGGCCATGGAGCGTTCGCCCAGGCCAAAGGCGCTGACCACCAGGCTGGCGCGGTAGGCCTCACCATCCTGCAGCCAGTCGAGCTGGGCCAGCGCGTGGTAGTCCATGTTTTTGGACCGGCCCGTCATGGCGTATTTCAGCCGGACCGAGCCTGGAATGCTCAGCGCCCCGGCCGTGGCCAGCGGTGCGGCGGGCACGGGTTCTGCCGAGGAAGCGGCCGGCTCGGGCTCGGGTGCCGGGGCGGACGGTGTGCTGGCCTGCGGCACCTCGGCCGGCGCCACTTCAGGCGCTGGTGGCGCTGGCGGCGGCGTAGGTGCTATGAATTCAATAGCTGGTTGCGCAGGTGGGGAAAGGGCTGACGCCACATTTTCATGTGAAACAGGTGCCTTGGGCCGGACCGGGCGGCGGGCCGGGGGCCGGGCCGGCTTTGCAGCGGCGGCCGTTGGCGCAGCGGGCGGCTTGATCTCAATCGTGCGTGTGACCAGCGGCCGCAGCGCGGTCACCGGCTCGGCGGCCGCGCCCCACTGGGCCGGCACCGCCTGCAGCAAAACAAGGTGGGCAAGCAGCACCAGGGCCGTCAGCACCAGCAGCGGCCGCAGCGGCGGTGCAGCGGCTTGCCGTGCCGGCAGGGTGTTCATGCCTGCGTGTAGCCCAGATCGCTGCTGAGCTGGCGGGCGGCCAGCATCAGCGGGCCGGCCACTGCGCCGTCCCAGGCGGTGTCGAAGCTGGCGACCGAGCCCATGGACACCACCCCCAGGGCCAAGTGGCCGTCGGCGTCAAAAACCGGGGCGCAAAAACCGGCGACACCCGGCAGCAGGGTGTCCACCACCCGCGCCAGGCCGCGGCGCCGGACTTCTTCCAGCGTGGCCGTCACCTCGGCCATGGTTTTGGGCACATCCTTGCGCGAGAGTTTTTGCATGCGCGCCAATTCATCCTTGAGCAGCGGCGGCAGGCGGTCATGCACCTGGTGGCTGTTGCGGCCTTTTGCCGCGCCGTCCTTGCGCGTGCCTGCAGGCTGGGCCATGAAGGCGGAAAAACACAGGCCGGTCGCCGAGGACAGCAAGGGCATGACGTCGCCCAGGCGCAAATTGACGGTCACGGCCTGGGGCGATTCCTCCCAGTGAACAATGGTCGGGCCCTGGTTGCCCCAGACCGCGAGGGCCAGGGTCTGGCCGATCTGTTCCATCAGCGGCGCCATGCGCTGGCGTGCCAGCTTGACACTGTCCAGCCGCGACAGCGAAGCCAAGCCCAGCTTGAGCGCAGCAGGGCCGAGGTCATAACGGGTGCTGCCCGGGTCCTGTGTCACCAGCTCCAGGCGCTGAAAACTCACGAGATAACGGTGGGCCTTGGCCGCGCTCATGCCCGCCGCGGCGGCGAGGTCACGCAACATCAAGGGGCCGGACGACGCCCCCAGCACCTGCAACAGGCTGAAACCCACTTCAACGGACTGGATGCCGGCGCGCTGCGCGCTCAGGCCGGGTGCCAGGGGAGCCGGGGCGGTTTTGCGCTCTGTCATGGAATTCGACTAAAATTAAAAATTACATTTAGGTAAATTGATTTCACTTATCGTAACGCCTTCAGGCCGTAATGCGAATTGGCAACCCGAATTCGCGCCCTGAATTCCGCCTATCCGATTTTTGCCACACGGCGTGCGCCAGACCCTCCCAAAGGAAACCCATGAAGCTTGCAACCTACAAAGACGGTTCCCGTGACGGCCAGTTGCTGGTCGTTTCGCGCGACCTGGCGACGGCCCATTATGCGACGGGCATCGCCGGCAAACTGCAGCAGGTGCTCGATGACTGGAACTTCCTCGCTCCCCAGTTGCAGGACCTGTATGAGACCCTGAACAACGGCAAGGCGCGCCACGCATTTCCGTTCGAGGCGGCGCGCTGCATGGCGCCGCTGCCGCGTGCCTACCAGTGGGCCGACGGCTCGGCCTACATCAACCATGTGGAGCTGGTGCGCAAGGCGCGCGAGTCCGAGGTGCCCGGCAGCTTTTACAAGGACCCGCTGATGTACCAGGGTGGCAGTGACGATTTCATCGGGCCTTGTGATGATGTGGTCTGCCCCAGCGAAGACTACGGCATCGATTTCGAAGCCGAGGTCGCCGTCATCACCGGCGACGTGCCCATGATGAGCACGCCCGAGCAGGCGCTCGAAGGCATACGCCTGGTGATGCTGGCCAACGACGTGAGCCTGCGCAATTTGATTCCTGCCGAACTGGCCAAGGGCTTCGGCTTTTTCCAGAGCAAGCCGGCGACGGCCTTCAGCCCGGTGGCGGTGACCCCCGACGAACTCGGCGACGCCTGGGCGCAGGGCCGTGTCAACCTGACCATGCAAAGCACCTGGAATGGCCGCAAGGTGGGCATGTGTGAGGCGGGGCCGGAAATGACTTTTCATTTCGGCCAGCTGATTGCGCACATCTGCAAGACGCGCAATGTGCGCGCCGGCTCCATCGTCGGTTCGGGCACGGTGAGCAACAAGGGCGTCGAGACCCAGGGCAAGACCGACTGGCCCAAGGGCTACAGCTGCATCGC
>CAMLDT010000209.1 GCA_946479075.1 uncultured Polaromonas sp.
TGCTGCGCAAGTGGGTCAGCTTCTGGGGCAGCAACAACTGCGACCACCAGGCCCGAATCTGCCACTCCACCACGGTGGCCGGCGTTGCGAATACCTGGGGCTACGGCGCCATGACGAACTCGTACAACGACATGCAAAACAGCAAGTGCGCGTTGTACATCGGCTCGAACGCCGCCGAGGCGCACCCGGTCAGCCTGCTGCACATGCTGCACTCCAAGGAGGCCGGCTGCAAGATGATCGTGGTCGATCCACGTTTTACCCGCACCGCCGCCAAGGCCGACGAGTATGTCCGCATCCGTTCCGGCTCGGACATTCCCTTCCTGTTTGGCTTGCTGTACCACATCTTCCAGAACGGCTGGGAAGACAAGAAGTACATCAATGACCGTGTCTATGGCATGGAAGACGTCAAAAAGGACGTTCTCGCCAAATGGACGCCTGACAAGGTGGAAGAAGCCTGTGGCGTGGGCGAGGCGCAGATGTTCAAGGTCGCACAGATGATGGCCATGAACCGGCCGTCCACCCTGGTGTGGTGCATGGGACAGACCCAGCACTCGATCGGCAATGCGATGGTCCGTGCCTCGTGCATTGTTCAGCTCGCACTGGGCAATGTCGGCGTGTCCGGCGGCGGCGCCAATATCTTCCGCGGCCATGACAACGTCCAGGGCGCGACCGATATTGGTCCCAACCCTGATTCGCTGCCCGGCTACTACGGTTTGGCCGAAGGTTCGTGGAAACATTTCGCCAAAGTATGGGGTGTTGACTTCGACTGGATCAAGGGTCGTTATGCCTCGACCGCCATGATGGGCAAGCCCGGCATCACGGTGTCGCGCTGGATCGACGGCGTGATGGAGAAAAACGAGCTGATCGACCAGGATGCCAATTTGCGAGGCGTCTTCTTCTGGGGTCACGCACCCAATTCCCAGACCCGCGGCCTGGAGATGAAGCGGGCGATGGACATGCTGGATCTGCTGGTGGTGGTCGATCCGTACCCGTCGGCTACTGCCGCCATGGCAGCCATGCCCGGCAAGGCTGAAGACCTGAACCCGAACCGCGCGGTTTACCTGCTGCCGGCTGCCACACAGTTTGAAACCAGTGGTTCAGTGACGGCTTCCAATCGGTCACTGCAATGGCGTGAAAAAGTGATCGAGCCCCTGTGGGAGAGCCGCAGCGACCACATGATCATGCATCAGCTCGCGGAAAAACTTGGCTTCGCCAAGGAGCTTTCCAAGAACTTCAAGATGCAGAAGGTCAAGGGGATGGATGAGCCTGTGCCTGAAGACATTTTGCGTGAAGTCAACAACACGTGCTGGACCATCGGCTACACCGGCCAGAGCCCGGAGCGCCTGAAGGCGCACATGCGCAACATGCACCTGTTTGATGTGAAGACACTCCGATCCAAGGGTGGCAAGGACAAGGAAACGGGTTACGACACGACGGGTGATTATTTTGGTCTGCCATGGCCTTGCTGGGGCACGCCGGAGCTGAAACATCCCGGCTCGCCCAATCTCTACGACACTTCCAAACACGTCATGGATGGCGGTGGTAATTTCCGGGCCAATTTCGGCGTGGAGCGTGCAGGGGTCAACCTGCTGGCAGAAGACGGCTCACATTCCAAGGGTGCGGACATCACCACCGGCTACCCCGAGTTCGATCACCTGCTGGTTAAAAAACTGGGCTGGTGGGATGAATTGACCGAGGCCGAGAAGGCCGCGGCGGAAGGCAAGAACTGGAAAACCGATTCGTCCGGCGGCCTGATCCGCATCGTGATGAAAAACCACGGTTGTTACCCGTTTGGCAATGCCAAGGCCCGTGCGGTGGTCTGGAACTTTCCTGATGCCATTCCCCAGCACCGGGAGGCGATTTACAGCACGCGGCCCGATTTGGTTGCCAAGTACCCGACCCATGACGACAAAAAGGCGTTCTGGCGTTTGCCGACGCTCTACAAGACCCTGCAACAGAAAAACGTTGCTGACAAGGTCGCCGAGAAATTCCCGCTCATCCTGACGTCGGGTCGCCTGGTGGAATACGAGGGCGGCGGCGAGGAGACCCGCTCCAACCCCTGGCTGGCCGAACTGCAGCAGGAAGCTTTCGTCGAGATCAACCCGAAGACTGCGGCAGATCGCGGGATACGCAATGGTGAGCGCGTCTGGCTGGCGGGCCCCACAGGTGCGCGCCTGAATGTTCAGGCGATGGTCACGGAGCGTGTGGGTCCTGACACGGTGTGGATGCCTTTTCACTTTTCAGGCCGCTGGCAAGGCGCCGACATGCTCGCTTATTACCCCAGCGGCGCGGCGCCCGTGGTGCGCGGTGAGGCAGTCAACACCGCGACCACCTACGGTTATGACAGCGTCACGATGATGCAGGAAACGAAAACGACGGTCTGCAACATCGAGCGGGCATGACCTGCACGCTTTTCACTTCGTGTAATACGCTGCCCCTGGAGGGGGCCGCTTTTTCCTTGGGACAGCCCGGCGGAAAAAATAAGGAGAAATCATGGCAAGAATGAAATTCGTCTGTGACGCCGAGCGCTGTATCGAGTGCAATGGCTGCGTCACTGCCTGCAAGAACGAAAACGAAGTGCCGTGGGGCGTGAATCGCCGCCGTGTGGTCACGCTCAATGACGGCGTTCCCGGCGAGAAGTCCATCTCTGTCGCCTGCATGCATTGCAGCGATGCACCGTGCATGGCGGTTTGCCCCGTCAACTGCTTTTATCGCACCGATGAAGGTGTGGTGCTGCACGACAAGGACGTGTGCATTGGCTGCGGCTACTGCTCTTATGCCTGCCCCTTCGGCGCCCCGCAGTTTCCGTCGCAGGGCACGTTTGGCGTGCGCGGCAAGATGGACAAGTGCACTTTCTGCGCTGGCGGCCCCGAAGCCAACGGCAGCCAGGCCGAATTTGAAAAATATGGGCGCAACCGCCTTGCCGAGGGCAAGCTGCCTGCCTGTGCGGAGATGTGCTCCACCAAGGCCCTGCTCGCCGGTGATGGCGATGTTGTCGCAGACATCTTCCGCAATCGGGTGGTTCAGCGCGGCAAGGGCGCTGAGGTCTGGGGCTGGGGCACCGCCTACGGCTCGAAACAGGCCGGCCAACCTAACGGAGGCAAATCATGATGCGCTTCATTCTGCTTGGTGCCATGGCTGCGGCGCTGGCTGGCTGCGGCGAAAAGCCGCAAACCGCCTCTGGCGTGAAAAGTGATGAACAGCCGTTCCAGAGCGTGACCGGTCCCGGCAGCGTCTTCAACGCCCCCGGCTGGAAAGCTGGTGACAAGACCGCCTGGGAGCAGCAGCTCAAGACTCGTCTGCAAAACGGGCAAAACGACTACAACCGCATCAAATAAGAGGGAGTGCCCATGCAACGCCCATCGCGAGTTCTGGCCGCTCTGGCTTTTGTGGTCCTGGGGTGGTCTGCAGCCGTTTCGGCGCAGACCGCAGCGTCGGCGGCTGCGGCTACAGCGCCGCCCGCCCCGGCCGCTACTGCGGCGCCGGGTGGCATCCAGGGGCAAAATATTTTTGAGGTCAAGCCGGACGCCAGTGCTGATCCCAACTACGCCAACCAGACCAATGGCGAGCGTGCAAAAGTCCAGCCCGGCAACAATGCGCCGATGTGGCGTCAGGTGGGGCAGGGTGTCACCGGTTTCAGCAGTTTGCCCAAAAGCGAAGCGCCCGAAGCCGGCAACCTGATTCAGCCGACGGTGCAATATCCCGGCTCGCGCCTGACCAGCGCGGGCGAAGCCTGGCGGCAAGTCCGCAACAACTGGATCATTCCCTACGGCGGATCGCTGTTCCTGATTGTTGTGCTGGCCATCGCGATTTTTTATTTCACCAAGGGCAGCATCAAGACCCACGGTGCCGATACGGGCCGCAAGATTGAGCGTTTCACGCCTTTCGAACGCGCGGCGCACTGGTCCAATGCCATCGCTTTCTGCGTTCTCGCCATCTCCGGGCTGGTGATGGCTTTCGGCAAGTTTTTCCTGTTGCCTGTCATGGGGCACACCTTGTTTGGCTGGTTGACGTATGTGCTCAAAACTGCCCACAATTTTGCCGGCCCCTTGTTTGCCGTGTCCCTGGTGATCGTGTTTTTCACATTTCTGCGCGACAACTGGCCGCAAAAAGGCGATTTGAAATGGCTGGCCAAAGGAGGCGGCCTGATCTCCGGCGACGAGCCTGCGTCGAATCGCTTCAATGCCGGTGAAAAGCTGATTTTCTGGGGTGGCGTGTTTTTCCTCGGCATCATCGTTGTGGGCTCGGGTTTGATGCTCGACAAGCTGTTCCCCGGCCTGGTGTACGAGCGCGGAACCATGCAGGTGGCGCACATGATCCACGCGGTTGCCACCGTGCTGATGATGTGCATGTTCCTGGGCCATATTTATCTCGGCACCATCGGTATGGATGGCGCTTACAAAGCCATGAAGACCGGTTATGTGGACGAGGCCTGGGCCAGGGACCACCACGCCTACTGGTACGAAGACATTCAGGCCGGCAAGATCCCGGCCCAGCGCAGCGAACCCGACACACCCGGCCGAACCGTGCAAGTCTGAAAGCGAGAACCCGCATGAAAAAAATCCTTATCACCGTATGCCTCGCTGGCCTGCCTTTGCTGTCGCTGGCCAAACTGCCTCCATTGAATGACGAGGCCAAGGCCAAGGCCGCTGAAGCTGCCGCGAAAACGGCCTGGGCCGGCAAGGTCGAGGCCTTCAAGCTCTGCAAGGTCCAGGACCAGGTCGCTGCCGCCTATTTCAAAAGCGCCAAGGCGGCGGGCAAGGACACCAAGCCGCCCAGCACTGTGCCGGCGTGTGCGGAACCCGGCCCGTTTGTCTATACGCCACCTGAGTCCAAACCCCTGGAGGCTTCAGGCGCACATTCACCGGCAGGCAATGCCACCAGCCCGCCAAGCACCAAACAGCCTGATGCCGTGCTCAATCCCGCCAAAAAATCCTGAGTTCAGTTCTGGAAAACAAGGCCGGCACCGCAAGGTGTCGGCCTTTTCTTTTTGTTGTAGTCTCCCGGGATGTCCCTGTCTTCTTTGCCCCACCTCACGCGCGCGCAGGCGCCGCTGACCTGCGAGATCGATACCGTCAATGAATACGGTGAGCGCCTCACGGTTGCCATTCCTGCGGAGCGCGCACTGACGGTGTATGTCGACAAACGTGAACTCGTGACCTTGATGACCCTGGGGGCCCACCCGGAACTGCTGGTCCTGGGTTACCTGCGCAATCAGCGCCTGATCCGGGAGGTGGGTGACATCGAATCCATCACGGTGGACTGGGACGTCGGTGCCGCGGCCGTCAAAACGCGGCACGGCATCGCCGACATTGAGGAAAAAACCGCCAAACGCGTCGTCACGACGGGCTGCGGGCAGGGCAGCGTGTTCGGCGGCCTGATGGATGAGGTGGATGAAATCGTCCTGCCGGCCGATGCCTGTCTCACGCAGGCTCAGCTTTACGGGCTGGTCAACAGCATCCGGCTCAAAGAGACCACTTACAAGTCCGCCGGTTCGGTGCATGCCTGCGCCTTGTTTGCCATGACGGCCGGCGATCCCGAAATGCTTTTGTTTGTTGAAGATGTGGGGCGCCATAACGCGATCGACACCATCGCCGGCTGGATCGCCATGCAGGACAGTCCGGCGGTGAGCCAGGCCAACAAGGTTTTTTACACCACCGGCCGCCTGACCAGCGAAATGGTCATCAAGTCGGCGCAGATGGGGGTGCCGATTGTGGTTTCACGCAGTGGCATCACGCAAATGGGCCACCAGGTCGCGCAGACGGTCGGCCTGTGCGCCATCGGCCGGGCGACCAACCGGCGGTTTGTGTGTTACTCCGCCCCGCAGCGGTTGCAACTGCAGCCGGAGCTCGCCGGCCCGAAATTGCGCCCGCCCGCCGAATCCTAGGCCAGTCTCGTGGCAGCTTGCCGCCAAATCCCGGAACGGAGCCAGGGGCAGGGTGTTTGCGTTAAGGTGGGCGCCTGCCGACGAGCAACCAACGAGCAATCCACCATCCATGAACCTCCTTTTTCT
>CAMLDT010000210.1 GCA_946479075.1 uncultured Polaromonas sp.
CTTGATCACAACACCGTCAATTGAGACGATCATTTTCGGCATGGCCGACTCCTGTGTGTTTTTTCTATTGCGTTCATCCGCTACTTGCCCAACATCCTGGACAACAAACCGCGCCTGGCCGAAGCTTCCTTGACTTGCACCAGCAGCACGGAAATGTTGTCGCGCCCACCGGCGTTGTTGGCCGCTCCCACCAAAGCGCGGGCCATCTGGTCCAGAGACTTCGACCCCAATAGAATAGCCGCAATCTCCTCATCGCCGATCATGTCCGACAGGCCATCGGAGCACATGAGGTAGATATCACCCAGTTCCACGCGATGTTCGTTGACTTCAAGCAACACCGCGTCCTCAACACCCAGCGCCCGGGTCACGAGATTCTTGTTCACCGATGTCAGTGCCTGCTCGGGCGTAATCAGCCCCGCATCGATTTGCTCCTGGAGCAGGGAGTGGTCCTTGGTGATCTGTTGAAGTTGCCCTCCCCGCAAACGATAACAGCGTGAATCGCCGATATGGCCCAACATCAGCCGGTTGCCCTGAAACACGCCAACCACCAGCGTGGTACCCATGCCAGAGTATTGGGGATTGGAATTGGCGGCGTTGAAAATGGAGTGGTTGGCGTTTTCGACGCAAATTTCCATCGCACGCCGTACTTCCTTGGAATTGGCGTGTTTGCCCGCCTGCGACAGCCAGCGCGCCAATTCTGACTTGATGAATGCGGTGGCCATGCCGCTGGCAATTTCGCCTGCGTTGTACCCCCCCATGCCATCGGCCAGGATGCAAAGGTTGGTCGCGGCGTCAAACGTGAGCGCATCCTCGTTGTTGTCCCGGGTCAGACCTGGATCGGTCTGCGTGCAAATCTCGTAATTCATGGGGCTTTTTGTTATGGCTTCAAATTGCTGTCGGCATGGCCTGCCGAAGCGTCATGGGGTGGGTGGGTTGCAATCTTTTGGTCAAACACGGGCGCGTTGTGCGGGGAAAGCAAGGACGTTTTCTCAAAATCACCGGTTGCATCGCGCCCCGTCCCCGCCGCATTGCGGGAACTTGAGGGTTCGTCGGCCAGTGCAGACATCACTGCGCGCACCTCTGCGGCAAACTGATCGCCATCCTGGTAGCGGGCCTCATGACTTTTGGCTAGCGCCCGGGCCACCACATCGGCCAGTTGCAAGGACAGCTCCGGCCTGATGACACGGATATCTGGCGCTGATTCGTTGGCGATCTTGTACATCAGCTCGGCCATCGACTCACCGCGGAAAGGCAGGACCCCCGCGAGCATCTGGAACAGCATCACCCCCAGCGAATACAAATCTGATCGTCCGTCCACTTTCTTGCCGGCGATCTGTTCGGGCGACATGAAACTGGGGGTTCCCAACACCATGCCGGTTTTGGTCTTGCTGGAATCGGTGATCCGCGCGATGCCGAAATCAGTCACCTTGACGGTATCGGTGGCAGGGTCGTACATGATGTTGGCCGGCTTGATGTCCCGGTGCACCACGTTTTGCTTGTGCGCATACGCCAGGGCTTCTGCCACACGTGCCACGATCGAAAGAACTTGGGGAACCGGCAGCAGCTGGCCGTCCTTGGTCACATCCGCCAAGTCCTTGCCCTTGAGGAATTCCATCGCGATATAGGCCAGATCGTGTTCTTCTCCGGCATCAAAAATGGTCACAATGTTCTGGTGCTGCAGGCGGCCGGCCGTCTCGGCCTCCCTGAAAAAGCGCTCCCGCGCATCGGCCAGCTCGTCGCCTTCAAACTCCTGGCTCAGCGCCATGGTCTTGATGGCGACCACCCGGCCGATCTTCGGGTCCTTGCCCAGATAAACCACGCCCATCGCGCCTTTGCCCAGTTCCTTTTCAACCTGATAGCGACCCAGCATGGGTTTTTCAACACCGCCACCGTCGAGCAGCAGCGTCCCGCCCGGGTGGGCTCCGCCGCCGCCAAGAATCACGGTCTCCGACAGGTTTTTGGCACGATTGAGTTTGGCCTGCAGATCCTTGTGGTTCTTGTTGTAGGCGGCCATGTATTCATAAACAGCCTGTGCCTTGTTGAACTGGCGCTTGCGTTCAAAATCGAGCGCCAGATTGTTCAGGTTGTCCATCAGCGCATCGGTAAACGGCACGCGGCGGAAGCGGTCAAATGCCATGTCGAGCTGGCCCTGCCCCTGCAAGGCCAGGCCCATCATCCGGCTGGTCTCGGCAGACTCTTCATCTGAGCGCATCTTGCCCGCTTCAGTCATCAGGAAGCGCTTGGTCGTCAAGGCCAGATGCCCAATCAGCAGCAACGCGGCAGGAAATACCAGCTTCAGCCAGGTTGCCGATGCCGACAAGAGGCTGAACTCGGCAATCAGCAGCAAGACGAAAAGGCCCAGCGTCACCAGGGCCGCCTTGCCCGCGGACAAGCGCGGCAGCCCCGCGATCAGGTAGGCGGCAACCAGCAGCAGCACGGCCAGCGTGGCCCAGGTCCCCCAGATCGGCTGGACAATGAAATGCTCGTTCAAGATGCTTGATGTGATGTGGGCGATGGTTTCGGCCGGTGACAGGCCGGGCCCCGCAGGCGTCGGGAATTGCGTGCCCACCCCCGCTGCGGTCGCGCCAATAATCACGATCTTGTCGGTGTATTTGGTGGCAGGGATCTTCCCCGTCAACACATCGTAAAAAGAATCCACCGCAAAGGCGGGACGTCCATCACGCCCTTTGTAGAACTGCGGCAGCATCAGCGCGGCCTCGTCCGTGCCTATCTTCAACTTGCCGATCTGCACCGACTCCCCGTTGTTGAGGCGGATATCGCCCGCCTCCAGGTTCAGGCTCTTCATGGCGGTCAGCAAACTCATGGACGGTACGGCCTGACCGGCGTAATTGACCAGCAAAGGCTCCTGACGCACGGCCCCATCCACATCCTGAAGCTGGTTCAGGTGGGCGATACCCGCCGCGCTGTTGCCGACGATGGCAATGGGCTGCTGCCCACTGATCGCCGGCAAGGAAAAATTGCCACGATCTGGCACCGCAGTTTTGAGCGCATAGTCAGGCAAGGGGTCGAGCCGCCCCTGCGGCTCTCCGAGGACAAACACCGACGGCGTCAACACATTGCCGGCCCTGGCCATGCTCGCCCCCAGCCTGGCGTCGGTATCCAGCGCCGTTTCTGCCTCGGCAATGACTTTGCCGAGTTCCTCTGACAGTCCGCCCGGCGCAGCCGCCGGGTCTGCCGGTGCTCCCAGCAAGTCTTTCATCTTGCGGATGAAGACAAGGCCACGGTCGGTCTGCGGTTCGAAAAAGAAAACGGTGTGTGCGATGGTCCTGGCTTTGGCTGCGGCCAGTTTGTCGATCAGCTGTGCGTGAATGTCACGCGGCCAGGGCCAGCGGCCGATGTTGGCAATGCTCTGGTCATCAATGGCGATGATGGCAATGCGATCCGAAGGCTGGCGCGAGGTGCTGGTGCTGGCAAAGTCGTAGTAGCGGCGCTCCAGCGTGCCAAAAAGGTCGGTCGCGCCATGCAGAACAAGGACGGCCAGCACAACCAGGACGCCAACAAACCAGTCCGCCCGCCAGAATTGCCTGCGCCTATTTGATGATGTGGCCACTTCCCGCCCTTTGTCCTGATTCGCTCTTCATACCCGCTCGCACCGATTTGGTCGCGCTACCAGCCCACCGGCCCCGTTACATAGCGGTTACAAATCCCCCGTCTGCGGACGTTAACAGAGGCCATGAACCCGGACAAGGGACTTTTGCACAGGCGCTTGCCCATTTGTTGTTATTAAGTAGTAAAGGCAAAGCAGCCCCGGACAACAAAAAACCCGGGGCTTCCCCCGGGTTCGCAATGGCCGATCAAGGCGGCTGAGGTGCCCGGGACTCGCCCCGGGGGTTCAGGCCTCTTCGGCCGGGCCCTGGTTCCGCTTTTGAAGATAGGTGCCGAGTGCCACCACCAGAATGGCTCCCGCAATACCGCCCATGGTCACCATTTGCTCACTCATGGCGCCAAAACGCGCAGTGACCGCCGGGTCGGTGAGCAGCATCTCGCCGGCCAGAAAGCCCAGCAAGGCGGCACCAATGGTGATGATGATGGGAAAGCGCTCCATGACCTTGGTCAGCAAGGTCGCGCCAAACACAATCAGCGGGATGCTGACCAGCAGGCCGAGGATCAGCAGGGGCAGGTTGCCCTTGGCCGCTGCGGCCACCGCCAGCACGTTGTCCAGGCTCATGACCAGATCGGCCAGCAGGATGGTTCGGATCGCCGCCGCCATGCCGCTGATCTCCTTGCCGTGATCGTCCCCCTCGTCTTCACCTTTGAGCAGGTCCACGCCGATATAGACCAGCAACACGGCACCGACCACTTTCAGGTAGGGCAGGGTCAGCAACTGGATGGCGACAATCGTCAGGATGATGCGCATGATGATCGCAGCGGCACTCCCCCAGAAAATCGCCTTGTTGCGCTGACGCGGCTCAAGCGTTCTGGCCGCCATGGCGATCACCACGGCGTTATCGCCGGACAGCACGATGTTGGCGATCATGATGGAGCCAAAAGCGCTCCAGAAGAGGGGAGACGTGAAGTCGAGTCCGAAAAACATGGCAGCTCCTGTTATGAATTAAAAAAAGCGCCGGAAAGCGCTTTTTTGTTTTTGGAGAGTCTAAGCCGCAACGTGGCGGCGAGGATCGGTATTACTGCTTACGCGCTTGACCGGGGTCAATTTTTCGCGAAACGCAGGGTCATGCCACTCCGGATCTCAGAGCAGCGCCTTGAGCAGTTTGGCCATTTCGGAAGGGTCACGCGTCACCGTGAAGCCGCAGGCTTCCATGATCTCAAGCTTGGCGTCAGCCGTGTCGGCACCGCCGGAAATCAGCGCACCGGCGTGGCCCATGCGTTTGCCAGCCGGTGCGGTCACGCCGGCGATGAAGCCGACGATGGGCTTTTTCATGTTGGCCTTGCACCACTGCGCCGCTTCGGCTTCGTCGGGTCCGCCGATCTCACCGATCATGATGACGGCATCCGTGTCCGGATCGTCGTTGAACGCTTTCATCACGTCGATGTGCTTGAGTCCGTTGATCGGGTCGCCACCAATGCCGACGGCGCTGGACTGCCCCAGGCCGATTTCGGTCAACTGCGCCACCGCTTCATAGGTCAGCGTACCGGAACGGCTGACCACGCCGATGCGGCCCTTGCGGTGGATGTGGCCGGGCATGATGCCAATCTTGATTTCGTCGGGCGTGATCAGGCCGGGGCAATTGGGGCCCAGCAGCAGGGTTTTCTTGCCGCCGGCGGCTTCCTTGGCCTTCATGCGGTTGCGCACTTCCAGCATGTCGCGCACCGGGATGCCTTCGGTGATGCAGATCGCCATGTCGAGGTTGGCCTCGACAGCTTCCCAGATCGCGGCGGCGGCGCCGGCGGGCGGCACATAAATCACCGACACCGTGGCGCCGGTGGCCTTGGCGGCCTCGGTCACGTTGGCATAAATCGGGATGCCTTCGAAGTCTTCGCCGGCCTTTTTCGGGTTCACGCCGGCGACGAAACATTCCTTGCCGTTCGCGTAGTCGCGGCACATGCGGGTGTGGAACTGTCCGGTCTTGCCGGTGATGCCCTGCGTGATGACTTTGGTGTTTTTGTTGATGTAGATCGACATGGTGGTTCTCCTGGCTTACTTGACCGCGGCCACGATTTTTGTCGCAGCTTCAGCCATGGTGTCTGCGGCAATGATGGGCAGACCGGAGTCCGCCAGCATTTTCTTGCCCAGGTCTTCATTGGTGCCCTTCATGCGCACCACCAGCGGAACCGACAGGTTCACCACCTTGCAGGCGGTGATCACACCGTCGGCAATCGTGTCGCACTTCATGATGCCGCCGAAGATGTTGACCAGGATGCCTTTGACATCCGGGTTCTTCAGCATGATCTTGAAGGCTTCAGTGACTTTCTCGGCCGTCGCGCCGCCGCCCACGTCCAGGAAGTTGGCCGGCTCGCCGCCGAACAGCTTGATGGTGTCCATGGTCGCCAT
>CAMLDT010000211.1 GCA_946479075.1 uncultured Polaromonas sp.
TGATGGCCGAGATCAAGGCGCTGCATGCAGCGCTGAATCCGGTCGAGACCCTGTTTGTGGTCGATGCGATGCAGGGCCAGGATGCGATCAACACCGCCAAAGCCTTCAAGGAAGCGCTGCCGCTGACCGGCATCATCCTGACCAAGACCGACGGCGACTCGCGCGGCGGCGCGGCGCTCAGCGTGCGGCAGATCACCGGCGCACCGATCAAGTTCTCGGGCACCAGCGAAAAAATCGACGGCCTGGAAGTTTTTGATGCGCAGCGCCATGCCGGACGCATTCTTGGCATGGGCGACATCGTGGCGCTGGTGGAGCAGGTCACGGCCGGCGTGGACATGGCGGCGGCGCAGAAACTCGCCGCCAAGATGAAGTCCGGCAGTGGCTTCGACCTGGAGGATTTCCTGAGCCAGCTGCAGCAGATGAAAAGCATGGGCGGCCTGTCCAGCCTGCTCGACAAGCTGCCGACACAGATGACGGCCAAAGCCGGCCAGGTGGACATGGACAAGGCCGAAAAAGACATCAAGCGCAAGGAAGGCATCATTCAGAGCATGACGCCGCTGGAGCGCCGCAAGCCCGAATTAATCAAGGCCACCCGAAAGCGCCGCATCGCTGCCGGCTCGGGCGTGCAGGTTCAGGACGTGAACCGCCTGCTCAACGAGTTCGAGCAGATGCAGGGCATGATGAAGAAGATGAAGGGCGGCGGGATGATGAAGATGATGAAACGCATGGGCGGGATGAAGGGCATGCCCAAGTTCTGAGTCTTTCGCCGAGCTTATGCATCAAATTGGCCTCCAGCCCTTGTGGGGCGGACGCGAGCAGCTACTGAATTCATAGCAACCAGCGCTGCGCCCGGAAGCTGCAGCGCGATGCCTGACAAATCTCAGGCGGCACGCAAGCGCGGCGCTGGCAACAAGCCCGCATGTTGCCACGCCCGGTCCAGCACCGCGGGTGACGAGCTCTCTTCGGGAATCAGCAGGTAGTCTTTGGCGCGCAAGGTCTGGCCGATGCCGACGCGGCTCGTCAGCACCGTCATGGGGACTGCCAGCAGCAGTGGCAGGCCGACCGGCAGCAGCCAGACCAGCGCGCCTGCGTCGATGGCCGCGATGCCGAGCGCCAGCAGCGCGATGATGCTGCTCATGGGGGCCAGGCGCAGCAGCGCATCACGCCAGGGCACGGCGGCGGCTTCGCGCGGCGGCGACTTCCAGTCCAGTTTCAGGCCGGTGATGGCCGCCACCACAAACAGCGAGTGCGCCAGCATGCGGATCGGCGCCTGCAGCAGGGCAATCACGGTTTCCAGGGCTGCGCTGCGCAGCAGGCTGAAGCTGCCGCCAAACGCCCCGGCTTCGCCCTTGATCAGCACGGCGGCAATGCCGAGCACGCGCGGCAGGAACAGCATGGACAGCGTCCAGGTCCACAGACCCACCAGCTCGGTGGGAACCAGCGTCCAGTCGGTGACGATGTGGGAACCCGACAGCCACAGCGCGGTGCCCAGGGTCAGAAAGCACAGCCACAGCGGCGCCGACAGGTAAGACATGGCGCCGGTGCCGAACATGGCGCGGTGCACGGGGTGGATGCCGGGCTCGGCAATCAGCCGCGAATTCTGCAGGTTGCCCTGGCACCAGCGGCGGTCGCGCTGGAGTTCGGCCAGCAGGTCGGGCGGCTGCTGCTCATAGCTGCCGACCAGGTCGGACGCCAGCCACACGTGATAACCGGCGCGGCGCATCAGCGCGGCTTCGACAAAGTCGTGCGACAGGATGCCGCCGGACATGCCGCCGGTGCCCGCAATGGGAGCCAGCGCGCAGTGCTGCATGAAGGGCTCGACACGCAGGATGGCGTTGTGGCCCCAGTAGTGCGATTCGCCAAGTTGCCAGAACTGCATGCCCAAGGTGAACAGGCGGCCGGTCATGCGCGAGGCAAACTGCTGCGCGCGCGCATGCAGGGTGACGTGGCCGATGGCCTGGGTGGCGGTCTGGATGATGCCGGCCTTCGGGTTGGCTTCCATCAGCTTGACCATGTTGACCAGGCAGTCGCCGCTCATCACGCTGTCGGCGTCGAGCACGATCATGTAACGGTAGTCCTTGCCCCAGCGGCGGCAGAAATCGGCCACGTTGCCAGCCTTGCGGTGGGTGCGCCGCTGGCGCAGCCGGTAATACACCTCGATCAGCGGCTGGCCGGCCTGCATAGCCAGTTGCATGCGCAGCTCTTCCCAGGCGGCGCGTTCGGCCTGCTGGGTCGCCGGGTCGTTGCTGTCGGACAGCACAAACACGTCAAAAGCTGCTGCATGGCCGGTGGCGGCCACCGACTCGCAGGTGGCGCGCAGGCCGGCAAACACCGTGCGCACATCCTCGTTGCAGATCGGCATGATGATGGCCGTGCGGGCTGTGGC
Source organism: uncultured Polaromonas sp. (assembly GCA_946479075.1). The sequence continues at coordinate 2,387 of CAMLDT010000211.1, forward strand.
ATCCAGGCTGTCGCCGGCCACACTGCGGGCGGTCAGCGCGTATTTGTCGCCGCGCAGGGTCACGTAAAAACCCATCAAGGCCGTCATGAAGCCGGTCACCACCCAGGCCGACAACAGGCTGAACAGGGCCATCTGGCCGTACTCCAGCCAGACGTTGTTGTAGTCGGGCTGCATGTCGGCGAACAGCGCGGTGGCCAAGGCCGTGCTCAGCACGGTCAGGGCCACCAGCACGGCGCGCCGGCGTTTGGCAGCCTGTTGCCAGGGTGCCATGGCGCTGGCGGGCGGGGCCGGCCGGGCGCTGCCGGTCAGCCGCAGCAACACCGCCGTGCCCAGGCTGTTCCAGAAACCACGCCATGGGCGCGGCGCCATGGAGCCGCGGTTGATGGGCGGCGCGGTGACCGCGTTGGGGTGGCGCTCCTCCCGCAAGAGGCTGCGTTGAGCCGGCGCGATCTGCGGTGCGGCGGGAATCAGGGGGTGACGAGGGTGGTCCATGTTTCGCTCACTGTGTGCTTGTCGTGTTGGAGGAAGGCGCGCAACTCGACCGGTTTGGCCGGGTCGATGCGTTGCACGCGCAGGGTCATGCGCCATTGGCCGTTGACCGGATTGCGGTAGGCGTTGCTTTCGACGACGCGGCCGTTGTTGTCGCTGGAGACGACGGCGCGCACCGGCGCGTCGTCCTTGAGGGCATCCAGCGCCGGTCCGGCAAAGTCGACGACGTAAGAGAGGGTTTGCGCCAGCGTCTGCGCATCCAGCCGGTTGAAACCGATGCCGCGGCGTGACTGGGTCACCCAGCCGTTGGGCGGGCGCTGCTGGTCATTGCCCTGCCAGGCGAGCTGGTAGGCAAAGTCGAGTGATTCGCCGGGCTGCGGCAGGCGCTCCGGCACCCAGTACGCCACCACGTTGTCGTGGGTCTCGTCGGGGGTAGGCAGTTGCAGCAGCTCGACCCGGCCCGGGCCCCAATCACCGAGCGGGGTGACCCAGGCACTGGGGCGCGCTTCGTAACGTGCCTCGATGTCCTCGTAACTGGCGAACAGGCGGTCGCGCTGCATCAGGCCAAAACCCTTGAGGCCTTTCATGGCAAACGAGGTCGCCACCGGGGCCCCGGGATTTTGCAGCGGGCGCCACAGCCATTCACCTTCGCTGCTGGCCATCATCAGGCCGTCCGAATCGTGCACCTCAGGCCGGAAGTCGCCGGCGCGCGGCTGGTTCTCGCCAAAGAAAAACATGCTCGTCAACGGGGCCAGGCCCAGCGTGGCAACGCGCGGGCCGGCACCGGCGCGCATGAACACGCGCGCGTGGACCTCGGTCACGGTCTGTTCGCCGGGGCGAATGTCGAAGCGGTAGGCGCCGGTCATGCGCGCCGAGTCGAGCAGGGCGTAAACCGTGATCTGCTTCGCATCGGCGGCGGGCTTTTCCAGCCAGAAATCGGTGAAGCGCGGAAACTCCTCGGGCCGCCCGCCGGCGCCGGCCGTGTCCACGGCCAGGCCGCGTGCCGACAGGCCGTAACGCTGGCCGGCGCCCAGGGCGCGGAAATAACTCGCGCCAAGAAATACCGCCAGTTCGTCCTTGTAGGCAGGCGAGTTCAGCGGCGTGTGAATGCGAAAGCCGGCGTAGCCGAGGTCACCCCAGCGCGAGGGGTCCAGGGCGTTTTTGCCGAAGCTGAAATCGGCCGGGTTGTAGGACAGCGCCTTGTTGCCGAGGGCAGACAACTCATGGATGCGGACGGTGTCGCTTTGGCGGCCTACGTGAAAAAACTTGACCTCATAGGCAAGGCCATCGGCGCGCCACAAGGCCTTGTCATCGTTGAAACGGATGTCGCGCAGGCCGTCGTAATCCAGGCCCGCCAGTTCTGCGGGAAGGGCCTGGCGCACAGGCTGGTAGGGGGCTTGCGCGCGTTCCCGGGCCAGCCCGGCAACATCCTCCAGGCTCCACGCATGGGCCAGACTCGCCAGTAGCAGACCTGCCAGCAGCAGCCCCTTGCGAGCGGCCCGCGCCACGCTGGCAGGCGTTGAAATCGGTGGAAAAAGCGATGACATGCACTGACAAGGGCAAACCCTGTGCCAGGCGTGAAAAATGCAATCAAATCAACGGCTTGGACGCAATTGAGCTGAAAAGACGGGGCTGGAGGCCGGAAACTGCGGGAAAACCCTTGATTTTTGTCGCCACTCAGCGACACCGCTGCCGGCTTCAGCGGAATTACTGTTTGAAATCAGGCACTTGGCCGTGTCGCTCATCAGCGACAGGGTCTGCAGGCGCAGCGACCGCGGCTTCACTTTTGAAGTGGCTGGGCGTCAGGCCGTGCTTTTGCATGAGGCGATAAAACTCGGTGCGGTTGCGGTCGGCCAGGCGCGCGGCATCGGCCACATTGCCATCGGTCAGCTTCAGCAGGCCGACCAGGTACTCATGTTCAAAGCGCTGGCGCGCCTCGGCCAGGGTCAGCACCTGCACACTGGGTGAGCGCAGCGCACGCTGGATCAGCGCCAGCGGGATCAGCGGCGTGCTGGCCAGCGCGCAGACCTGTTCGACCACGTTGTAGAGCTGGCGCACATTGCCGGGCCAGGCGGCGGTGGTCAGGGCCTTCAGGGCTTCGGGCGCAAAACCACTGAGGCGCTTGCCGTACTTGCCGGCCAGCTTGACCAGGAAGTGATTGGCCAGCAGCGCGATGTCCTCGCGCCGCTCGGCCAGCGGCGGCAGGGTCAATGTGACCACGTTGAGGCGGTAATAAAGGTCAGTGCGGAACTGGCCCTCGGCCATGGCCGCATCGAGGTCCTTGTGGGTTGCCGACAGGATGCGCACATTGACCGGGATCGACTGGCTGGAACCCAGCGGGCGCACCACGCGTTCCTGCAGCACACGCAGCAGCTTGACCTGCAGCGCCAGCGGCATGTCGCCGATCTCGTCGAGCAGCAGGGTGCCGCCTTCAGCCGCCTGGAACAGGCCCTTGTGGCTGGACGACGCATCCGTGAAGGCGCCCTTGACGTGGCCGAACAGCTCGGATTCCAGCAGTGCCTCCGGAATCGCGCCGCAATTGACGGCAATAAACGGGTGGGCAGCGCGCGGGCTGGCCTGGTGGATGGCCTGGGCCAGCAACTCCTTGCCGGTGCCGCTTTCGCCGCGCAGCATCACGCTGGCGTCCGAGCGCGCCACCATGCGGGCTTCGGCCAGGGTCTCGGCCATGCGGCTGGAGCGGCTGATGATGGCGTTCTGCCAGGCTTGGCCGGGGCCATCCGGCGTGGCGGGAGCCGGCGCACTCAGCGCCAGCGCCTGCGCGATCTTGCCCTCCAGGGCCTTGCCGTCGAAGGGTTTGGTCAGGTAGGTGAAGACGCCGCGCTCGGTCGCTTCGACCGCATCAGGAATCGTGCCGTGGGCGGTCAGCAGAATCACCGGCAGCGAAGGGTGGCGGGCGCGTACGTCTTCAAACAGGGCCAGCCCGTCTTTACCGGGCAGGCGCACGTCACTGAGTACCAGCTGCGGCCGTTCGATGTCCAGCTGCGCCAGCGCGGCCTCGGCCGATCCGGCGGCACTGACGCGGTAGCCGGCCGCCGTCAGGCGCATGGTGAGCAG
>CAMLDT010000212.1 GCA_946479075.1 uncultured Polaromonas sp.
CTTGTAGTCGAGCATGCGCACCAGCGTCTGCATGTGGCCCTGCGGCTGCATGTTGGCACCCATGACACCGTAAGACATCACCGGCTGGCCGTCTTTGGTGAGGAAGGCCGGGATGATGGTGTGGAAAGGCCGCTTGCCCGGTGCCACCTGGTTGGCGCCTTGCTGCAGGCTGAAGGCATGGCCGCGGTTTTGCAGGCTGATGCCGAACTCCGGCTCGACGCAGCCCGAGCCGAAGCCCATGTAATTGCTCTGGATGAAACTGACCATCATGCCGTCCTCGTCGGCGGCAGTCAGGTAAATCGTGCCACCCTTGACCGGGTTGCCGGCACCGAAGTCCTGGGCTTTTTTCATGTCGATGAGTTTGGCACGGGAAGCGAGGTAGGCGTCATCGAGCATTTGATCGACAGTCACCGCCATCGACGATGGCTCGGCCACGTATTGGTAGACATCGGCAAAGGCCAGCTTCATGGCCTCGATCTGCAGGTGCTGCGAATCCACGCCGTCGACTGCCAGGCCGGCCACGTCGAACTTGTCGAGGATGCCCAGCGCGATCAGCGCGGCAATGCCCTGGCCGTTGGGCGGGATCTCGTGCAGGGTGTAGCCGCGGTAGTCCTTGCCGATGGGTGTGACCCACTCGGGTTGGTAGTTTTCAAAGTCTTTCGCGGTGAGGCTGCCGCCGTTCTGCGCGGAAAATTTTTCGATGGCACGGGCGATCTCGCCGCCGTAGTAGGCCGAGCCCTTGCTCGCTGCAATCGCGCGCAAGGCTTTGCCGGCCGCCTTGAACTGGAACAGCTCGCCGACGTTCGGCGCGCGGCCCCAGGGCAGGAAGGACTGGGCAAACCCCGGCTGGCCCTTGAGCTCATCGGTAGCCGCTGCCCACTTCTGCTGCACCACCGGCGGCAGCAGGTAACCGCGCTCGGCGATCTCGATGGCCGGCTCCATCAGGTCGGCAAAGGGCAGCTTGCCAAAACGCTCGCTCATCGCGACCCAGCTCGCCACGGCGCCCGGCACCGTCACCGAGTCCAGGCCGCGCTTGGGCGGCGCGGTGTCGCCCGCGCCATATTTCTTCTTGAAGTACTCCGGCGTCCAGCTCTGCGGCGCGCGACCGGAGGCGTTCAGACCGTGCAGCGCCTTGCCGTCCCAGATCAGGCCGAAGGCATCACTGCCCAGGCCATTGCTGACCGGCTCGACGATGGTCATCGCGGCGGCCGCGGCGATGGCCGCATCCACCGCATTGCCGCCCTTGAGCAGCATGCGCAGGCCGGCCTGTGCGCCCAGAGGATGGGAGGTGGACACCACATTGCGTGCGAACAGCGGCAGGCGGGTGGACGAATAGGGGTTGTCGTAGTTGAAGTTCATGGCTCACTCAGAAAATGAAAAGCGTCGGCGGGTGCCTGGGCCTCCGGCAGGAAAACGGTGCTGAAAGTTCAGTCCGTGGTGATCTTGCGCTCGGCAATGATTTTTTTCCACTTGGCGTTGTCGGTCCGGACCATCGCCGCAAAAGCCTGAGGCGTGCCCCCCGTGGGCTCCGCACCCAGGCGGGCAAAACGCTCCTTCACATCAGGGTCTGCCAGCGCCGCGTTGAGCGCCTGGTTGACCCGCGCCGTGAGTTCGGCATTCAGGCCCCGTGGGCCATACACGCCAAACCAGGTCACTGACTCAAAACCCGGCAACACTTCGGAAACCGCCGGCAAATCAGGCGCAAGCGCGGTGCGCTTGAGGCTGGTCACGGCCAGCGCACGCAGCTTGCCATCCCTGACATGCGGCATGCCGGTGACAAACGAATCGAACAACACGTCGAGCTTGCCGCTGATCAGGTCCGGCATGGCCAGCGCCGTCCCGCGGTAAGGGATGTGCAGGATGAAGGTGCCCGACTGCGCCTTGAAGTACTCGGTGGTCAGGTGCACGATGGTGCCGTTGCCGCTGGACGCGTAGTTCAGGCGCCCGGGATTCTTGCGCGCATGCGCGATGAACTCCTGCATGGTCCGGGCCGGCGAGGTCGTGGGCACCAGAACCACGTTGGGCGAACTCGCCACGTAGGCAATGGGCGTGAAATCGGTCTCGGCGTTGTAGGGGATTTTCGGGTTGATGGCCGGCCCGATGCTGTGGGTGCTGGAGGTGGCCAGCAGCAGCGTGTAACCATCCGGCGTGGCCTTGGACGCCGCATCCGCGCCAATCGTGCCGCCGGCGCCGGGCCGGTTGTCCACCACCACGGTCTGGCCAATTTTTTCACCGAGCTTTTGCGACAGCGCACGCGCCAGGATGTCGGTGGCACCACCCGCTGGAAACGGCACGATCATGCGTATCGGCTTGACGGGGTAGGCTGCGCTGCCGGTGGCTGGCGCTGCCGTTTGCGCCAGCGCGGGGAAAGCTGCAGCAAGCAGCCATGCGGCAAGAACAGTATGTGTACGTTTCATCGAAGGGATTGTGAACGATTTTGTGGCTCGCCGTGCAGCCGGGAAGGCTGCCGGCGCCGGGCGCTGCACGCAAAAAAGGCGCCCGCAGGCGCCTTTTTTGGGTCATACCGGGATCAGTCCTCGACGAAGGCTTCTTCCCGTTTGTTCTTCACGGACGGCAGGAGCACGATCACCAGCAACAGCACGCCCGCTGCGAGCAGACCTGCGGAGATCGGACGCGTCACAAACACGCTCCAGTCGCCGCGCGACAGCAGCAGCGCCCGGCGCAGGTTTTCTTCCATCATGGGGCCGAGGATGAAACCCAGCAACAGGGGAGCAGGCTCGGTACCGAGTTTGATGAAGATGTAACCGATCACACCAAAAATCGCCACCATCCAGATATCCCAGGTGTTGTTGTTGGTGGAATACACACCAATCGCGCAGAACAGCACGATGGCAGGAAACAGGAAGCGATAGGGCACGGTCAGCAACTTGATCCAGATGCCGATCAGCGGCAGGTTCAGGATCACCAGCATGGCGTTGCCGATCCACATCGAGGCAATCAGGCCCCAGAACAGTTCCGGGTTGCTGGTCATGACCTGCGGACCGGGCTGGATGTTGTGGATGGTCATGGCACCGACCATCAGCGCCATCACGGCGTTGGGCGGGATACCCAGTGTGAGCAGCGGGATGAAGGAGGTCTGCGCACCGGCGTTGTTGGCCGACTCGGGGCCGGCGACACCGCGGATATTGCCCTGGCCGAAGGGGACTTCGCCCGGCTTGATCTTGATCTTCTTTTCCACGGTATAGGCTGCAAAGGCCGCCAGCAGGGCGCCACCGCCGGGCAGGATACCGAGGGACGAACCCAGGGCCGTACCGCGCAGCACAGCAGGGATCATGTCCTTGAAGTCCTGCTTGGTCGGGAACAGCCCGGTCACGTTGGCGGTGAACACCTCACGCTCGTGCTCCGGCTGCGAAAGGTTGCTGATGATCTCGCCGTAGCCGAACACGCCCATGGCAATCACGATGAAACCAATGCCGTCCGTCAGTTCGGGAATATCGAAGCTGAAACGCGCCACGCCGGAGTTCACGTCGGTGCCGATCAGGCCCAGCAGCAGGCCCAGCACAATCATGCCCACCGCTTTCAGCAGGGAACCGGAGGCCAGCACCACGGCGCCGATCAGGCCCAGCACCATCAGCGAAAAATATTCGGCCGGGCCGAACTTGAAGGCCAGTTCCGTCAATGGGGGCGCAAAGGCCGCCAGGATCAACGTGCCAACGCTACCGGCGAAAAACGAACCCAGCCCGGCAGCCGCCAGCGCGGGCCCCGCCCGGCCCTTGCGGGCCATCTGGTAACCGTCGATACAGGTCACCACGGACGAAGACTCGCCCGGCAAGTTGACCAGAATGGCCGTGGTCGAGCCACCGTACTGGGCGCCGTAATAAATACCCGCCAGCATGATCAGCGCAGAGACCGGGGGCAAGGCATAGGTGGCGGGCAACAGCATCGCGATGGTGGCCACCGGACCGATGCCCGGCAACACGCCAATCAGGGTTCCCAGGACACAGCCGGCGAAGGCATAAAGCAGGTTGATCGGCGTGAAAGCCACGCCAAAACCCAGCGACAGATTTGCAATCAGATCCATTTTTTTTCCTTAGCCGGTGATGAACGAAGGCCACACCGGGAACTGCAGCTTCAGCGCCAGGACAAAGGCCAGGTAGCTGCCGACGGCCAGAATGGTTGCCAGAATAAAAGTGGTTTTGACCTTCCATCCGGGCTCCGCCATGCTGGCGACAAAGGTCAGCGCGTAAATGGCGACGATCATGCCGAATGCAGGAATACCGAGCGCGGGAACACCGGCCAGCAGGACACCGAAGATCAGGTTGGCAGCAATGATGAAAAACAGCGGCTTCCAGGCCCACTTGCCGATCTTGTCGCCGCCTTCGGTTTCAACCACCATCGCCTTGAAGGTGATCACTGCGCCAATGAGCGCCATGAGCACGCCCAGCAGCAAGGGGAAATACCCCGGCCCCATGCGCGCGCCGGTGCCCACGTTGTAAGTCGTGGCCCCCCAGGCGAACGCAATGCCGACACCCATGAACATGAGTCCGGCAAAAAAGTCCTTCTGACTTTTGATATTCACAGTGGAGTCTCCTGTAGTCGATATATTGGATCGCTGGATTGTGCATGGGATCACCCATGACCGGAATGTGGCTTTCACTTACGCAAAAAAGCAGCAGAAAAAGCACCAAAACAACGCAAATATACGGACATGTCGCGGCGGCGACAGGGACAAGCCAGCCTCAGGCCATGGGCGGCGTGGTGGAAAGAATTTCCTCGATGGTGGTGACGCCTTCGGCCACCTTCAGCGCACCTGCCAGGCGCAATGGCCGCATGCCGTCGCCCACCGCCTGGCGCCGCAGCGCGTCGATGTTGGGCTCACGCGTCACCTTGTCCTTGAAGGCTTCGGTCACCGTCAGCAGCTCGTAGAGACCCATGCGGCCCATGAACCCGGTCATGCGGCAATCGACACATCCCACCGGCTTGTACGGCTGGTAGCCGCCGTTGATCTGCCAGGGCTTGACGATTTCGGCCAGCGCTTCGCGCGAGCTGCCTTCGTCTTTCTCACGGCACTGCACACACAGGGTGCGCACCAGGCGCTGCGCCAGCACCCCCAGCAAGGTCGCATTGATCAGGTAGGAAGGCACGCCGAGCTCCATCAGGCGTGACACTGCCGAGGGCGCATCGTTGGTGTGCAGGGTGCTGAACACCAGATGCCCGGTCAACGCGGCCTGTACCGCCATCTCGGCGGTCTGCAGATCGCGGATCTCGCCGACCATGATGATGTCCGGGTCCTGCCGCATCAGGGCGCGCAGGCCTTCCGGGAAATCAAAGTCCAGATGCGCCTGCACCTGCGTCTGGTTGAAGGCCGGCTCGATCATCTCGATCGGGTCTTCGATGGTGCTGACGTTCACCTCTTCGGTGGCGATGCGTTTGAGTGTGGAATACAGCGTGGTGGTCTTGCCCGAACCGGTGGGGCCGGTGACCAGCACAATGCCGTGGGGCCGCTGCACCAGCTGCTCCCAGCGCGCCGCGTCGTGTTGCGAAAAACCCAGCGCATCCAGGTCCTTGACAGTGGTGTCGGGGTCAAAGATCCGCATCACCATTTTTTCGCCGAAGGCCGTCGGCAGGGTGGACAGCCGCATTTCGACCTCGTCGCCGCGCGGGTTGCGGGTCTTGATGCGGCCGTCCTGTGGGCGGCGTTTTTCAACCACATCCATGCGGCCCAGCAGCTTGATGCGCGCCGTCATCGCGTTGTGCACACCCATGGGCAGCTGGTAGACCGGGTGCAACACCCCGTCGATGCGGAAACGGATCACGCCCTGGTCACGCCGCGGCTCCAGGTGGATGTCGCTGGCGCGCTGGTCAAAAGCGTATTGCCACAGCCAGTCCACCACCTGCACCACGCCCTGGTCGTTGGCGTCGAGCTGCTTGTTGCT
>CAMLDT010000213.1 GCA_946479075.1 uncultured Polaromonas sp.
TGGCGAAGCAAGAGAAAGTGAGTCGCCCGCCGGGGCGAGACCCGGCTTGTTGGCAAACCTCTACAACACAAGCACCCTTACGACTACCATGCATTCAAATTCGAGAACGACAACATGACCCCCACTCAAGACACATCACCCTTCCCCCACCTCCTCGCCCCCCTGAACCTCGGCTTCACCACGCTGAAAAACCGGGTGCTGATGGGCAGCATGCACACCGGGCTGGAGGACGGCCGCAAGCACTTCCCTGCCATGGCGGCCTACTTCGCCGAGCGGGCGCGCGGTGGTGTCGGGCTGATGGTGACCGGCGGTTTTGCGCCCAACATCGCCGGCTGGACCAAACCTTTTGCCGGCATGCTGGTCAGTTCGGGCGCGGCGCGCCGCCACAAGCAGGTCACCGACGCGGTGCATGCCGAGGGCGGCAAGATCGCGCTGCAAATCCTGCACACCGGGCGTTACGGTTACCACCCGCTGTGTGTGGCGCCTTCGCGCATTCAGAGCCCGATCTCGCCCTTCACGCCGCGCGAGCTCAGCGCTGGCGGCATCGAGCGGCAAATCCGCGCCTTCATCCGCTGCGCGCTGCTGGCGCGCGAGGCCGGCTACGACGGCGTCGAAATCATGGGCAGCGAAGGCTACTTCATCAACCAGTTCCTGGTGACCCACACGAATCAGCGAACCGATGACTGGGGCGGCAGTTATGCGAACCGCATGCGGCTGGCGGTTGAGATCGTGCGCCGCACGCGCGAAGCGGTCGGCCCGGACTTCATCATCATCTACCGTCTGTCCATGATCGATTTGATTCCCGACGGCAGCAGCTGGGAAGAAGTCGTGCTGCTGGCCAAGGCTGTGGAAGCGGCCGGCGCGACCCTCATCAACAGCGGCATCGGCTGGCACGAAGCGCGCGTGCCGACGATTGCGACTTCGGTGCCGCGCGGTGCCTTCACCTGGGTCACGAAGAAGTTGCGCGATGAGTTGCGCGCAGCGGGCCTCACGATCCCGCTGGTCACCAGCAACCGGCTGAACACGCCCGAAGTCGCCGAGCAGGTGCTGGCCGACGGCTGCGCCGACATGGTCAGCATGGCGCGGCCCTTCCTGGCCGACCCGGAGTTCGTCAACAAGGCGGCGCAGGGCCGCAGCCGTGAGATCAACACCTGCATCGCCTGCAACCAGGCCTGCCTGGACCACGCCTTCCAGGCCAAGATTGCCAGTTGCCTGGTCAACCCGCGCGCCGGGCACGAGCTTGAACTCGTCATCCGTGCCGCGCCTGCGCAAAAACGCATCGCAGTCATCGGTGCCGGCCCGGCTGGTCTGGCCGCTGCCACCACCTTGGCCGAACGCGGCCACAGCGTGGACCTGTACGACAGCGCCGAAAAAATCGGCGGCCAGTTCAACCTCGCCAAACGGGTGCCCGGCAAAGAAGAGTTTGAGGAAACCCTGCGCTATTTCACCCAGCGCATCAGCGCCACCGGCGTGCGCCTGCATCTGGGCACACGCATGGATGCGGCAGCGCTGGTCGCGCAGAAGTTTGACGAGGTGATCCTGGCCACCGGCGTCACGCCGCGCAACCCGCGCATCCCCGGCCAGGACCACCCCAAAGTGCTGAGCTACATCGACGTGTTGCTGGGCCGCGCGCCCGTAGGGCAACGCGTGGCGCTGATAGGCGCGGGCGGCATCGGTTTTGACGTGGCCGAGTTCCTCGTCACGCCCGCCGGCCACTCCACCGCACTCGACCTGCCGGCCTGGCTGGCGGAATGGGGCGTGGCCGATCCGGGCACGGTGCGCGGCGGCGTGGTGCGGCCAGCGCCAGAGGCACCGGCAAGGCAGGTCACGTTGCTGCAGCGCAAGTCCGGCAAGCTGGGCAAAGGCCTGGGCAAAACCACCGGCTGGATCCACCGCGCGGCACTCAAGATGAAAAATGTCGAGATGCTCTCGGGCGTCAACTACGAACGCATTGGTGACGACGGCGCGGGCGGGCTGGGCCTGTTCATCACATTTGGAGAGAAGAGCAGCGACGGCACGGTGATCAGCGTGGACAACATCGTGCTGTGCGCCGGCCAGGAACCGCTGCGCGAACTGCTGGAGCCTTTACGCGCTGCAGGAGTCAAAACAACGTTGATCGGTGGCGCCGACGAGGCGTCGGAACTGGACGCCAAACGCGCGATCAACCAGGGCACCCGGGTGGCCGCGGCCATCTGAACAGGCTGGCTACAGAAAACGCGGCAACACACCCGCCACCTGGGTCAGGAAGGCGTACTCCTCGTCATTGACAGGTCGCCCGGCCAGGTCGAAATGGCAGAAGGTGCCAAACAGCTCGCCGTTGGCGCGGGTCAGCGGCAAGCCCACATAACTTTCCACCACACCCTGGTAGCGATGGCCATCGAGGCGCTTGTCGCCGCCCGAGCTGGACGTGAGAAAACTGCCGTCGCGCAGGGCAAACTGGCAAAAGCTGTCGCCCAGGGGCACGGCCGCCAGATCCAGGTCGTTCAAACCCTGCTTGTCCACCATGTCAACCACGCGCAGCGTCAGCGCATCGAGCCGGTAAACGGCGGTAAACCGGTGCGGCACACGTTCATTGAGAAACTTCAGACCGGCGCGCAGGCCATCGGTGTGGAGCAGCTTTTCAAGATCGGAAAGGTTTGGGTTTTGGGACATGTTCTTGGACATGGAAAGCCAGCGGTCACGCTGCAACAGGTTGAAACATCCACCTTGCATGGTAATCGGTCCCGGCAGACCTGCGCGTAGGCCAGTTCCGACAGCCACGCAGCCTGCACCCCTGCGCAGGCCGCAGGGATGCAGGCGTAATTTTCAGCCATGGAATCTTCCATGTTTCACTGAAAGGCCACATCATGAACAAGGATCAAGTCAAAGGAAAAATCAAGGAAGTCGCCGGTGAGGTCCAGGAGCACACCGGCAGGGCCGTCGGCAGCGCCGAGCAGGAGGCCAAGGGCCATGCCCGCGAAATGGAAGGCAAAGTGCAGAAGGCGGCTGGCGATGTGAAGGAAAACGTCAAGGATTTCAACAAGCGTTGAAAACCGAAGCTTGAACAAAAAACAGGCCGGTTGATCCCGGCCTGTTTTTTTGAGCACGTCAGGGCTGCGCGGAGCTGCCCGGAGCCGCTAGACCCGGCGTCGGCGAGGCACCACGCTGAGCTGTGCCGCCGCCTTGCTGCCGGCTGGCAGCACCGTGACCTGCTGCTGGGCCAGGTCGATCAGCTGGTCGGCATGCCACACCTTGACGCGGCTGGCGCCGTCGGGCACACCTTCGAAGACGGCCACGCCCTCGGCATTGGTGAGCGCAGCCCAGGGGGATTCGCTGACATACACATGACCCCGCATGGAGGCGTGAAGGTGGCAACCGAGCAGCACCGGCCCCGCCTTGTCAAAGGTGGCGTCGGCGGTTTTGGCCGGTTTGCCCTCGGCCTTGCCATCCATGCGCAGCTCGAAGCCACCACTTGAGGCGCTTTCAAACTGCAGCACGCCAGCCGCCGAGGCCCGTACATGGTGCTCCCACGGATCGTTGTTGACAAAATGCGCCCTGGCGCCGGGGCCGACCAGCGCCAGCGCCGGCACAAAACGCATCTTTTCCTGGTTGATGACGATCTCCGTTGGCAATGCCACCTTGGGTACGCCTGCGGAAGCCGGGAAAACCACCACCACCGCATCGGGCACGGGTTTGCCTTCCCGGTCGGTCACGGTGACCTGCAGGTTGCCCGCGGCCGCCGGCACCGCCGCCAGTGCCAGACCGAGGAAAACCGCCGACAGGCCGGCGGCGAACACGCCCGGCCGCCCACAAAACAGGGTTGCGGAAAGTGCCTTCATTGGACGACGTGCCAGACCTTGTTGTAGTTGTCGCCGTATTTGTCACCCGGCTCCTGGTCTTCCGGCCAGGTGTACAGCGGCTTGCCCTTCCAGGCCCACTGCTTCTGGCCGTTGGCGCGCGTGACCAGGTTGAAGTCGCCGGCCGGCGTGTCGGTCGCCGCGGCCATGACCGGCGGCCACTTGACGGCGCAATCACCTTCACAGGCGGATTTGCCGCTGCCGGCCACGTCACGGTCAAAAGTGTAGACCGTCAAGCCTTTGGCATTGACCAGCATGCCGTCCTTCATCATCAGCGGTGCGGGCGTGCCCGACAGGGAGGCGCAGCCGGCGAGCACGGCCAGCAACAGGGCGGCAGGGCCCATCCATTTGTTGTTCATGAAAATTTCCTCGGGTGTCTGGTTGGTGGAATGAGCGTTGCAGGCATGCCTGCATCGAGACAAACAGCCGGAGGGAAGCATTTATTCCAGCATCCGTGAAATAAAAAATGAACCGGGCGGCAGCGCGTGGCAACGCAGGCCCGGGGCACCGCCCGAAAAACTGAACGCTCAGCCGCCTGCCAGCAGCCCGGCCACCGCAGCGCCGATGGCGAGCGAACTGGTGAGGCCGGGCGACTCGATACCGAACAGGTTGACCAGGCCTGCCACGCCGTGCTCACCCGGCCCCTGGATCACGAAATCCCGGGCGGGTGCGTCCGGTGGCTGGATCTTGGGCCGGATGCCGGCATAACCCGGCGCCAACGCGCCATCGGGCAGGGCTGGCCAGTACTTGCGGACTTCCGCGTAAAAGGCATCGCCACGCGCCGGATCCACCAGCAGGTCGTCGGCCGAGTCCACCCATTGCACGTCCGGCCCGAACTTGGCCTGGCCGCCCAGATCCAGCGTCAGGTGCACGCCCAGGCCCGCCAGGTGGCTGGCCGGGTCGGGCACCGGGTAGATCAGCCGGCTGAACGGCGAACGCCCGGATAGCGTGAAGTAATTGCCTTTGGCAAAGTGGGCCGGCGGCACGAAAGACGCGTCCAGCCCTTCAAAACGCGCGGCCAGTGTCGGGGCGTGCAGCCCGGCGGCATTGACCACGCTGGCGGTCTGCAGTTCGGTGCCGTCGTCCGCTACCAAAGTAATAGCACCTTGCGAACAACTGGCGTGGGCTAGAGGTGTATTGAACACCACGGCGCCGCCGGCATTCTCAAGGTCACCCTGCAGCGAGAGCATCAGCGCGTGGCTATCAATGATGCCGGTGCTGGGCGAGTGGGCCGCGGCCACGCAGCGCAGTTGCGGCTCCATCGCCTGCGCCTCGGCGGGGCTCAGCAGCACCAGGTCATGCACGCCATTGGCGGCGGCTTTCGCCAGGATGCCGGGCAGTTCTGCCGCCTGGGCATCGCCCGTGGCCACAATCAGCTTGCCGCAGCGTTGGTGGGCGATGCCGCGCTCGGCGCAGTAGTCATACAGCAGCTGTTTGCCCTCGACACACAGCCGCGCTTTCAGCGAGCCGGGCGGGTAATAAATGCCGGCGTGGATCACCTCGCTGTTGCGCGAACTGGTGCCGGTGCCGATGGCGTTCGCTGCCTCCAGCACCATCACCTCCCTGCCCTGCAGCGCCAGCGCGCGTGCCACGGCCAGGCCCACCACACCGGCGCCAATGACGACGCAATCGACCTGGTCCATGGCTCAGGCCTTCAGGCTGCGCGGATCCGTGGCCAGCAGCAACTGAACCAGCGACTGCAGGCTGGTTTTCAGGGGCGCAAACCCGTCAGTGATCTCCAGCGTTTCCTCGTTCATGTAGAGCTTGCGGTTGATCTCCAGCTGGATGCTGTGGCGCTGCTGCTGCGGCGCGCCGTAACGGCGCACCAGCTCCACGCCCTTGTAGGGGTGGTTGTAGGCCACGCTGTAGCCCAGGCCCCGAAGGTGTTCACAGACCCGCTGCGACAGCGCTGCAGCGGCGGTGGAACCGTCCCTGTCGCCGACCACGAAGTCGGCATGTGCCTCTCCCGGAAAATCCGTGGCGTTGCTGGAGGCAATGGCCGGCATGGAGTGGCAGTTGATGTGGATGCTGTAGCCGTGCCGCGC
>CAMLDT010000214.1 GCA_946479075.1 uncultured Polaromonas sp.
CCACGTCTTCCACCAGGTGAATGCCGCTGTCGAGCTGGCCCATGGTGCCTTCGACTTCGGGGTGGCCCTTGTGGCCGATCATGATGAACTCGTAGCCTTCCTTGTTGAGCTTGGCCACTTCCACATGCACCTTGGTCACCAGCGGGCAGGTGGCGTCGAAGATGCGAAAGCCGCGGCGCTCGGCCTCGCGCTCGGTGGCCTTGCTGACGCCGTGGGCGCTGAACACCAGGGTGGCGCCGGGCGGTACATCGTCCAGGTCTTCGATGAAGATCGCACCCTTGTCCTTGAGCTCATTGACGACATAGGTGTTGTGCACGATTTCATGGCGCACATAAATCGGTGCGCCGAACTTGCCAATGGCGCGTTCAACAATTTCAATCGCACGGTCCACCCCCGCGCAAAAGCCGCGCGGCTCGGCAAGAATGATTTCCTGCGGGAAGGTTTTATCCATCAAAGCACCCCGATCAGCTGCACCTCAAACACCACCGGCTGCCCCGCCAGTGGGTGGTTGAAGTCGAACTGCACCGCGTCACCGTCGGACCTGACCTGCTGCACGGCCCCGGCGTACTGGCCCATGCCGTCCGGCGTCGGAAACTGCACCACGTCACCCACGCTGTATTTCTCGTGGGGATCGCCGAGCTCGTTGAGCAGCTTGCGCGCCACCCATTGCAACAGATCGGGGTTGCGCTCGCCAAAGGCCTCGCCGGCCGGCAACTCGAAACGGGTGCGCGTGCCTTCCGGCAAGCCCAGCAGCCGCTGCTCGATGGCCGGTGACAGCTCTCCCGTGCCCAGGCTCAAGGTGGCGGGTTTGCCGTCAAAGGTATTGATGATGTCGGCCCCGTCCGGGCCTGCCATGCGGTAATGCAGGGTCAAAAATGAGCCTGGCTGGACAAGGGCGGGGGCAGAGGTTTCCACGGGGGACATAAAAACTTTCGGGCGACAGGCCGTTTCAGGCTGTTTGTAAACTGCCTCTATTGTAGAAACTGCTGCCCCGGACCGGAAAGCCTGCTGCCTTTAGCCCTGATACTGTCCTGTCACCGCTTTTTCGCGCCCCGCTGCCGAGAGGACCCATGCTGCTCAAAGACCTGCCTGAAGATGCCCGCCCCCGCGAAAAGCTGCTGGCCCGCGGCGCCGGGGCGCTGGGTGATGCCGAATTGCTGGCTTTGCTGCTCCGCACCGGCATGCCCGGCAAAAACGCGCTGCAGATGGGCCAGGAATTGCTGGATGTTTTTGGCGGCGTGGCCGGCCTGCTGCACACCACCGCCGATGACCTGAAGCGCATCAAGGGCCTGGGTGGCCCGGCCAAACGCGCCGAACTGGTGGCAGTGCTGGAGCTGGCACGCCGCGCCTTGTCGGCGCAATTGAAAGAAAAGCCGCTGTTCGCCACGCCGCAGGCCGTGCGCGATTATTTGCAGTTGCAGCTCGGCAGCCGGCCGCACGAAATTTTTGCGGTGCTGTTTCTCGACAGCCAGCACCGGTTGATTGCGCTGGAGGAATTGTTCCGCGGCACGCTGACACAAACCAGCGTCTACCCGCGCGAAGTGGTGGTGCGCGCACTGGCTCTGCAGGCGGCCAGCGTGGTGCTGGCGCACAACCACCCGAGCGGCGAAGCCAGGCCCTCGCGCGCCGACGAGGCGCTGACGCAAACCCTCAAGGCCGCGCTGGCGCTGGTCGATGTGCGTGTGCTCGATCATTTTGTGGTGACCCGCACGCAGGCGGTGTCCATGGCTGAACTTGGATTGCTCTGACCCCATGCCCGCCCGGACACCCGCCATCAAGGACCTCAAGGACCTGAAAGCCGTCAAGCGCGAGATTGAAACGCGGGCACGGCAGGAGGCCGAACTCAAGGCCGCGCGCGCCGCCGCGGCAGCCAGGGCCAAAGCCGAAAAGGAGCTGTTTTCACGCGCCATTGGCCCGGTCAAGGCCCTGCCCGCCAAACACCAGCCGGGCCAGCGCGCCAGCCTGCCGGTGGCGCAGGCCGCGCCGATTCCGGTGCAGCAGCAGCGCGACGAACTGGCCGTGATGCGGGAGGCGATCTCCGATGAGTTCGATGTCGAGACACTGCTGGACACCGACGAGGCGCTGAGCTTTCGCCGTCCCGGCATGGGACCGGACGTGGTGCGCAAGCTGCGCCGCGGCGGCTGGAGCATCCAGCGCCAGCTCGACCTGCACGGCCTGCGCCGCGAAGACGCGCGCGATGCGCTGTCGGTTTTTATCCGCGAGGCGCACAAGGCCGGCCTGCGCTGCGTGCGTGTGGTGCACGGCAAAGGCCTGGGTTCTCCCGGCAAGACGCCGGTGCTCAAGGGCCGGGTACAAAGCTGGCTGATCCAGAAGGCAGAAGTCATCGCCTTCGTGCAGGCGCGCCCGGCCGAAGGCGGCGCCGGCGCGCTGGTGGTGCTGCTGGCGCAGAGCTGAGCCTTTGATCGCTATCGATTCGCTATCGATTCAGGAGCTGCTCACGCCCGCCGTATAAGGGCTGGAGGCCGATTTGATTCGTAAAACAGTGCTTGACGCGCCTTGGCGGGAGGCGTTGATGCGATTTTATAAGCCAAAAGTGCCTCCAGCCCCCGTCCTGCTTGCGTGAGTAGCTCCTGAAAGAATAGCAAAAACCACCGTGGCTTCGACAGGCTCAGCCCGAACGGAGGGGGGATTGGGCCGGTGGGGGCTGGACCGGAGGGGGGTTGGTTGGAGGGGGCCGGGCCTGCAAGACTGAGCGAAAACCCCGCCGCGCACGCACAGCGAGCTCAGGCCGGCGTGTTGCGCATCCAGTCGGCGGTCTGGAAAAACGAGGTGCGCAGGCGCGCGCGCAGTTCTTCGTCCACCCCGGTTTCGCCCATGGCCTGATCCATACACGCCAGCCACTGGTCGCGCTCCAGAATGCCGATGGCAAACGGCATGTGGCGCGCCCGCAGGCGCGGATGGCCGAACTGCTCGGTGTAATGCTGCGGGCCGCCCATCCAGCCGCACAGAAACCAGAACAGGCGTTGCCGCGCATTGTCCAGCGTGCTGCCGTGGGCGGCGCGCAAGGCGGCGTAGCCGGGCTCGATGTCCATCAGGTCGTAAAACCGGTCCACCAGCGCCTTGACGCGTTCTTCGCCGCCTATCCACTCGAAAGGCGTGGCAAAGGGTGGGTTGCCCGGCGGTTTTTCTTCGATTTGCATGATTGACTGCGGTGAATCTTTCTTTCCGTTCGCCCTGAGCCTGTCGAAGGGTGCTCCCGTGTGGCTCAGAAAGGCTTCGACAAGCTCAGCCCGAACGGTGTGAGTGTTGCTGCGTTTATTGCGCCCTGCGCAAGGTCTCCACCACCGGCGTGTTGAGCACCGCCCGCAGTCCCCACCAGCCAGCCGCCAGCGCCAGCGCTGCGCCGGCCAGGCTGCCCAGCACGGGCACGGTCCAGGAACCGGTCCAGCTGAAGTCGAACACAAATTTGGCCAGGCCCCAGCCCACCGCCAGCGCCACAACCGACGCCAGAAAACCCGCCAGCAAACCGACACCGGCGAGTTCGGCGCGCTGCACCTGGCGCAGCAGCGAAGCACGCGCACCGACGGCACGCATGATGGCGAACTCTTTGGCGCGTTCTTCCCGCGTGGCGGTGATGGCGGAAAACAGCACGACAAGGCCGGCCGCCAGGGTGAAGCCGAACAAAAATTCAACCGCGCGTATCACCTGGTCCAGCACGCGCTGCACCTGCGCGATGGTGCTGCTCATGTCCACGTTGGTGATGTTGGGAAACGCCTTCACCAGCGCGTTGTCAAAACTCGGCGCCACCGGCTGCCCGGCCACCGGCGCCACCCGCTCGGGCGCGCGGAAGGCGCTGATATAGGACACCGGCACATCGGTCAGTTCAGCCACCGGATACATCGCGAAAAAGTTGACGCGCATCGAGCCCCAGTCCACCTTGCGCAGGCTGGTGATCTTTGCCACCTTGAGCTGGCCGCCGATGTCAAAACTCAGGGCGTCGCCCAGCTTCAGGCCCAGCGTGCCGGCAATGCCATCTTCCAGGCTGATCGCGTCTTTTTCGTCAGGCGTCCAGCGCCCGGCAGTGACCTGGTTGTGCGAGGGCATGTCGCTCGCATGGGACAGGTTGAATTCGCGGTCCACCAGACGTTTGGCGCGATCATCTTCAAAGTTGTCGGGCGTGATCGGCTTGCCGTTGACCGCCACCAGCCGGCCGCGAATCATCGGGTACCAGTCGAACTTGCTGACGCCGCCGTCGCGCAGGGCCTTCTGGAAAGCCTCACCCTGCTCCGGCTGCACGTTGATGACAAAACGGTTGGGCGCATCGGGCGGCGTGGCATTGCGCCAGCTGCTGATCAGGTCGGTGCGCAGCAGCACCAGCAGCATCAGCGCCAGAAGCCCGACAGCCAGCGCGCTGACCTGCACCACGGCATAGGCCGGACGGGCCGACAGCTGGCGCGTGGCCAGCACCAGCCAGCGTGGCGCCGTGGCCTCGTTGACACTGGCGCGCAGCAGGCGCACCGCCAGGTAGCTGCTGGCGGCAAACACCGCCACCGCACCGGCAAAACCGCCGACGGCAATGAGGCCGAGCTTCAGATCGCTGCTGGCCGCCACCAGCAAGGCCGCAAAACCGAGCACACCCACCAGCAGCACCGCCAGCGAAGCCGGCCGCAGGTTGCCCACGTCGCGGCGGATCACACGCAGCGGTGGCACCGACGCGAGCTGCAGCACGGGCGGCAAACCGAAGGCCAGCAGCAAGGTCAGCCCCATGCCCATGCCGAAAGCCACCGGCCAGAAAGTTGCAGCCGGCAGCACGGTTTCGACCAGGCCGGCCAGCAGCAGCACAAAGCCGTAATGCACGCCATAACCCAGCAGCACCCCGAGAGCGCTGGCCAGCATGCCAGCCAGCACAAACTCAAAGGTGTAGGCCAGCGCAATCGTGCGTTGCGGCTGGCCCAACACGCGCAGCATGGCGCAGTCGTCCAGGTGCTTGGCCGCAAAACCACGCGCCACAATCGCCACCGCGACGGCGCTCAGCAGCGCCGCAAGCAGCGCCACCAGGTTGAGGAATTTTTCGGCGCGGTCCAGCGTCTGGCGCATCTCGGGGCTGCCGCTTTCCAGCGACTCCAGCCTGACGCCGCGCACCCCGGCCTTTTTGATTTCGTCCGTGGCCCACCGCACATAGGCCTTCACCGCGGCATCGCTGCCGGCGACGGCAAAGCGGTAGTTGGTGCGGCTGGCCGGCTGGATCAGTTTGGTGGCGTCCAGGTCGGCGCTGTTGACCATCACGCGCGGCGAGAAGTTGATGAAGCCAGCACCGCGGTCCGGCTCCTGCACGATGACACGTGTGATCTTGAAGCTGGCGTCACCCATCAGCAGGGTCTGCCCCACACGCAGGCCCAGCGCATCCAGCAAGGAGGCATCGGCCCAGGCGGTGCCGGACGCAGGGATGTCACGGGTCTCGGCGCCGGGGCCATCGACGCTGTCGGCCACCGTCATGCTGCCCCGCAAGGGGTAACCTTCGGGCACGGCCTTGAAGGCCACCAGCTTGCTGGCGCCGCCATCGGCATCCAGCGCCCGGCCCATGGTCGGGAAGGTCACCGTCGAGATCGCCTGCAGGCCCAGGCTGCGTGCCCGGGCAATAAAGGCCTCCGGCGTCACACCGTCGCTGCGCAGCACGGCGTCGCCGCCTATCAGCTGGCGGGCGTCGCGCTGCAGTCCGCCTTTGAGGCGATCCGCAAAAAAGCCCACCGCCGTCAAGGCCGCCACGGCCAGCGTCACCGCCACGATCAGCAGGCGCAGCTCGCCGGCGCGCAAGTCACGCAGCAGCGTGCGCCAGCCGAGTTTGAGAAAAAGGAGGTTCATGGATGGTGGATTGCTCGTTGGTTGCTCGTCGGCAGGCG
>CAMLDT010000215.1 GCA_946479075.1 uncultured Polaromonas sp.
CCGATCACCATGATGAAACTCAAGGCGGTATCGCTGAGTTCAAACAGCGGCGACATGCGGGCCACCATAAAGATGCCGGCCGTCACCATGGTGGCGGCGTGGATCAGCGCAGAGATGGGGGTTGGGCCTTCCATGGAGTCGGGCAGCCAGACATGCAGCGGGAACTGTGCTGACTTGCCCATGGCGCCGATGAACAGGCAGATACAGATCACGGTGATCAACATCCAGTCCGTGCCGGGAAGGCTCAGCGCAGCAATTTCGTTCGACTTGGCAAAAACTTCGGTGTAGTTGAGCGTCCCGGCATAAGCAGCCAGCAGGCCAATCCCGAGGATGAAACCGAAGTCGCCGACGCGGTTGACCAGAAAGGCCTTCATGTTGGCAAAGATGGCCGTGGGTTTGTTGAACCAGAAGCCGATCAACAAATAAGAAACGAGACCCACCGCTTCCCAGCCAAAGAAGAGCTGCAGCATGTTGTTGCTCATCACCAGCATCAGCATCGAGAAGGTGAACAACGAGATGTAGGCAAAGAAACGGTTGTAGCCCTCATCTTCTTCCATGTAGCCGATGGTGTAGATGTGGACCATGAGAGAGACAAAGGTCACCACACACATCATCATGGCTGTGAGGCCATCGACCAGAAAGCCGACTTCCATCTTCAGGCCACCGACAACCATCCAGGTGTAGAGCGTTTCATTGAAGCGCGCGCCATCCACCGCCACGCTTTTCAGCGTCATGGCGGAGATCACAAAAGCCACAAGCACCCCGAGGATGGTCAGCGTGTGCGACAGGCGGCGCCCTATCCAGTTGCCGCCAAAGGTGGTTCCGAAAATACCGGCCAGCAAGGCACCCGCCAGAGGCGCCAGCGGGACGGCAAGCAGGGTTGAAGCGTTGAGGGTGGAGGCCATATCAGATTTCTTCCGCCAGGCCGGAGGCGCGGGCAAAGGTCGCGTCGAGAGGGAAGGTCATCTTCATCCCTTGAGCGTGTTGAGTTCGTCGACGTTGATGCTGGACTTGTTGCGGAACAGCAGCACGAGGATGGCCAGACCAATCGCCGACTCGGCGGCGGCAACGGTCAGGATGAAAAACACGAAGATCTGGCCGGCCATGTCGTTCAGGTAATAAGAGAACGCCACGAAGTTCATGTTGACGGCCAGCAGCATCAACTCAATGGCCATCAGCAGGATGATCAGGTTTTTCCGGTTCAGGAAGATACCGATCACCGACAGCGCAAACAGGATGGCGCCCAAAGTGAGAAAGTGTCCCAGCGTGACCATCATGCTTTCTCCTCTGCGGGTGCAGCCACTGGTGCAGCCACCGTGGGCTGCAGTTTGACGAGGCTGACACGGTCGGCACGCCTGACGCGAATCTGATCGGCCGGGTTGATGTACTTCGAATCCTTGCGCTCGCGCAGCGTCAGTGCAATCGCCGCAATGATGGCCACCAGCAGGATCACCGCAGCAATCTCCAGCGGATAGAGGTACTCGGAGTAGAGCACCTTGCCCAGTTCCCGGGTATTGGACAACTGCTCCGCCGCCTGACCGGCCACTGCAACAGCCGCCTTGGCCTCCTGGCTCGGACGAAAGCCACCCATCAGGACAGCCGCCATTTCAAGCGCAATCAAGGCACCGACCGCAGCGGCCAGAGGAAAATGCTTCCAGAAATTCTTGCGGACACCGTCCAGGTTGACGTCCAGCATCATCACCACAAACAGGAACAGGACCATCACGGCGCCCACATACACCAGCACCAGAGCAATGGCCAGGAACTCCGCCTTGAGCAGAATCCAGACAGCAGCGGCCTGGAAAAAAGCCAGCACCAGGTACAGGGCGGCATGCACCGGATTGCGTGCGGTGATCACCTTGAACGCTGCAAACAGCAGCACCAGGGCGAAGACATAAAAAAGACCTGTTTTAGCGTCCATGTTCTGCGAATCTTTCTTGAGCCAGTCTCTGTCTGGTCGGGTCAGCGGTACTTGGCATCAACAGCACGGTTGGCTGCAATTTCTTTTTCGTAGCGATCACCCACAGCCAGCAACATGTCCTTGGTGAAATAAAGGTCGCCGCGCTTTTCGCCGTGGTATTCAAAAATATGCGTTTCCACGATGGAGTCCACCGGGCAGCTTTCCTCGCAGAAGCCGCAGAAAATGCACTTGGTCAGGTCAATGTCGTAACGCGAGGTGCGGCGGCTGCCGTCGTCGCGCACATCCGACTCGATGGTGATGGCCATGGCCGGGCACACGGCTTCGCAGAGCTTGCAGGCAATGCACCGTTCTTCACCGTTTTCATAACGGCGCAAGGCATGCAGGCCACGAAAACGCGGGCTCAGCGGTGTTTTTTCTTCCGGGAACTGGATGGTGATCTTGCGGCTGAACATGTACTTGCCGGTCAGGGCCATGCCCTTGAACAGCTCGGTCAGCATGAAGCTGGATACAAAGTCTTTGACGGAGGCAACTGCACTCATGATGATTTCCTGAGAGCTACACGAAGTGAGCGAACGTGGGGGCCAGGTTTTTCCGACGGGCCGCCCCTAGGAAAAACGCGCCCCCTCGGGGGGCAGAGAGCTACACGGAGTGAGCGAACGTGGGGGTTCATAGTCACTTCCAGATGTTGTAAGGCGTCTGCATCCAGGCAGCCACCACCACCAGCCAGACCAGCGTCACGGGGATGAAAATTTTCCAGCCCAGACGCATGATCTGGTCGTAACGGAAACGCGGGAAGGTTGCGCGCACCCAGAGGAACATGGTCACGACCACAAAGGTCTTGGCGCCCAGCCAGATCCAGCCGGGAATGAAGGACAGGAATTCGAAGGGGGGCAGCCAGCCGCCGAGGAACAAAATGACCGCCAGGATGGCGACCAGCCACATGTTGGCGTATTCGGCCAGGAAGAACATGGCAAACGCCATGCCGGAGTATTCCACCATGTGCCCGGCCACAATTTCCGACTCACCCTCGACCACGTCGAACGGGTGGCGATTGGTCTCGGCAAGCCCGGAGATGAAATACACCACAAAAATCGGCAGCAACGGCAGCCAGTTCCAGGACAGGAAGTTCAGGCCGTAACCGACGCCCATGCCCTTGCCCTGCCCCATGACGATGTCGGTCATGTTCAGGCTGGCTGAGACCATGAGCACAACCACCAGGCAAAAGCCCATGGCAATCTCGTAGCTGACCATCTGGGCCGAGGCCCGCAATGCGCCCAGGAAGGCGTATTTGGAATTGGAAGCCCAGCCGGCGATGATCACACCGTACACCTCCAGCGAGGTGATCGCCATCAGGAACAGCAGGCCGGCATTGATATTGGCGAGTGCCACATCCGGCCCAAAGGGAATGACCGCCCAGGCGGCCAGCGCCGGCATGATGGTCATGATCGGACCCAGGACAAACAGGCCTTTGCTGGCCGCGGTGGGAATGATGATTTCCTTGGTCAGCAGCTTGAGGGCGTCGGCGATAGGCTGCAGCAGGCCAAAGGGCCCAATGCGGTTGGGGCCCAGCCGGATCTGGGTGAAACCAATAGCCTTGCGCTCCCACAGCGTGAGGTAAGCCACACACCCCATCAGCGGCGCCACCACGCAGATGATCTTGATCAGGGCCCAGATCACCGGCCACACCGTGCCGGGCCAGATCCCGCCCATCAGCCCCTGTCCGGCGTTGAAGAAGGTATCAATCATGCGGCCACTCCTGCAACGGCCGCGCCGGCTGCCATGCGTGCATCAGCCGTCAGCTGAAGCGATGTGGCACGCCGCACCAGGCCGTCCAGCTGGTAAATGCTGGCAACCGCGGGAACGGCAGCGTCCGCAACCAGATCCACAGGGGCCGCCGAACTGTTGTCAAGCCGGTCAGCGGGCACCTGCCCTGCCTGGGTCCCGGCGATCTGCTTGAGCACATCCTGCGAGGACTCGAAGTCAAAACCGGGCAGATCCAGCAGGTTGGCCAGCACACGCAGTACTTTCCAGGCCGGGCGCGTTTCGCCCAGCGGCTTGACCACCGCATGAAAGCTTTGCACGCGACCTTCGGCATTCACAAAAGTCCCCGGCGTTTCCGTGAAGGGCGAAATCGGCAGCAACACATCGCTGAAGTCCATGTTGGCCTTGAAAGGGCTCAGGGTCACGACCATCTGCGCGGCATTGAGTGAGGCCTTGGCTGCGGCGCCGCTTGCCGAGTCGAATTCGGGTTCGGTATTGAGCAGGACCAGCGCTTTCAGCTTGCCGGCAAGCATTTGCCCGGCGTCCAGGCCGTCGCTGGAAGGCAATGCCCCCGCGAGTTGCGCGCCCACGGTGTTGGCGGCTTCGCTCAGGTAACCCACCGTGGCGCCGGTTTGTGCGGCAATCCAGTTGGCGAGGGCCAGCAGGCTGCTTGCATGGGCATGGTGGGCCGCGGCGTTGCCGAGCAGGATGGCCTTGCGTTCGCCGCCCGACAACGATTGCGCAATGGCTTTGGCGGCATCCGTCGCCTCACCGGCAGCAGGGGCGGCCACACCTTTGTCGGCAGCAATGGCCGCAGCGACATTGGCCAGCGCGCGCACCCAGTGCGCGGGCGCTGCCAGCACCGTGCTGGCAAGCGGCATGGCCCAAGCGTCGGTGGAGGCCAATTCCGCTTCGGAATGGATAGCGCTTACCGCACAGCCCTTGCGGGCCGCTTGCCTGATTCGCTGTGCAAACAGAGGATGGTCCTTGCGCAGGTTGGAGCCCACCACCAACACGCGTTGCAGTTGCGACAGCGATGCAATCGAGGTGCCCAGCCAGCGCACGCCGGCCTGCGGGGAAAATTCGGCGTTGCGCAAACGGTAATCGATGTTGCCGCTTCCCAGACCGCGCATCAGCGATGCCGCCAGGTAGAGCTCTTCGAGCGTGCTGTGCGGGCTGGCCAGCGTGCCAATGCTTGCCGCGCCATGATCGGCCTTGATCTGCTTCAAGCCGTTGGCCACATATTCGAGCGCGGTCTGCCAATCCACGGTTTTCCACTGGCCGCCCTGCTTGATCATCGGGCTTTTCAGGCGCTCGTCGCTGCCCAGCGCTTCGTAGGAAAACCGGTCCCGGTCGGCAATCCAGCACTCGTTGATCTCTTCGTTTTCCAGCGGCACGACACGCATCACCTGGTTGTTCTTGACCTGGACGATCAGGTTGGCGCCGGTGGAGTCATGCGGGCTCACCGATTTGCGGCGCGACAGCTCCCAGGTGCGGGCGCTGTAACGGAAGGGCTTGCTGGTCAAAGCGCCCACCGGACAGATATCGATCATGTTGCCGGACAGCTCCGAGTCCACCGACATGCCGACAAAGGTTTCGATTTCTGCGTGTTCGCCGCGGTGCGACATGCCGAGCTCCATCACGCCGGCCACTTCCTGGCCGAAGCGCACACAGCGTGTGCAGTGGATGCAGCGGCTCATTTCTTCCATGGAAATCAGCGGACCCACATTTTTGTGGAACACCACGCGTTTTTCTTCTTCGTAACGCGAGCCGCTGCCGCCATAACCGACGGCCAGATCCTGCAGCTGGCATTCACCGCCCTGGTCGCAGATGGGGCAATCGAGCGGGTGGTTGATCAGCAGGAACTCCATCACGCCCTTCTGGGCCTTGATGGCTTTGTCGCTCTTGGTGTGCACGATCATGCCCTGCGTCACCGGCGTGGCGCAGGCAGGCATGGGCTTGGGCGCCTTTTCAACATCCACCAGGCACATGCGGCAGTTGGCCGCGATGCTGAGCTTCTTGTGATAGCAGAAATGGGGGATGTAGGTGCCGGCCTTTTCAGCCGCATGCATCACGGTGCTGCCTTCGAGCACTTCCACCTTCTGGCCGTCGAGTTCTATTTC
>CAMLDT010000216.1 GCA_946479075.1 uncultured Polaromonas sp.
CTGACCGACGTGTTGCACGGTGCCCGTGGCGAAGATCGGTTCATCGCCAACAAAGGTGGCCAGCATCTTGTCGCCGGGGATGTCGGCCGCCAGCACCACACCGCGCACGCCGGGCAGGGCCTGCGCGGCGCTGGCATCCACGCCGCGCAGGCGGCCATGCGCCACGGTCGAAAGAATCGGCGCGGCGTGCAGCGTGCCCTTGACCTCGGGAATGTCATCCACATAGGTGGCGCTGCCGGCCACTTGGGCGCGCGCGCTTTCGTGCGGGCGCGACACGCCCATGGCCGGGGCGGAACTTGCGGGCGCGTGCGGTGAACGGGTCGCGGGTGCGATGTTGCGCTCGCCGGCATCCGCCGCGCCGCCGGGGCCGCCGCCTTCTGAGGCGCTGAAGTCGCTGCCGTGTTTTTGCAGGCGCTGCTTCATGCCTGGGCCTCCTCAAGCCGGAAGCTTTCCAGATTGATCTGCTGCAGTCCCTGGCTTTCGAGCCAGAAGCGCTGCAGCAGGTTGCCCAGCACTTCGCTGCGGTAGCCGCTGGAGGCGCGCATGTCGCTCAGCGGTTGAAACTCGGCGCGCAATACGGCCGTCGCTTCACGCACGGTGGCCTGGCTCCACGGCTTGCCGCGCAGAAAGGCTTCGGTCTCGACGGCGCGGGCGGGGGTGGCGGCCACGCCGCCTGCGCCCATGCCGATGCGCGCGACCTTGTCGCCGTCGAGCTCCAGATTGATCACCAGGCAGACGGCGGAGATGTCATCGTCATACCGCTTGCTGATCTTGTAGGCCCTTAAAAATTCAGCCTCCCCGCTTGCCACTTCGTGGACTGCGCTGCCCCCCGAGGGGGCGCTCGCTTGCTTGGGGCGGCCCGGCGCGGCGCTCCGTTCGCCAGCGTGCGGCAGCGGCACCTTGATCCAGGCCAGCACTTCATCAGGTGCCATCACGTTTTTGCGGTAACCGGTGTAGAGAGCCTCCAGCGGCATCTCGCGGTGGCCTCGCACGCTCATCAACACAATGCTGGCACCCAGCGCGATCAGCAGCGGCATGGAGTCGCCAATCGGCGAGCCGTTGGCGACGTTGCCGCCCAGGGTGCCGGCGTTGCGCACCGGCAGGCCGGCAAAGCGGTTGGCAAAGGTCTGCAGTTGCGGCCTGTCAGCTACCAGCGCGGCAAAGGCGTCGCTCAGCGTGACGGCCGCGCCGATGGCGAGGTGATGGGGGTAGCGCTCGATGCGCCGCAGTTCCTCCACACGGGTCACGTCCAGCACCTGGTTGAACGCCTGGTGCAGCTTTGTCACCCAGAGGCCGACGTCGGTGCAGCCGGCGACGACTTGTGCCTGCGGGTGCGCAGCGCGCGCCGCCAGCAGGCCTGCCAGCGTGCGCGGGGAGTTATAAGCCAAATCGGCCTCCAGCCCCCGTCTGGCGGGCGCGAGCAGCTCCAGTTTTGATAGCACGTCAGCTTCATCGATGGTCGCGGCTGGCAGCGAGGCCATCTGCTGCGCGGCGTCGAAAATCGGCCTGTAGCCGGTGCAGCGGCACAGGTTGCCCGACAGTTCTTGCTGCGCCAGCTCGCGTGTGACGGTGCGGCCCTGGCACACATGATTTTGGTAGATGCCAAACAAACTCATCACAAAACCCGGTGTGCAGAAGCCGCACTGGCTGCCATGACAATCCACCATGCTTTGCTGTGCGGGATGCAGCTCACCGCCGGCGCCGGCAATGTCTTCGACCGTCCACAGCGCCTGGCCGTCCACCGAGTGCGCCAGCTTGATGCAGCTGTTGACCGCCTTGTACTGAATGCGCCCGTCCACCGCTTCGCCCAGCACCACGGTGCAGGCGCCGCAGTCGCCTTCACCACAACCTTCCTTGGTGCCGGTGCACGCCAGGTCCTCGCGCAGCACCTCCAGCAGCGTGCGGCTGGGTGGTACATTGGCGAGCGCGACCACCTCGCCCCCCCTGACAAATTGAATGGTTTTCAAAGGCTTGCGGATGTCCATGTGCACTAGGGTAAACCCAATCGCTCGATGCAGGTATACCTCAGGCCATATCGGGACGATGTACAAAAAGGTATGAAAGACCAGGCCTTATTCGACAAGATAGACCTCCATCTCATAAGGGTCTTGAACACCGTGCTGACCGAACGCAGCGTTTCACGCGCCGCCATCCGCCTGGGAATGTACCAACCCGCTGTCAGCGCGGCGCTCAAGCGCCTGCGCGAGCTGGCAGGCGACCCCTTGCTGGTGCGTTCGGGGGCCGGCATGGTGCCCACCGATGCCGGCCTGCGCATGATCGAGCCCTCGGCAAGCATTTTGCGGGCCGCCGAGGTCTTGTTCAGCGACGCGCGCGGTTTCGATGCCGCCACCGCCACCCGCACCTTCAGCCTGGCCTGCAGCGACTACATGGACCCGCAGTTCCTGCCGCAACTGGTGGCGCAGATCAAGAACCAGGCGCCGCTGTGCCGGGTGGACATTCACGCGCTGTCGGGCGACTCCGACTACCGCGCGCGGTTGGCCCAGGGCGAGGTCGATCTGGTGATCGGCAACTGGCCAGCGCCGCCCGACGACCTGCACATGGCGCGCCTGTTCGGCGACGAGGTGGTGTGCCTGGTTGCCAGCAGCCACCCGGCGGTGCGGCGCGGCTGGGACAGCGCGACCTGGCTGGCGTCCGAGCACATTGCGCCCACGCCGACACACCCGGGCGCCAAGGGCGTGATCGATCTGCACCTGGACACGCTGGGCCTGCAGCGCAACATCACCGCGCGTTGCCCGCATTTCGGGCTCATCCCGGCCATGGTCGCCTCCAGCCTGCTGGTGCTGACCACCGGCCGGCAGTATTGCGAGCGTTTCACCAGCGCCTTGCCGGTGACCATCCTGCCCTGTCCCATCGACTTTCCACGCATGATGTATTACCAGCTCTGGCACGAACGCACCCACGCTTCGGCGCCCGCCAAATGGCTGCGCGAACGGGTCAAGTCGGTGGCCGCGGCGCTACAAAAACAATAGTTGCTCGCGCTTGACAGACATGGGCCACAGCCTCAAAACACTTATAAAAACTGATGAAAATCCGCCATGACCGCCTCCAGCCCCAGTAAGCCTGCCGCGCCGCGCCTGCAGTTGGCCGGCATCACCAAGGCCTACCCGGCGGTGGTGGCCAACAGCGAGGTCGCGCTGACGGTGCAGCCGGGCGAAATCCACGCCGTGCTCGGCGAAAACGGCGCGGGCAAATCGACCTTGATGAAAATCATCTACGGCGCGGTCAAGCCCGATGCCGGCAGCATGCAGATCGACGGCCGCAGCGTGACGGTACGCAACCCGCAGGAGGCGCGGGCCCTGGGCATCGCCATGGTGTTCCAGCACTTCAGCCTGTTCGACACCCTGACCGTGGCGGAAAACGTGTGGCTGGGCCTGGACAAAAGCCTGAGCCTGGCCGAAGTGTCGCGGCGCATCGTTGCCACCAGCGAAGCCTATGGCCTGCAGCTCGAACCCACGCGGCCGGTGCACACGCTGGCCGTGGGCGAGCGCCAGCGGGTGGAGATCGCCCGTTCGCTGCTGACCGAGCCCAAGCTGCTGATCCTCGATGAGCCGACCTCGGTGCTGACGCCGCAGGCGGTGGAAAACCTGTTTGGCACGCTGCGCCAGCTGGCCGCCGGCGGGTGCAGCATTCTCTACATCAGCCACAAGCTGCACGAGATCCGCGAGCTGTGCACCGCCTGCACCGTGCTGCGCGGCGGCAAGGTCACCGGTGTCTGCGACCCGCGCCAGGAGTCCAACGCTTCGCTGAGCCGGCTCATGATTGGCGCCGAGCCGCCGGCGCTGGAACACCGCGAGGTGGCCCTGGGCGCCACGGTGCTGGAAGTACGGTCGCTGAACCTGCCGCGTGACGACCAGTTCGGCATGGACCTGAAACACATCAGCCTGGCGGTGCGTGCCGGCGAGGTGGTGGGCATCGCCGGCGTGTCGGGCAACGGGCAAAAGGAATTGCTGTATGCGCTGTCGGGCGAAGACACCCGGGCGGACGCGGCCAGCGTGCAGGTGGCGGGGCAGGGCGTGGGCAAGCTGAATCCTGCGCAGCGCCGGGCGCTGGGCCTGCATTTTGTGCCCGAGGAGCGGCTGGGCCGCGGCGCCGTGCCGGCATTGAGCCTGGCGCACAACCTGCTGCTGACCCGCAAGGACGCGGTCAGGCGCGGCGGATGGCTGCAACTGCGTGCGCTGCGTGCGCAGGCCAGCGCCATCATCGAGCGCTTCCGGGTCAAGGCCGGTGGGCCGGGCGCGGCAGCGCAGTCGCTGTCGGGCGGCAATCTGCAGAAATTCATCGTCGGGCGCGAGATCGCGGCCAATCCTTCGCTGCTGATCGTCTCCCAGCCGACCTGGGGCGTGGACGTGGGCGCCGCGGCGCAGATCCGCGGCGAGTTGTTGAAGCTGCGTGACAGCGGCTGCGCGGTGCTGGTGGTCAGCGAGGAGCTGGAAGAATTGTTCGACCTCTGCGACCGGCTCTACGTGATGGCCAAGGGCCAGCTCTCGCCGCCGCTGCCGCGCGCTGAGGCGACCGTGGGGCTGGTGGGGCAGTGGATGAGCGGCTTGTGGTCGCCAACGGGCAAGGAAGGGGGCGCACATGCTCAAGCTTGAAGCCCGGCCCCAGCCGTCCCGCCTGTGGACCTTTGGCTCGCCGTTGCTGGCCCTGCTGGTCACCGTGCTGATCGGCGTGGCGCTGTTCGTAGCGCTGGGCAAGGACCCGGTGCGCGGCCTGCAGATTTTCTTCTGGGAGCCCATCAAGTCGCCTTATGCGCTGGGCGAGCTGATGGTCAAGGCCACGCCGCTGCTGATCATTGCGCTGGGCCTGGCCGTGTGTTTCCGCTCCAATGTCTGGAACATCGGCGCCGAAGGCCAGTTCGTGATCGGCGCGGTGGCGGCCGGCGGCGTGGCGCTGCTGGCCGACAAGACCACCGGGCCGTGGATCGTGCCGGCCATCATGCTTGCCGGCGTGCTGGGCGGCATGCTCTGGGCCGGCATCACGGCGCTGCTGCGCGACCGCTTCAATGCCAATGAAATCCTGGTCAGCCTGATGCTGGTTTATGTGGCCGACATGGTGCTCAGCTACCTGGTGTTCGGCCCGTGGAAAGACCCGAACGGCTACAACTTTCCGCAGACCAAAACTTTCGAGGCGGTGACGCAGATCCCGCGCCTGATGAGTGGTTCGCGCGTGAGCATCGGTCTGCTGATCGCGCTGGCCGGCGCAGCGGCGTTGTGGGTCTTCCTGTTTCGCACCTACGCCGGTTTTGCCCAGCAGGTCGGCGGGCTGGCCCCCAGCGCGGCGCGTTATGCGGGCTTTTCCTCGCGCAAGGCCTTGTGGGTGGCGCTGCTCATCTCGGGCGGTGCGGCCGGCCTGGCCGGAGCGCTCGAAGTGGCCGGGCCGATTGGTCAGCTCACGCCGTATGTGCCGGCAGGCTACGGTTTTGCCGCCATCATCGTGGCCTTTGTCGGGCGGCTGCACCCGGCCGGTATGGTGTTTTCGGCCATCCTGATGAGCATGTTTTACATCGGCGGTGAACTCGCGCAGTCGCGCCTGGGCCTGCCCAAATCGCTGACCGGCGTGTTCCAGGGCCTGCTGCTGTTCAGCCTGCTGGCCTGCGACACACTCATTGCCTATCGGATCACTTTGCGCAAGGGAGCACGCTGATGGACGCCATTGCCTTGCTGCTGGCC
>CAMLDT010000217.1 GCA_946479075.1 uncultured Polaromonas sp.
CTCAGACAATCGCCCGTCCTGATCCGTTTTCGGCTGCGCTCCTCGGCCCAGCCCGACGGGCGGAAGAGAAGGCAATACAAATACCGGGAACGGATTCAATCCCGAGTCACAACGGGCGGTCATGTTTGCACGCGAGTGCAGCGCACGCGGCCACATGAGGCTCCCTTCCCTTGCCCAGCGGGGCGATGCAAGGGCGGGGGTTGGGAGGGGGAGTTAAAAACGACTGCCCGAGGCACGTTGCCGCTTGGCCAGGCGCTCAAGCGCAAGCTCAACACGGATCCAG
Source organism: uncultured Polaromonas sp. (assembly GCA_946479075.1). Next base: position 284 of record CAMLDT010000217.1, read on the forward strand.
TTTCGCAATCATCTCCCGGCCCTGGTAACCGTCTTCCACACCGTCGATCAGGAAGGCGATGCCTTCGGAGTTGCCGGTGCGCAGCGGCAGGATGGCCTGGTAGTCCGTGGAGTGGTACCAGCGGCGTGCGTGATCCATGTCGGGAAAGGCGATGGCCACCAGGGTGTGGTCGAAAGTGCCTTCCACCACCTCGGTGCGCCCGCCATGAATCTTGAACGCGCCTCCGAAAGGCACCAGCGTGGCGTCGATGCGGGTGATGTAGTCGGCGATCTGGTTGTTGATCTTCACATTGCGGAGCAGGGCAAAGGCGTAGGCGGGCATGGCGATTTCCTTTTTGGCGAATGCCTGCATGCTCGCCGCGATGGCGCCTGGCGTCCATGACGCCGGAGGTAAAACAAATGGCGAAGAAACGCGGTGCGGGACGAAAAAAAAGAGCAGGCCGGAACCTGCTCTTTGTTTTTAACAGCGTGCTGAATCCAGCTGGCTGAAGCTGTCAGGCGCTGATGCGGCGCCTGTCCGCATCATGCGAGGCCCAGCCGAAATTACTTCGCACCGGCGGCTTTCACATCGGCCTTGGCTTCTGCCTTGGCGCCGGTGGTTTCAGCACTGGCGGCGGCCTTGTCGCCTGCGGCCTTGATGCGCACGGTACCGACCTGGGTGTCCGCCTTGATGACCGCCTTGTCGGCTTTCATGTCGGCCTTGGCGCTGGTCTTGTCGGCTTTGGCCATGGCGCCGGCCTTGTCTTCAGGATCGGCCTTGGCAGCTTTGGCGCCGGCCTTGGCTTTGGTGTGGGCAGCCTTGGTCATGGCTTTGGTTTTCTTTTTAGCGGCGCCGGCTTCGGCCTTGCCGACTTTGGCGTCGGCTTTGGCATCGACCTTGGCTTCGCTTTTGACAGCGGCGGCCACCGACTTCTCGGCCTTGGCTTCTGCCTTGGCCACCGCAGGTGTGGCCGGGGCGGCAGGCGCAGGCGTTTGCGCAAATGCTGCGCCGGCAATCAGGGTGCTCATCAGGGCAGCGAGTAGCTTGTTCATGGAAGTCCTTTGGATGCGGCTGGTGCCATCACGTCGATGGCACATCACCGTGTGTGTTCAACGGCGCACGGGCACCAGCTGTTGACCGGATTGACACTTCTTTGCACTTCAGCACGCCGGCTTTACATGGCACGGGTTGCCTGGCTCCCGTCAGCGGCGGTGCCCATGTGGCCCGTCGCCGTACGGGCGGCTGTAGCCGCGCGGGCGGCCGTGATACACCGAGCCGCCGATGAATACCGGCGCGGGCGCCACATACACCGGTGTGGGCTCATACACCGCGCCATAAGGCGCAGCGGGGTACACGGCGCAGCCTGTGAGGCCAGCGGCCGCCAGTGTCAGAAGGGTGGTCTTGATCATCATGCTTGTCTCCTGCAAGGTCGCGGACGGAATGGACCGCATGAAAACCATTGGACGCGGCGCGGGTAAGGTGCATGTGTCGCCATGTTCACCGCAGGTATCCGTGCGTTACCAGATGTGGGCTGGCATGCACACCGGAAAAAGCCGCACAGCGCGGCAGGGAACCCTGCCGCACCCTGGGCGTCTGATAGGGTGCCTCTTCAGGCTGCCTCTTGAATGGAAGGACCATGATGAAACGCAGACAGTGGCTGATGTCACTCACCGTCGCTCTTGCACTGGCCGCAGCCACGGCGCAGGCGCAGCCGGGCTATACCGTCACCACGGCACAACTGCAGCAGGCGGTGGCTGAAAAATTTCCCATGCGTTACCCGGTGGGCGGGCTGCTGGAGCTGACGCTGCAGCCGCCGCGGCTGCGCCTGCTGCCCGAACAGAACCGGCTGGGCACCCAGATGGTGGTGGACGCCGCAGGTCCGGCGCTGTCACGCAGCACCAGCGGCAACTTTGATGTGGACTTTGCGCTGCGTTATGAGCCCAGCGACCATTCCCTGCGCGCCTACCAGCTCAAGGTCAACACGCTGAGCCTGTCCGGCATGCCGCCCGGGCCGGCCGCGTTGCTGCAGGCCTACGGACCGGCACTGGCCGAACAATCGCTGCTGGAAGTGGTGCTGCACAAGCTCGAAGCCAAAGACCTGATGCTGGCCGATGGCCTGGGCATGGAGCCCGGAAAGATCACCGTGACAGCGCGCGGGCTGGAGATCGCGCTGGTGCCGAAGAAGTCGCTGTAGCCCTCCGCTGGCGCACGGGCTTTTGGGGGCTCGATGCGTGGCTACAATCCGCGCTCGCTTCTTTTCCCTCCGTTTCTGTTTTCGTGTCTGATTCGTCATGCTGATTCGCAACTTCCGTCCCGGCGATGCGCCGCTGCTTCGCGCCGTCTTTCATGCCTCCGTGCACCAGCTCGCCGCGCGCGACTACACGGCCGAGCAGCGCAACGCCTGGGCGCCGCCCGACCACGACGCAGCGCAATGGGCCGCGCGCATGCAGGCCAACCAGCCCTTTGTGGCCGAGGTGGACGGCGAGGTGGCCGGCTTTGCGGACCTGCAGGCGTCGGGCTATATCGACATGTTTTTCGTCAGCCCGGCCTTCGCAGGGCGCGGCGTGGCGCGGGCGCTGATGGCGCGTATCGAAGCCTCGGCCGCGCAGCGCGGCATCGGCACACTGTTCGCCGATGTCAGCCTGACGGCCGAGCCCTTCTTCAGCAAGTCGGGCTTCGCTGTCGAGCAGCGCCAGGAGGTCGAGCGGCTGGGCGTGGTGTTGCGCAATGCGCGCATGTCGAAGGCCGAGGCACTGGAACGCTCCTGATTTGATAGCTGCTTGCGCCCGCTGGACGGGGGCTGGAGGCCGATTTGACTTGTAATTAAGAGGCCGGGGAGCCAGGCCAACGCTGCAGACAGAGCCTCAGGCGGGCGGCTCGAACACGGCTTTCCAGTCACCCGCCATCGCCTGCGGTAGCCCGGCGGCGTGCGCCTCGAACACATCGCGCCAACGCCGCCGCACATGCTGCGACGTCGCGTCGATCAGGGTCAGGGCGTCGTCACGCGCCAGCCCCGCCAGTTCCAGCCCGGCACCGATCAGGTTTTTGGTGGTGGCAAGGCGAACATTGTTGCGGCGGATGGCCATCCGGAAAACCGGGGTACCTTCCCGTTGGAACCAGGGCAGCACGTCATAGAGCGGTGACAGCCGCCAGTCACGCAGGCCCATTTGGCGAAGGCTGGTGTTCCAGGGATGGTCGTCGGTGTTGCCTACCGCGGCATTGAGCACGACGCGTCGAAACAGCTTCCAGCGCATCGCCGGGATGGCGCAGCATGGACCGCAGCGGGACGTAACTGCGCAAAGGATCGTCCGGGTCGTTGGGCGGTGTCAGGCGCAGCGCGGTGGCAGCGCTGACGCAGTGCCAGACCTGGCCGTCTGCGCTGCGGTCAAAACGCTCAATGCGCAAGGCCGGCGCATCGTTGGTTGGCACGATGGCATGCGCCGGTACCTGCATGCCCAACTCGTGCGCCAGCGTGAGCGCCGTGGCCTCGGCGACCACGGTGTCGCTGCGCTCACCGGGAAGGGGAAACTTCAGAAGGACGGGGACCTGCACATCGGCCACCGTGTCATGAAAATAGGCCGCGATCTTCGGACGTTCACCGCCCATGGCACCGGTCGAGCTGTCGAGCCGGGCTTGCTGCAGCGATTCTCTGGAGACCTTGCCCAAGGCCTCTGCCAGCACGGCCTCCGAGCGCGGCTTCTGATCCGGCTCCCCTACAAACAGGGCCCCGAAGCCGTCCGCCGGCGCATACACCAGCCGTTCCCACCAACCCCATGCATCGTCCTGTCCGGTCAGCGCGCGCCGGTTCTTTTGCAGCACATCGAGGGACCAGCCCGACAAGGCCAGGTCACAGAACACGGGGTGGGGCGCCACACCGCGCCGGATGAAAGGCCCGCGCTGCTTGACCCGGATGTCGGCCGGATCGAGTTCCCAGGCGTGTTTGCCCCTGTCGAGGTAGTCGGCGTCAAAAACAAAGGTCCAGCGCCCCGCCTGTTGGGTGAGTTCGCCGACGAACACCGGCGCGGGCTTCCATGGGCAGTGCTGACCCAGCGGTAAACCGGCGCGCTGCGGCTCATGCGCCCTCACGGCGTGTTTTACCGCCCAGAACGTGGTCGCGCGCTGCTTCGAGGTAGGCGGGATCCTGCTCGGCACTGGAGAGGACCTCTTGAAGGCTCTGATCGTCAAGTGCCCACAGCAGGCGCGCGATGTCGGCAAACCGCGTGGACAGGACGCCGGCTTCGACAGCGATCACGGTCTGCCGGCTGACCTCGGCACGCAAGGCCAGATCCGCCTGCGTGAGTTGCCGGGCGCGACGCATCAGACGCACGCGTAAGCCTACGGCTGTCACAAACTGCGTGACCTCAAGCGGCTCTGCCAAGCTATTTTTCCTCGACATGTCTGTAATTTTATACTTTTACGATTATTTTGTCCGTTTTATTGAACATTTAAGCAATTGCTGTCCGGGCGATACACGGCATTGCACGCCGTGTGCCATCCTGGATGTGCGCGCCTGCCGGGCTCCCGTGGACGCCGGAACGCTCCTGATTTGATAGCTGCTTGCGCCCGCCAGACGGGGGCTGGAGGCCGATTTGGCTTATAAGTTCGGCATCAGGCACATCGGCTGGCCGGGCGTTCAGCGCGGGGCGGCATCCACCTCGCGCAACAGCCGCATGCCGACCAGGGTGTAACGCGTCTGGGGCGAGTTCCAGTTGCGGTAGCTGCAGCGGGCGTACAGCGCCCAGGTGTGCCAGGAGCCGCCGCGGCGCACCCGCACCGAGCCGTCGTCCGGACCCTGGGGATCGGCGGCGGGCGAACGCGCGTAATAACCCTCGTCGTGCCAGTCGGCCACCCACTCCCAGGCGTTGCCGAGCATGTCGTGCAGGCCGAAGGCGTTGGGCGCAAAGCTGCCGACGGGCGCGGTGAAGGCGTAGCCGTCGTGGCCCTTGAGCGCAAAGTCCTGCCAGCGCGGCCAGTTGCGGGCGGCGTCCGCATCAAAGGTGTTGGCAATGCGCAGCAGCGACGCCGGCGCGTTGGCGTTGGCGTTGGCGTTGGCGTTGGCGGCGTCGGTGGCAGCGTCGCGGCTGGCGTGGTAACGCGTGCGGCCGCCGGCGCGGCAGGCGTATTCCCACTCGGCCTCGGTCGGCAGGCGGTAGGTGTGGCCTTCGCGCTGGCTGAGCCACCGGCTCATGGCCACGGCGTCGTTCCAGGTCACGTTGAGCACCGGGTGCTGGTCATCCTGGGCAAAGCCGGGGTTGCGCCATGAATATTTCGGGTCGCGGCCTTCAAAGGCATCGCCGCGCCGCGTCGCGGCGGGGTCGTAGGCCGGGTTGT
>CAMLDT010000218.1 GCA_946479075.1 uncultured Polaromonas sp.
ACGATGGCCAGGTCCACCGCGTTGGCGGCGATGAAAGCCAGTGCGTCCGGCACGCTGCCGGCCTCGCCGCAGACCTCCATGTCGTCTTCGCGCGCCACCATTTGCGCAATGCCGTGGCGCAGGATGGGGTGGTCATCCACGATCAGGACCTTGCTGCGGAGCCCGCCTGCCTTCATGGCCTGGTCTCCGGCCGGGTGACGGCCACTTCCCAGCCCGCCAGGCCATCACCGCGCGGGCCCAGCGTGACCTGCGCAGCAATCAGGCGCGCCCGGTGCCGCATGATGCCCAGGCCCATGCCTGTGCCTGTTGGTGCGTCTGATTCGCGCATGCCGTCGTCGGTGACGCGCAGCACGAGCGCGCCGTCCTGCAGGCCCAGCGCGATGGTGAGGTTCCTGCAGTGCGCGTGCTTGGCCGCGTTGTTCACGGCTTCCTGCGCAATCCGGTACAGGTGAATCGCGACCGTGTGGTCGGGCACGTCCACGGGTTCCGGGCAAAGCAGTGTGCAGTTCATGCCCATGTACTCCCGGGTGTTGGCGGCCATCTGGGCCAGCGCTGCTGTCAGGCCGTTGTCTTCCAGTTCCACCGGGAACAGCCCGCGCGCCAGCCGCCGGGTTTGGGAGACCGCGTCGCCAAGCATGGTTTCGATGCGTTCGGCGACCAGCGCTGCGGGCCGGCCCGCCAGGTCGCGTGCCAGCAACGCGGCCTGGAAAGCGGTGGCCGTCAGGTGCTGGCCCAGCCCGTCGTGCAGTTCCTGGCCGAAGCGCATCTGCTCGCTTTCGCTGACGTGGATGATCTCGCCCTCCAGCCGCCGCCGTTCAGTGATCTCGACCTGCAGTTCGGCATTGGCCTGCGCCAGCTCGCTGGTGCGCTCGGCCACCCGCGCTTCCAGTGACCGGCGTGCATGGCGCAGCGCTTCGGCCGCTTCGACCCGTGCGCTGACGTCCAGGCCTGAAACAACGACGTGTTCGATGGCGTCGCCGGCCCCGCGCAGCGCCGTGACCGACCAGGAAACGATGAGCGGCGGGCGGTTGTGCCGGCGCAGGCTGCTGTCATGGCGCAGCGACTGGCTGACGCGGGTGCGCAGCAGGTCGGCCAATCCGTCGATCTTGTGCCACTGTGCTTCGGGGATCAGCGCCTCGCGGAAGTGTCGGCCCTGCAAGGTTCCCGGCGCATGGCCGGTGGTGGCCAGCAACGCGCGGTTGACGCGCTGGATGCGCCATTGCGGATCCAGCACGGCCACGAGGGCGCCTTCCGCGTCCAGGACAGCATCGGCAAAGTCGCGCTGCCGGATGGCCTGGTTTTGGGCCTGGTCACGCTCGGCCCGCGAAGCTGCCAGCACCAGGCTGGTGACGGTGATCACGTTGGCGAACAGCCACCAGCGCAGCAGGCTGGCGGTCCCGGCGTCATCGACGAAAGGCCCGAAACCATGCACCGTCCCGGTAATGGCCGCGGCCGACATCACCAGCGTCAGCAAGGTGGCGCCACGCAGGCCGAAGCGCAGCGCCGCCCACACCGCCAGCGGAAACAACGCCAGTGAAGCGGGGTAGTAGCCCTGGCGGACCCAGCCCAGCCCGCCGAAAATGGCGCCGCACAGCAGCGCGAGCGAGAGCATCAGCAGCCCGGCTTCCATGCGCCGCAGCCGGCTCCAGCGACCGGGCGGCCAGGCTCCCCACCAGGCCAGCAGCAGCGGCGTCAACACCACGGCGCCCGTGGCGTCGCCCATCAGCCATTGCACCCAGACCGACGGCCAGGCCGGCCAGGTGATGGTGCCGCTCAAGGCCAGGGCGGCCGGGCCGACGCAGGCGCTCAGCGCGGCGCCTGCCGTGCCCAGGGCGATGAGCGCCACCACATCGCGCACCCGCGCCAGATCGCTGTGCAAACCGGCGCGCTGCAGCAGCCAGGCGCAGGCCAGCGTTTGCAGAATGTTGCCCGCCGAGATGCCGAGGATGGCCGCGATGGGCGCGCCGGTACCGGTGTTGGCGATCAGGTCACCCAGTACGATGCCGGGCCAGAATTGTGGGCCCCAGCGCAAAACCACAAACAGGCTGATGCCGGTGGGTGCCCATATCAGGGTGACATTGGGCGCCAGACTCGAATAGGCCAGCCCCAGCCGCGCCGATGCGCCATAGGCCAGGGCAAACAGCAGCATCGGCCCGAGCGGCGGCGCCTGCCTGACCAGCGTTCGCCACAGGAGAACGCTGGCCTTGCGCAGGCAGGACAGGTCTGGAAGGCGTGATGGCAGGACGCGCGTCATCATGGCGCCATTGTGCGCAAGATCAATGCCAAACAGCGGGCAGATCCCGTGAAACCGCTCTGGTGGAAGCCACTATTTTCCCGGTGCGGGCTGCACGGGATGGGCGGCCAGGCAAAAAAAAGCAGCCCGAAGGCTGCTTTTGATCAATGCCCGCCGCAGGGGAAAGCGGCAGGGTGCAGAGGGCAGCTTATTTCGCGCGTTCCCCTGTGGTCGGCGCAGCGGCGGCCGCCTGCTCAAACGGCAGCGTGGTGTTGCGCAAATCGCGTTTGGTCTCGACCAGCACCAGCGGGCCGGTGTCCAGTTGAACCACCGGCGCGCGTTCACGTGGAACGTGGATCGGTTTCGGCTCGGCGGCCATCGCGGCCTGAACTTCGGCGATCTTGGCTGCGTCCGAATTGACCCACTGCAGACCGGAGGACTGGGCCACCTGGGCCAAATCCTGCAGCGGCAGGTCATAACTCTGCACTTTGGGAAGCGCGCGGCCGGCCGGGGCCGCCGGCGCAGCTGCCACGACGGGAGCGGCAGCCACCGGGGCGGCTTGCGGCGCTGCCTGGGGGGCAGGTGCCGGGGCTGTCTGTGCTACGAATTCAGGAGCGCTTGACGCTTGCTGGTCGTGGGCTGGAGCCTGATTTGATTCAAAGTTTGATTCAAAACCGCCGGTGGCAGGCATTGCGGCCGGCGCAGGTGCCGCGGCGCCTTCGGCGCTTGCGTCGCCACGCTCCGAACGCTCGCGCCGGTCGCGGCCATAACGGTCACGGCTGCGGCGCTCACGGGGCTGGCGATCCTGGCTTTCCTCACCGTCCGGGCGGGTTGGCACGTCGGTCGAGGAGGCGGGTGCCACCGGGTTGCCGGCGTCGTCAAGGCTGGCCACGACGGCCGGGTGGGCGGCATCGAAACTGTCGGCCTGGGCGCCGGCCACCGGTGCCGCGCTGCCGTCAGTGCGTTCACCGCGGTCGTCATGGCGTTCGTTGCGGCGGCCATTGCCGCGCTCGCCACGCTCACCGCGTTCACGGCGGCCCTGGCCTTCAGCGCGGGCTTCGTTGTTGCGGTTGCCGTCCTGGCGCTCGCCGTCACGGCCGGCGTCAGTCGTGCGCTCCTGGCGCGGTGTGGACTCGCCGGCCATCGCGGCGGCCATGGCCGCCTGGTTGGCCAGGGCTTGCTCCTGCTGCTCGGCATCCCGCGGCGCGCGGTCGCCGCGCTCGCCACGTTCACCGCGATCACCACCGCGGCCGCGGCGGCCACGGCCTTCGCGGCCTTCCGTGCCCTGGGCTTGCCCGTCGGCACGTTGTTCGGGACGATCACCGCGTGGTTCACGCGGCTCACGCGGTTCACGGGCTTCGCGCGCTTGCTCATTGCGTTCACCAGCCTGGCGCTCGGGGCGCTGGCCTTCGGCAGCAGGACGATCACCACGGCCTTCGCCGCGTTCACGGCGCTCACCCCGTTCGGCACGCTCACCGCGGGCTTCGCGTGGCTGGTCCGGCCGGCCCTCGCCGCGCGGCTCACCGGCACGGCCTTCGCCGCGTCCGCCGCGTCCACCACGGCGTCCGTCACGGCCACCGCGTTCACCGCCGCGCTCGCTGCGTTCACCACGTTCGCCGCGTCCGTCACGACGGGCTTCGCCGCTGCGCGCGTCTTTTTTCTCTTCGCGGGCAGGTGCGGCCACAGGCGCGGTGTCGGCACCGACAAAAAATTCCTTGAGCTTGGCAAAGAAGCTTTTTTCTGCCGGTGCGGCCGCTGCGGCACGGGCCGGCTGCGCCTGCGCCGGTGCGGCTGCAAGCGGTGCCGGTTTCGGAATCGCCTGCGGCGCCGGTGCATCAGGCAACACGCCCTTGATGACCGGTTCCTGCTTGTTGTGTTTTTCCTGGCTGCGGCGCGTGACCGTGGTCGGATCTTCCATCTCGTCGGCCATCTTGTAGCTGGCTTCGATGTTGTCCAGGCGCGGGTCGTCGTGTTTCAGGCGCTCAAGCTTGTAGTTGGGCGTTTCCAGTGTCTTGTTGGGCACCAGCAGCACGTTGATGCGCTGCTTCATCTCGATCTTGGCGATCTCCGAGCGTTTTTCGTTGAGCAGGAACGAAGCCACATCGACCGGCACCTGGCACAGCACCGAGGCCGTGCTGTCCTTCATGGACTCTTCCTGGATGATGCGCAGGATCTGCAGCGCCGAGCTTTCGGTGTCGCGGATGTGGCCGGAGCCGCCGCAACGCGGGCAGGGAATCGATGCGCCTTCAGACAGTGCGGGGCGCAGCCGCTGGCGGCTCATTTCCATCAGACCGAACTTGCTGATGGTGCCGAACTGCACACGCGCGCGGTCCTGGCGCAGCGCATCGCGCAGGCGGTTTTCGACGTCGCGGCGATTCCGCGACTCTTCCATGTCGATGAAGTCGATGACGATCAGGCCGCCCAGATCGCGCAAACGCATCTGGCGCGCGACTTCGTCGGCGGCTTCGAGGTTGGTGCGGGTGGCGGTTTCTTCAATGTCGCCGCCCTTGATGGCGCGCGCTGAGTTGACGTCCACGGAAACAAGTGCTTCGGTGTGGTCGATCACGATGGCGCCGCCGGACGGCAGTTGCACGGTGCGTGCATAGGCTGACTCGATCTGGTGCTCGATCTGGAAGCGGCTGAACAGCGGCGCGTCGTCGCGGTAACGCTTGACGCGGTGCTCGTGCTCGGGCATCACGTGGGCCATGAACTGGCGCGCCTGCTCATAGACGTCGTCGGTGTCGAACAGGATGTCGCCGATGTCGCTGTTGAAGTAGTCGCGGATCGCGCGGATGACGAGGCTCGATTCCTGGTAAATCAGGAAGGCGCCCTTGCCCTCCTTGCCGGCGCCGTCGATGGCGGTCCAGAGTTTGATCAGGTAGTTCAGGTCCCACTGCAGTTCGGCGGCGCTGCGGCCGATGCCGGCGGTGCGGGCGATGATGCTGGCGCCGGCCGGGTATTCCAGCTGGTCCATGTTTTCCTTGAGCTCGGCCCGGTCTTCACCTTCGATGCGGCGGCTGACGCCACCGCCGCGCGGGTTGTTGGGCATCAGCACGACGTAACGGCCGGCCAGCGAGACAAAGGTGGTCAGGGCCGCGCCCTTGTTGCCGCGTTCTTCCTTCTCGACCTGGACCAGGATTTCCTGGCCTTCGCGGATCACGTCCTGGATGCGTGCCTGGCTGACCGGCACGCCCTGGGCGAAGTACTGCTTGGAGATTTCCTTGAACGGCAAAAAGCCGTGGCGGTCTTCGCCGTAGTCGACAAAACAGGCTTCGAGCGAGGGCTCGACGCGGGTCACGACGGCCTTGTAGATGTTGCCCTTGCGCTGTTCGCGCCCTTCAATTTCAATTT
>CAMLDT010000219.1 GCA_946479075.1 uncultured Polaromonas sp.
TTGGCCCAGTTGATGAAGTCGCCCACGATCAGGAAGTAGCCCGGAAAACCCATCTTCAGGATGGTGCTGATCTCGAATTCAAGCCTCTCGACGTACTGCGGGCGTTTTTCGTTGCGCAGCTTCTCGTCGGGGTACAGGTGGGCCAGCCGCTCTTCCAGCCCTTCAAAGGACGCATACCGGAAATACTCGTCGGGCGGCATGCGCACGCCATTGACCTCGGGCGTCGGGTACTCCGGCAACATGGGTTTGCCGAGGTCGAGCTTGAGGTTGCAGCGTTTGGCGATTTCCAGCGTGTTGGCCAGCGCCGACGGCAGGTCGGCAAACAGCTCGGCCATCTGCGCCGAGGACTTGAAATACTGCTCGCGGGTGAACTTGCGCACGCGCCGCGCATTACCGAGGATCTCGCCGCCGGCGATACAGACACGCGCCTCGTGAGCCTCGTAGTCTTCATAACCGAGGAACTGCACCGGGTGGGTCGCCACCACCGGCAGCTTGAGCCGGGCCGCCAGCTGCACCGCAGCCACCACATGCTGCTCGTCATCCACACGCTGGGCGCGCTGCAGCTCGATATAGAAACGGTGCGGAAACAGCCCCGCGAAATACAGCGCGCATTCCACGGCACGTGCGCCATCGCCCTGCACCAGCGCCTGGCCCACTGCCCCGCCCTGCGCGCCCGACAGCGCGATCAGGCCTTCGCCGAGTTCCTGCAGCCATTCCAGGCTGATGACGGCCTGGTCACGCACCACGCCGCGGGTCCAGGCGCGCGTCAGCAGTTCGGACAAATTGAGATAGCCCTGGCGGTTCTGCACCAGCAGCAGCAGGCGCGCCGGTGCCGCGGTTGCATCCTTGCCCGGCACCTGCACCCAGACATCTGCACCGATCAATGGCTTCACGCCGGCGCCACGGCCTTCCTTGTAAAACTTCACCGTGCCGAACAGGTTTCCCAGGTCGGTGATCGCCAGCGCCGGCTGGCCGTCTGCCGCTGCGGCCTGCACGATCTCATCGATGCGGTTGGTGCCGTCAACGACGGAAAACTCGGTGTGAAGACGTAAATGAACAAACATGGCTTCATTCTAGGACGCTGCCTGCCAGCTGCGATCCGCCTGCGCTCCCACACGGTGCGCGTGCCCTGCCTACAATGCCTTGCATCATGCAAATTCTGAACGTTGCAGCGTACAAGTTCATTTCCCTGGACGATCTCACCGGCCTGCAGATCGCTGTGCGTGATGCCGCGCAAAGCCACGCCATCCGCGGCACGGTACTGCTGGCCGAAGAAGGCATCAACCTGTTCCTCGCCGCCAACAGCAGCGGCATTCATGATTTTTTGGCATGGCTTCGCCGGGATCACCGCTTCCGCGACCTGGCAGTCAAGGAAAGCTGGTCCAGCGTCCAGCCGTTTCGCAAACTGCTGGTCAAAATCAGGCCAGAAATTATCCGCATGGACCATCCGGCCATCCGCCCCGCAAACAGCCGCGCGCCATCGGTGGATGCGAAGACGCTGAAACGCTGGCTGGACGCGGGATGCGACCACGAAGGCCGGCCCGTCGTCATGCTGGACACCCGCAACGACTTTGAAACCGATGTCGGCACCTTCAGGAACGCCATCGACTGGCGCATCCGCAAGTTCACCGAATTCCCACAGGCCCTGCTCGACCATCGTGAGGAACTCCAGGGAAAAACCGTGGTGAGCTTTTGCACCGGGGGCATACGCTGCGAGAAGGCCGCCATCTTCATGCGGGAGGCCGGTGTTCAACACGTTTTCCAGCTCGAAGGCGGCATCCTGAAATATTTTGAAGATAACGGTGCTGCTCACTTCGACGGCGACTGCTTTGTGTTTGACGACCGGCGGGCCGTGAACGTGGCCTTGCAGCCGCGGGTGGATATCGGCGTCTTGTCTGACAGCCAGGAGCCGCAAACCGTGAAAAGCTGTCTGGTTGATTGACTCACGCGGTGCGCGCCATGACTTCTCACCCAGCTGTTCAACGTAACCTGTCGGCAGGCACAAGAGAATCGGACCTGTCCCGGCGCTTTCAGCAAGTTCGCGGCCAGACCGTGGCCTTGACCGGTCCCTTGAGCGTCGAGGATTGCCAGCTGCAATCGATGCCCGACGCCAGTCCGGCCAAATGGCATCTGGCGCACCTGACCTGGTTTTTCGAGACCTTTCTCCTCGAACGTTTTGAGCCGGACTTCAAGCCGTTTGACGCGAGCTTTCGCGTGCTGTTCAACAGTTACTACAACGGTGTTGGCGACAAGTACCCGCGCCCGCAGCGCGGCTTGATCAGCCGCCCGGCGTTTGACGAGGTGCTGGCCTACCGCGCTGAAGTGGACGAGCGGATGCTGGCCCTGCTGGCCCGGCAGCCGGACGACGCCACGCTGCACACACTGGTCACCCTGGGCCTGCACCACGAGCAGCAGCACCAGGAATTGCTGTTGACCGACATCAAACACGCGCTGTCCTTCAACCCCGGCCGGCCGGCCTACGCGCGCCACTGGCCGCTGGCCGGCATCAGCCCGCAGGCGCCGGGCTGGATCGCGCTGGAAGGCGGCCTGCTTGAGCATGGTTTTCTGGAATCGCTGGATGGCCCGTTTGCTTTCGACAATGAAACGCCGCGCCACAAGGTGTATATCGCGCCGTTTGAGATCGGCAGCCGTCTGGTCACCAACGGCGAGATGATGGCCTTCATCGAAGACGGCGGCTATCGCAGGCCCGAATTGTGGTTGTCCATGGGCTGGGACTGGGTGCAGGCGCAACAGGCGGCCATGCCGCTGTACTGGCAGCACGACGGAGACAACCAGGGCTACCAGAATTTCACCTTGCAGGGACTGGTGCAGGTGGACGCGCACACCCCGGTATGCCATCTCAGCTATTTTGAAGCCGATGCCTACGCACGCTGGGCTGGCGGACGGCTGCCCACCGAGTTTGAGTGGGAGCTGGCTGCCCGCAGCGCGCCGGCCCAGCAAACCCTGCAGGGAAACTTTGTTGAAAATGCCGCCTATCACCCGCTTCCCCTGCGGCAGCAGGCTGCGGGCGGCCCGGCGCAGATGTTCGGGGATGTCTGGGAATGGACCCAGTCCAACTACAACCCCTACCCCGGCTACAAGCCCTGGGAAGGTGTGGTCGGTGAATACAACGGCAAGTTCATGTGCAACCAGTTTGTGCTGCGCGGTGGATCATGCGCCACGCCGCAGAGCCACATCCGCGCCAGCTATCGCAATTTTTTCCCGCCCGATGCGCGGTGGCAGTTCAGCGGATTGCGCCTGGCGCGGGACGTGGCCTGAGCGGGCGAGTCACCCTTCAGTGAAACGGCGCTCCGGCAGCGGAATCAGTTCGGTATCACCGGGCACCGTCCCCATGGACTGCGCCTCCCAGTCGCGCGAGGCTTGCACAATGCGCTCCTTGCGGCTGGACACAAAATTCCACCACATGAAGCGCGGGCCGTCGAGCGCTTCGCCGCCTATCACCATCAGGCGCGTGGGCTGGCTGGCCAGCAACTGGACGGCCGCCCCCGGCGCCAGCACGGCCAGCCGGTGCGCGGGCACGGTTTCGCCGTTGATCGTGACAGCAACGTCCACCGCATAAACCGCGAGTTCCTGGGCCAAGGGCGGCAATTCGAACGCGGCATTCGCCGCCAATTGCACATCCAGGTAAACCGTGCGCGCGAAGGTCTTGACCGGTGACTTCAGGCCGAAGGCCTCGCCGATCAGCACACGCACCTGGGTCGCGCCCAGCGTCACCGATGGAATCACATCGGCCGGCGTGTGTTCAAAATCGGGCGCCACCTCTTCAAACTCGCGCGGCAACGCCGCCCACAGCTGAATGCCGTGGTTGACGTAGCTGCTGGTTTTGAGGTCCTGCGGCCCGCGCTCGGAATGCACGATGCCCCGGCCGGCCGTCATCCAGTTGATGGCGCCCGGCGTGATGCGCTGCTCAAAACCCAAGCTGTCGCGGTGCATGATGGCGCCGTCGAACAGATAGGTCACGGTGGCCAGCCCGATGTGCGGGTGCGGGCGCACATCATGCGAGCCGCCGGGCGCGATCGTGACCGGGCCGAAATGGTCAAAAAACAGAAACGGGCCCACCGACTGCCGCTGCGCCGCCGGCAGCAGGCGACGCACCTTGAAGCCGCCGCCCAGGTCCTTGTCGTGCCCGCCCAGTGTCAGCAGCACACTCATGACAGCCTCTCGACAGCCGTGCTGATCTCGGTCGTGACGGTGGACATGAGTTTGTGAACGGGGCATTTTTTGGCAACCGCTTCGAGCTCCTGCAACTGGGCATCGCTGAGCGTTCCGCGAATCTGCAAGGTGGCAGCCAGTTTGTAGACGCCGGCGCGCTCCCCGGAATCGTCACGTGTGACCACGGTGTTCACATCGTCCACCGGAATGCCTTTCTTGCGGGCATACCACAGCACGGTGATGGCCTTGCAGGCGCCCAGCGCGGCGTCATACAGGTCGTGCGGGCTGGGGCCGGCGTCATCACCGCCTTCGCTGAGTGTCGCGTCGGCGGCGAGGCTGTGGCGGCCGATGACCAGGGATTGTGCGAGATCATGGCTTTTCTCGCGGGTCAGTTCAACAGGCATGGAAACTCCTTGAATGCGTCAGTGTGTTGAAGCCGTGGCCGTCAGGATTTGAAACGCGCGCTGACAGCAGCGACACGTTCGCCGAAAGCGCGCGCCGAATCCAGGTCACCAGTCGGCATGTCACCGGCGCCGGCGTCCGATGGGGCCTGGCCGATGGCACCGCTGTAGGAGCCGAGGTAATTCGGGTCGTTGCGCTGTGAGGCCTTGCTGTTGCTGGGCAACACGCCCTGGCTGACCCACAGGCCGCCATGCTGCATGGCCAGCGTGAACAGGTAATTCAGTGTCGAAAATTTGTCGCCGTTCATCGCCGCGCTGTGGGTAAATCCCGCAAACAGCTTGTCTTTCCAGCCCTCGGTGTACCAGACTTTGGACGAGGCATCGGCAAATTTCTTGAACTGCCAGCTCACGCTGCCCATGTAGGTCGGTGAACCCATGATGATGGCGTCGGCCGCGGCCAAGGCGTCCCAGCCGCCTTCCGGCAGGTTGCCATCCGCATCAATGGCCAGCAGCTCAGCGCCCGCACCGGCGGCCACCGCCTGTGCCATGCGCTGGGTGTGGCCGTAGCCGGAGTGGTAGAGCACCACAACTGTTGTCATTGGCTTGTCCTCGAATCAAAAAAAGACAGGCCAGTGCGATGGGACTGGCCTGTGGGAGAAGCAGCTGAGCGGATCAGCCCTTGAGCTTGGCGTCCACGCTCCAGGCGCCTGGGCCCCATGCGGCAATCGTCAGCAGGCCGCCGACCACAGCGATGTTCTTGAAGAAGGCCTGCTTCTGCATCATCACCTGTTCAACCGGAACGTCCCAATAGGCATGGAAGATAAACGTGATCACCGCCGTGAAGATGGCAATACCGAGTGCCGCCCAGCGGGTCTGAAAGCCCACCAGCAAGAGCAGGCCCAGCCCGAGTTCGACGGCAATGGCAATCGCGGCTGCCACTTCGGGCAGCGGAACGCCTTTGGAGGCGATG
>CAMLDT010000220.1 GCA_946479075.1 uncultured Polaromonas sp.
CGTCCAGCTGGAGGTCGAGCCCCAGATGGTCAGCATCATGCTGTCGCCGGCCGGGCGAGCGGTCAGCAGTTCCATGCCGAGCAGGGCCACCGCGAGCAGCGACAAACCTATCCACAGGCCGGAGCCCAGCGCTGCAAACAGCAGCACGATCAGCCCGAAGGCAATGGCGATATCCATGGTGTTCTTTCTTCGATGCGGCGATGCAGCTGTTCGGCTATTCGATATGGGCAGCTTCGCTGGGTACGGCAATAAAACTACCGCCCTGCCAGCGTTCGGCCAGGGCCTGGACGAACGACAGCGCAAAACCGGCGCAACCCAGCACCATGGCAATTTGGGGAATCCACAGCGGCGAGGCATCTGCCGCCGGCGAGATGTCATGGGTGGTGTAAGACACCCAGGCCAGGCGCCCTGCGTACCACGCCATGAAAACCGTCAACACCAGACCGGCGCCCAGTGACCACCATTCCAGGGCGTTGCGCACCCTCGGAGATGCACGGTCCAGCAACAGGGTGACCCGGATGTGATCGCCATGCTGGAGCGTGCCCGGCAAGGCCAGAAACAGCGCAGAGGCAATGGCATAACCAGCATAGGCATCAAGGCCGGCAATGTCCCAGTTGGCCTCGCGCGCCAGCACACCCAGCATGACCGTGCCAAAGGCCGCCAGCATGGCCAGGCAGGACAGTGCCATCAGCAGTTTGTAGAAATTCCGGACGAGTTTGCCCATGGCAGGCTCCTGCGCGAATAAAAAATGAGAGGGAAACCGGGCGGGCCGCCTGCCAGCGACGAACCCGCGGCGCCGCAAGCTGCGGCGTCAGGGTCGGGACGCTTACTTTTTGCGGTAAGCGTCGATCACGGCCTGGCCTTCGGGGCCCGCCGTCTTGAGCCATTCGGCGGTCATGGTGTCGCCGATGGCGGCGAGTTCCTTCTTGACGCTGTCCGAAGGCGCAGCGATGGTCATGCCCTTGGCGCCGAGTTCCTTGATGTATTCACCGTCGAGCTTCTCGCTGGTCGCCCAGCCGCGCTCTTCAGCCGCGGCCGCGGCCTTGAGCACGGCGTCCTGCGTGGCTTTGTCCAGCGCATCAAACGCCTTCTGGCTCACCACCGTGGCATTGCGCGGCAGCCAGGCGCTGACCGGGTAGAAATACTTGACCTGCTCGTGCAGCTTGCTTTCCACGCCGCTGGCACTTGAAGTCAGGAAGTTCTGCACACCGCCGGTCGCCAGGGCTTGACCGAGTTCGGCGAGCTGGATGGTGACGGGCTGGGCTTTGAGCAGTTGCGCGATGCGGGTGGTCGCCGGGTTGTAGGCGCGCATTTTGGTCCCTGCAAAGTCAGCGGGTGTCGCAATCGGCTTGAGCGAATACAGCGACTGGCCGGGCCAGGGCACGGTAAACAGTACCTTCACGCCTTGTGAGGCAAGCAATTTGTCCTGTGCCGGCTTCGCTGCGACATAAAGGCGTTTGGCATCGGCGTAGCTGGTCGCCAGGAAAGGAATCGAATCCACACCAAACAGCGGGTTTTCATTGGCCGCACCGGACAGGATGAACTCGGCTGCCTGAACCTGACCGGTTTGCACAGCGCGCTTGATCTCGTTGGCCTTGTACAGCGAACCGCCCGGATGCAGCGTGATCTTGAGCTTGCCACCGGTGAGCTGGTCCACCTCGTTGGCGAACTGCTGCACGTTCTGCGTCTGGAAACTGTTGGCCGAATAACCGGTGGGCAGGTCCCACTTGGTCTGGGCGTGCGCCGCGACCTGGAACAGGCCGGCGCAGGCCAGGGTCAAACCGCAAATGACTGTCTTCATGAAAAGCTCCTTCTTAGAAACTGGCAAGTTGATGATTGAGAAGATCGGTGACCAGCATGGCCCCCGGCGCGTGGGTGATACAAAACGCAGGGCGTGCCTGGGCTACAGCAGCCTGTGGTGTGACGCCGCAGGCCCAGAACACCGGAATCTCGTCCGGCAACACGTCCACCGCATCGCCGTAATCGGGGTGGGCAAGATCCTGGATGCCGATCAGCGCCGGATCGCCGATGTGCACCGGCGCGCCATGCACATTGGGAAAGCGGGAGGTGATCTGGATGGCGCGGATGGCGTCAGCCGCCTTGAGCGGACGCATGGACACCACCATCGGGCCGTGGAAAATGCCGGCACGTTCGGTGGCGATATTGCTGCGGTACATGGCCACGTTGCGCTCCTCTGCAATATGGCGCAGGGGCAGGCCCGCCTGCAGCAGGGCTTCCTCGAAGGAGAACGAACAGCCGATGACGAAAGTCACCAGGTCCTTGCGCCACAGCGCGCTGATGTCCGTCGGCATGTCCGCCAGTTCGCCGTCACGCCAGACCCGGTAACGCGGCACGTCGGTGCAGATGTCGATGTCGGCGCCCAGCGCAGGCAGTTGCGCCTCGCCGGGC
The DNA here is from genome assembly GCA_946479075.1 of uncultured Polaromonas sp. Next base: position 2,410 of record CAMLDT010000220.1, read on the forward strand.
TCGGACACCGCCAGCAAGGGACAGGGCTTGGGATTGCGCTGGCAATAGCGCAGAAAGTCGTTGGCCTCGGCAACGGGCAGGATGACCACGTTGCCCTGCACGTGCCCATTCGCCAGCCCGCTCGTGTGCGCGCTCCAGCCCCCACGGCGGATGATGCTGCGCACGTGCGCTGCGCTGCTAATGCCTTCGGCGCCGAAGACCGAGAGTGCCGATGCGGCTGTGGACCGAGACGATGTGCTCACCAGAAATTCCCCGTTGCATGTGTCATTTGGATGACGATGGGCGCATTGTGGGAGCCTCTTCCGCACCGGGCAAATTCAAAATATTTCGCTTACATCATCGATTTTTTCGATGCTGAATTCAAACTAAGGGTTTACCTTTATTCGTCTTTTTGGTGCATTTCTGGACGCGCGGGCAAAGCTCATGGCCGACTGAACCACGGTCTCCACCGTCTTCGAAGTGGGGTCGGTCCGATAGCTGGCATGGATCGGCAAGGACTGCAATTTCGCCTCGCACTTCAGTGGCCTCAGGCGCGCAAAACCTGTCAAACGCTCCACCGCAGCGCGCGGCAGCAAGGCCACGCCAAAGCCGCCCTGAACCAGTTGCACCATGGCCGAAATCGATGAAATGGCGTGCACCTTTTTGGGCTCCAGCCGGTGCACGCGGAAGAGATCGAGCAGCGTGACATGCGGTTGCGAGCCCTTTTGAAAGGTCAACAACTCCAGATCCGCCAGGTCCTCCAGCCTGTAATTTCTTTTTTTGTGCAGGTCCGGATGGCCCACAAAAGCCATGTCCATGGTCGGCAAGGCCTGGTTGCGCACTCCATCGCTGGCGGCCGGCAGCACTGCAAACACCAGGTCCAGCGTGCCACGCTCGATCAGGTCCACCAGGATGGGCGTGGTCTCCACCGTCAGTTCCAGCTCCAGCCCCGGATGGTCAGCACGCAATTTTTCCAGCCAGGGAATCAGCCAGGAATGCAGCACCGATTCGATGGCCCCAATGCGCATGGACACCGCCATGGTTTGCCCCGAACCCATTTCCAGCTTGACCTCGCGCTGCAGCTCCAGCAGCTTTTCGGCATAAATCAGAAAACGCGCGCCCGCGCCGGTGAGCTTGAATTGTTTGTCGCGGCGGTCCAGCAGCAGCACGCCCAGTTCATCTTCCAGCGTGGCGATGCGGCTGGACATGGCCGATTGGGTCAGATAGAGTTTTTCGGCCGCACGCGAGATGCTCTTGAGCGAGGCCACCCAGTAGAAAGCTTCAACAAAACGGAGGTTCATGGTCGTCGGGGCGGGGAAGGTTGTCAGGTTTTTTTGGGGTATGCCCGGTGAACTGGCGCGGGTTTTGCGTCTATCCTATCCATACTTAGCATCCTCAACCATCCTATTTGCCCAGGAGCTTTTCATGAAATTCAAACCCGCACTGATCGCCGCCGTCTTGAGCATCAGCACCGCAGCCTTCGCGCAAACCAAGTGGGACCTTCCCGCCGCCTACCCGGCCACCAACTTCCACAGCGAAAACCTGGTGCAGTTCGCCAACGACGTCGACAAGGCCACCGGCGGCAAGCTCAAGATCACCGTGCATGCCAATGCCTCGCTGTTCAAGGCGCCGGAAATCAAGCGCGCCGTCCAGGGCGGCCAGGCACAAGCCGGCGAGATCCTTCTGGTCAACTTCCAGAACGAGGCACAACTTTTCGGCGCCGACGGCCTGCCTTTTCTGGCCGACAGTTATGACTCGGCCATGAAGCTGTACAAGGCGCAAAAACCCGCGCTCGAAAAAAAGCTCGCCGAGCAGGGCATGTTCCTGCTGTATTCGGTCGCCTGGCCTCCGCAAGGCATCTACTCCAAGAAACCCGTGAACTCCGCCGCTGACCTCAAGGGCATCAAGTGGCGCGCCTACAGCCCCGCTACCGCGCGTATTGCAGAACTGGTCGGCGCCCAGCCCGTCACCGTGCAGGCTGCCGAGTTCTCGCAGGCCCTGGCCACCGGCGTGGTGGAGTCCACCATGACCTCGGGCGCCACCGGCGTGGACAGCAAGCTTTATGAGCACCTCAAGTATTACTACGACACCCAGGCCTGGTTGCCCAAAAATGCCGTCATCGTGAACAAGCAGGCCTTTGACGCCCTCGACAAGGCAACCCAGGCGGCGGTTCTGAAAGCCGGCGCAGATGCCGAAACCCGCGGCTGGGCAGCCAGCCAGGCCGTCAACGCAAAAACCCTGGACACCCTCAAGGCCAATGGCATGCAGGTCCTGCCACCGTCTGCACAACTCAAGGCTGACATGAAAAAAGTCGGCGAGACCATGGTCCAGGAATGGCTGGCCAAGGCTGGCCCTGAAGGCCAGGCCGTGGTTGACGCCTTCCGCAAGTAAGCGCCCGGCATGCGCAAGCTGCTAGACGGCCTTTACAACAGCGCCGCCGCCCTGGCGGCGCTTTTCATGGTGGGCCTGCTCGCCATGGTGCTCCTGTCCATCATCAGCCGGCAGTTGCACTTCCATGTGCCCGGCACGGACGCCTATGCCGGCTACCTGATGGCGGCCAGCGGATTTCTGGCGCTGGCCCACACGCTCAAGCGCGGCGAACACATCCGCGTGACGCTGCTCATCAACGCGCTCAAGGGCCGTGCCAAAAAGGCGCTTGAAGTCTGGGCGCTGGCCGCGGCTACCCTGCTGGCGCTGCTGTTTGCCGTGTACAGCTGCAAGCTGGCCTGGCAATCCCGAACCTTCAACGACATCTCCACCGGCAGCGACGCCACACCGCTGTGGATTCCGCAACTGGCCATGGCCTTTGGCGCAGTGATCCTGCTGATTGCCTTCATCGACGAGCTGATCCTGGAAATCCAGGGCCGGCGCGTGGCGGTGGTCAGCGCCGAAGCACTGCGCAACGAGTGACCTTCATGCATCCCGTCTTTACAACTTCAACGGATTTCCGGCCATGAACGACCTGAGCATCATGGCCCTGCTGGTGCTGTCCCTGTTTCTCATTCTGGGCACCGGGGTCTGGATCGGCCTGACGCTGTCGGGCGTGGCATGGATAGGCATGCAGCTTTTCACCACCCGCATGGCCGGCGACGCCATGGCGGT
>CAMLDT010000221.1 GCA_946479075.1 uncultured Polaromonas sp.
GTTTCGGCCGGATGGTGCCGTAGAACTCGTTTTCGATCTGCAGCAGGCTGGTGGCGAGCTGGTTGTAGTCGCCGCCGGGATTCTGGATGCCGACCGCCTCATACGCCGGGTAGGGCCGGGTCAGCGCATCCTGCAGCGAGGCGCCGTAACCGTCGAGGTTGTTGTAACTGACCTTGAGCGAGGCCTGCGCGTCGCTCTGGTAGCCGAGCCGGCCCATGCGCAGCGAGGTGCCGTGCGGCATGTACATGGTGCCGCTGCCCAGCGGCTGCAGCTCGTGCTGGCGGCCGGCGACAAAACTGGAACAGACGGCGGGCGACGCACCGAACAGGTAAAGCAGCAAAAACGCATGGCGGCGGAAATTGCGGATCAGCCCGAAATACTCTTCGCTGGATACGCCAGGCAGCGACCAGTTGTAGTGGATGCCGGAGATGGTCTGCATGCGCCGGCCGTAGCGGTGGCCCAGGCCCATGCGGTAAACGCTTTTGGCGCGCCCGACATTGGACGAGCCGTAGCGGCCCAGCGGAATCGTCTCGTCGGTCGGCAGGCCACAGGGCATGCTGGAGACCCATAGCATCTCGTCGCCGACCGCCTGCATCGCGCGGTAAGTGAACTGGTGGATTTGCGTGAGTTCATCCAGCGCCGCGTCGACGCCGTCGGCCAGGCCGCGATGCGCCGCGGTGACCAGCTCGACCTGCGACTCGCTGAAGTCGGTGGTGATGCTGGGGTGCGTGAGCGCTGACCCCAGCGCGGCGGGATGCGGCGTCAGCGCCAGTGCGCCGCCGGGTTGCGCGCGCAGGCTTTCCTTTTCCAGCCCGCGGCGCATGCCTGTCAGCCTGGCAGGGCCCAACGCCCGGAGGCGGTCGCCCAAAAGCGCATCTTCGCGCGCGTGCAAGCTGCTCATGTTCTCGTTCCCTCTGAATCTGTGGGTGTGCAAGGTATCACAGCCCGGCCTTGTCTGCAGGCGGCGTGCCGGCCCTTTGCAGGCGGTGCCGGCAGCGGGCCAGCGCCGGGTTTTCGGGCGAGGCACGTTTGCTACATTTTTTATAGCTGCTCGCGCCCGCCAAATAAGGGCTGGAGCCTGTTTTGATGCTCAAAATCCGCTCCAGGGCAGGCCGCCGGGCCCGCACTCCCCGTGCACGCGCGGGCGAAAGCCCCTACGCCAGCACGCGCAACAGCCAGCTGTTCATGTCCGCGATCTCTTCCATGCAGACCGAATGTTCCATGGCGTAGTCGTGCCAGTCGACCGGGTAGCCCAGGGCCGTCAGCGCCTCCCGTGTGGCGGTGGCCGCCACCAGCGGCACCACGCCGTCGCGCCGTCCGTGGCCCAGAAACACCGGCAGGCCGTGGTTGGCGGCGCTGCGTTCGGCGGCCAGCGTGTCGGCCAGCGGCAGGTAACCGGACAGGCCGATGATGCCGGCCAATCGTTCGGGGTAACGCAGGCCGGTCATCAGCGCCATGGCGCAGCCCTGCGAGAAGCCGGCGATGACGATGCGGGAAGCCGGGATGCCGCGTGCGATCTCGCCTTCAATCAGGGTACTGATGCTGGCCTGCGTCTTGCGCAGCCCGGCTTCATCCTGGCGCTGCGTCAGGTCGGCGCCGAGGATGTCGTACCAGCCTGGCATCTGGTAGCCGCCGTTGATGGTCACCGGGATCACCGGCGCGTTGGGAAACAGGAAACGCACCGGACCGGCGGCGGCCAGATCCAGTTGCTGGGCAATGGGCACAAAGTCGCTCCCGTCGGCACCCAGGCCATGCATCAGCAGCACGGTGGCGGTCGGGTTGGCGGCTGTTTCTACTTCGATGACGTCAAGAGACATGGCAGGACCAGAAAAATGAGTGGCAAGGGCCGGACCGGGGATTGTGCCTGCTGTCCGGACAGCCGGGGCGCCATGCGGCTGCTAACATCGGCCAGCTTTTGAAGGGACACCCCTGGCTTCCACCCTGCCCGCCTGCCTCGCAGCTCCGCTTGACCGGGCGGCTGCGCTGGCGATGTTCAGCGCCTTGCGCGCGTCCGCACAGGCCTGCGGCGTGGCGCTGCGCGCGCAGCCGCCCGAGCCCGACAGTTGTTGTGGCCGCGGCTGCAACGGCTGCGTGTGGGAAAGTTACTACGCTGCCGCGGCCTGCTGGCAGCAGGAGGCACTGATGCGCCTCGGCATGGCGGCGCCAGCTTGACTTGGCACCGCACTTGCACGACCATCCATCCAACAAGGCACAACAGGCGGCAAGCGACATCCGGTCCGCATTGCTGCCAGGGAATTCACAAGCATGAGACAAGCGATCAACAAGCTGCTGGGCCGCAAACCGGCGGAAAACGCCAAAGCGGCTGCCCCGGCCGCCGCGATGTCCCGCAGTGAGCGCGCGGAGAGCCGCGACAGCCCGCACACCATCGAGGACAACTCCGACAACGCCACACGCCGCCAGCTGGTGCAGATGATGCTGCGCGACGGCCTGCGCAAACACGGCATTCCGGCCGGCTGGGTCGAATGCCGCATCCTCGTGGTCAACAGCCGCAGCCGCGGCCAGGGTCTGTACCTGAACCTGGTGATGCGCCACTGGGACATGTTGCTGCTGACCTACGCCCATGCATTCCAGCAGCAGCTGCTGTCCGCCATCCATGAATTTGAACCGCAGGCCTCGGTGTGGCTGCACGGGATTTCCTGGGAACTCGACGTGGGCGACAGCTGCCCCTACCTGGACATGCCGGATCCGTCGATCTGGCTGGACATCCTGGCGTCGGACAAACCGGCAGGGCGTCCCGGCGCGACAGTGCCCCGGCCACGGGCCAAGCCGGCCGCCCCGCCCGAATTCACGCCCATGCCGGTATCGGCTGCGGCTGCGCCTGCCCCGGTGGCGATGGCCGAATCCGCACCAACGGCGGCGGTGGCCCCGGCGGCCCCGGCCGGGGGCGAGGAAGATGCCGACGTACTGCGCGATCTGGAACGCATGTTTGCCATCCGCGACGCCAACATCAAGCAGCAGGCTTTCGCCGACACCGCGCCGGTGGATTTTCAGAACACCGAGCCCACGCAGCGCTCCTGAGGGCGGCTAACGCTGCAGCGACGCCAGTTGCCCGGCCAGCCCGGCCTGCGCATTCAATTCGTCATACCAGAGCCGGTAACCAGCATCGCTGGGGTGCAGGCCGTCTTTGGCATTCAATTCATCGGGGCGCTGGGCAAAAGGATCCTCCTGCTTTTCCTTGAACAGCCTGACGTACAGCGCGCCGTTGTCAGCGGCGATTTGCCGCACAAAACCATGCAGGGTTCGGGAGCGCGCCGTCATCAGCCAGGACAGGGGCGGAAAAAAGAAGGGGGCGCTGCCGACATTGCCTGAAGGCATGAACACCACCAGCCGGGCCTGGGTGCGGGCCAGCGCCGCCACCTGCGCGATCTGCGCCTCCAGCGCGGCATCCGGCGTGAGGCGGATCACGTCGTTGCCGCCCCCCAGCACCAGGATGGCGTCAAAACGCTCGCCGCCGGCGGCTTCAAGCTGCTGCACGATGTCCGCAAACTTCGCACCGTCGGCCGCACGGTTGACCACCCTGAGCCGCGGGTGGTCGCGCGCGATCAGCCCGGGCAAACTGGCGTCCGGCGTGGAAGCGCCGGTGCCCACGGCCGTGCTGTCGCCCACGACCAGCAGGCTGGCGCCCGCGTTCGGTGGCGACACCTGGAAGGCTTCGCTTTGCCGGGCCAGTTCAACCGACTGCCGGATGCGCCAGGCGGCGCAGCCCGAAGTGGTCAGGACCGCCAGCGCGGCGATCAGCGAGACGGCGCCGAGTACGGAAGGACGGTGGCGCTTCATGTCAGCGGTTCAGCCAGGTGATGCTCAGTTGCAGGACGGTGGCGAACCCGACCCACGCCAGATAGGGAAGGTTGACCAGAGCCACCCAGCGCACGCGGCGCCAGATCGCGGCCAGGGCCCACACCAGGGTCGCCAGCACCAGCAGGATATCGACGCTCGCCAGCAGGTTGTTTTTCAGGCCGAACTGGATCGGCGTGTAAGCCAGGTTGAACACCAGGTTCAGGATGAATGGCAGCAAGACGCTGAAGGGCAGGCGGCGCTTGAGGTATTGCAGCAGCACGTAGCCGAAGCTCACCGCAATGACGATGTAAAGCACGGTCCAGACCGGCCCGAAAACCGAGGCGGGGGGTGAAAAGAAAGGTTTTTCAAGCTGGGCGTACCACGCCGCGCTGCTGGTGCTGTCCATGAATGGCCTGATGAAGGATGAAGGGTGAAGGTTGAAAGTGAGGTGAAGGTGGCGGATCACTGCGGCTTTCCAATGATTGTCCAGCCGCCCCATAAGCCGCGGCGCAGCCGTTCAACGGATTGCCGGGTAGGACGTGGCCGCAAAACCGGTCAGCCTGAATCCGCGCGCCCTGCGCCCACGTATCCATTCAGTGCCTGGCCGGCCACAGAAGGAACGTGTCAGGTTTTATTTGCAGCGCGCGGGCACAATTCCCGAACACCCTCAGCCGACGGAGATTTGCCATGACACGACCGAACACCCGCCACGCCCTGGTGCTCCTGCCGCGCCTGATGGTGGGCGCCGTCCTTGCGCTGGCGCTGTGGCTGCCCGCGCACGCCGCGCCCCTGGCGCCGGCGGATGAGCAGGCGGTGCTTGCCACCGTGCAGGGGCAGCTTGCGGCCTTTGCGGCCGACGACGCCAGGAAGGCGTTTTCTTATGCCGCGCCGAATGTGCGTGAGGCCATGGGCAGTGCCGCCGGTTTCATGACCATGGTGCGCGAAGCCTACCCCGTGGTGTACCGCCCTGCTTCTGTGGCGTTCCTGAAGCCCGAAGACAAGGGAGGCGAGGCGGTCCAGCGCGTGCAGATGCTGGACGCGGCGGGAGAGGCCTGGCTGGCGATCTACAGCCTGCAACGCGCCGGCAAGGGCTGGCTGATCACCGGTTGTGTGGTTGTCCCCAACAAGGGACGCATGGCCTGAACCTGTGTTGCTTCATTTTTGATAGCTGGACAGGCACGACTGGCGGGGGCTGGAGGCCTTTTTTACTTAAAACTGAAGCGAGAACAAGGCGTTTTTGCTGACAGCACAAACGCCTGGGCGCCTGCGCATCACCTGCGGCCTCCGGCGCACCATGGGGCTTTTATCGAAAAGGCCTGCGCATGCACACCGCCAGACAACTCGCCCTCGGCGCCTTCGCACTGCTTGCTGCTGTGTTCAGCGGGCAGGCGGCGGCCTGTTACACCGTTTACAACCGCGCCAACCAGGTGGTGTACAACGCCGCCCAGGCGCCGGTGGACATGCGTTACCAGCTGCACGAAACACTGCCTGCGGTTTTTCCGGACGGCCACATGGTGTTCTCCATCACCGACACCTCGTGCCCGCCGGTCAATCTGATCCGCAGCAACTTCCGGGATTCCGAGAGGAGCCAGGCGGTGTATGGGCTGGACCGGGACCACGGGCGGGTGCGCCCCTACCGGTCGC
>CAMLDT010000222.1 GCA_946479075.1 uncultured Polaromonas sp.
CATGGATAGGCATGCAGCTTTTCACCACCCGCATGGCCGGCGACGCCATGGCGGTGACCATCTGGGGCTCCGCCTCCAGCTGGACACTGACAGCCCTGCCCCTGTTCGTCTGGATGGGCGAGATCCTGTTTCGCACCCGGCTCTCGCAGGACATGTTCAAGGGCTTGGCCCCTTGGATGCAGGCCTTGCCCGGACGCCTTCTGCACACCAATGTGGTGGGCTGCACGATCTTTGCCGCCGTGTCGGGCTCCAGCGCCGCCACCTGCGCCACCATCGGCAAAATGACCTTGCCCGAACTCAAGCGCCGCGGCTACCCGGAGCACATGATTGTCGGCACGCTGGCCGGCGCCAGCACGCTCGGGCTGCTGATTCCGCCGTCCATCATCATGATTGTGTATGGCGTCTCGGCCGAGGTCTCGATTGCCCGGCTGTTCATCGCCGGCGTGTTGCCCGGCGTTCTGCTGGCCCTGCTGTTTTCAGGCTACATCGCCATCTGGGCGCTGCGCCATCCCGGGCAAATCCCCGCTGCCGATGAAAAAACCACCCTGCTGCAAAAGCTGGCGGCCTCGCGCTCCCTGATTCCGGTGGTCCTGCTGATCGCCTCCGTGCTCGGCTCCATTTACACCGGCATTGCCACGGCCACCGAGGCCGCAGCCGTGGGTGTGGTGGGTTCGCTGATCATCTCGGCCTTGCAGGGCTCCATGAGCTGGGCCACCTTCCGGGATGCGCTGATGGGCGCCACCCGCCTGTACTGCATGATTGCGCTGATTCTTGCAGGCGCCGCCTTTTTGACGCTGTCCATGGGCTACATCGGCCTGCCGCGCCATCTGGCCGAGTGGATTGGCACGCTGGGCTTGAGCCAGGGCGCGCTGATTCTGGCGCTGACCGTTTTCTTCATCATTCTGGGCTGCTTTCTCGATGGCATCTCCATGGTGGTCCTCACCATGGGGGTACTGATGCCCACCATCCAGAAGGCCGGTATCGACCCGATCTGGTTTGGCATCTTCATCGTGCTGGTGGTCGAGATGGCGCAGATCACGCCGCCGGTCGGCTTCAACCTGTTTGTGCTGCAGGGCATGACCGGCCGCGAGCTGACCTGGATAGCGAAGGTCACCCTTCCCATGTTCCTCCTGATGTGCGCGGCCATTATTCTGGTCTATGTTTTCCCGGCCATCGTCACCTGGCTGCCCCAGCAGATGAGCGGCTGACACACGCCACCGGACAAGTGCTGCGTGACGACTTGTTTGCAGCGCGGTTTTCGGTGAACGCGCCGGACGTCACTCTATAGAATCAGGAGCCATGCTCCTTCTCCTGCTCGTCCTGCCCTTTGTTGCCAGCGTGATCGCGGCAACCCTGCCGGAGAACGCGCGCAACCGGGAATCCACACTGGCCGGGCTGGTGGCGCTGGGGTGTGCCTTGCAGGCGGCTTGGGTGTTTCCGCAACTGGCAGGCGGCAATGTGCTGCGGCAGGAAATCGCCTGGATGCCCGAGCTCGGGCTCAACATTGTGCTGCGCATGGACGGCTTTGCCTGGCTGTTTTGCATGCTGGTCTTCGGCATAGGCGCGCTGGTTGTCCTGTACGCGCGTTACTACATGTCCGCGTCAGACCCGGTGCCGCGTTTCTTCTCCTTCTTCTTGGCTTTCATGGGCTCGATGATCGGTGTGGTCCTGTCGGGCAATCTGGTGCAGATGGTCATGTTCTGGGAATTGACCAGCCTGTTTTCCTTTCTACTGATCGGTTACTGGCATCACCGGCGTGACGCGCGGCGCGGCGCCCGCATGGCGCTGACAGTGACGGGTGGTGGTGGCCTGTGCCTGCTGGCCGGCGTGTTGATCCTGGGACGGATCACGGGCAGCTACGATCTCGATGTGGTGCTGGCATCGGCCAGGGAGATTCGCGCGCATCCGCTGTACAGCGCGGCGCTGGTGCTGGTGTTGCTGGGCGCCTTCACCAAAAGCGCGCAGTTTCCGTTTCATTTCTGGCTGCCCCGTGCCATGGCTGCCCCCACACCCGTGTCGGCCTATCTGCACTCGGCGACCATGGTCAAGCTTGGCGTGTTTTTGATGGCGCGCCTGTGGCCCGTGCTCTCGGGCACCAACGAATGGTTCTGGCTGGTCAGCGGCGCCGGCGCGATCACCATGTTGCTGGGCGGTTTCGCCGCCATGTTCCAGCGCGACGTGAAAGCCCTGCTGGCTTACTCGACCATTTCCCACCTCGGTCTCATCACCCTGCTGCTTGGACTGAACAGCCCGCTGGCCGCGGTGGCGGCCGTGTTCCACATCATGAACCACGCGACCTTCAAGGCCTCGCTGTTCATGGCGGCCGGCATCATTGACCACGAGACGGGCACGCGCGACATCCGCAAGCTCAGCGGCCTGATGAAGCTGATGCCCATCACCGGCACGCTGGCCGTGATCGCCAGTGCCTCGATGGCCGGCGTTCCCCTGCTCAACGGCTTCCTGTCCAAGGAGATGTTTTTTGCGGAAACCGTGTACATCCGGTCCACGCTGTGGATCGACTGGGGACTGCCCGTCATTGCCACAGTGGCCGGCATCTTCAGCGTGGCCTATTCCGCGCGTTTTGTTTTTGACGTGTTTTTCGGCCCGTCTTGCGTTGACAAGGTGCCGAAAACGCCCCACGAGCCCCCGCACTGGATGCGCGTGCCGGTGGAACTGCTGGTGCTGGTCTGCCTGGTGGTGGGTATCGCGCCGCACTGGTCGGTGGGCCCGCTGCTGGCTGAAGCCGCGCGGCCCGTCGTCGGCGGCGACCTGCCCGCCTACAGCCTGGCGATCTGGCATGGTTTCAACCTGCCGCTGGTCATGAGTCTGGTGGCGATGGCCGGCGGCGCCGTGCTCTACCTGCTGCAGCGGCGCGGCCGTGCGCAAGGCCGGCTGGCGCACACACCGCTGTTGCACCGCTTCGACGGCCAGCGCATCTTCGAGAACCTGCTGGCACGTGTCAGCGAGGCCGGCCGGCGCAGCCGCTACCTGCTGGGCACGCGGCGCCTGCAAACCCAGTTGCTGGTGATGGTGGTGATTGCTGTCGCAGGCGCTGCGGCGGCGCTCTGGCTGGCGCCGGCCACACGTGGCCAGCGCGCGTCCCTGGCTTTTTCGCCGATGTTTGCCATGACCTGGATCATTGGGGCGATCTGCGCCCTCAGCGCCGCCTGGCAGGCCAAGTTTCACCGGCTGGCCTCCCTGATGCTCGCCTCTGGCGCCGGGCTGGTGTGCTGCATCACCTACATCTGGTTTTCCGCGCCCGACCTGGCGCTGACCCAACTGGTGGTCGAAGCCGTGACCACCGTGCTGCTGCTGCTGGGCCTGCGCTGGCTCCCCGTCCGCAACAAGCTGGTGGTGCCCCCGATGCAGACAAGGCTTCGCCTGTGGGGCCGGCGCGGGCGCGATCTGGCCGTCGCCATCCTGGCCGGGGCCGGCATGGCTGCGCTGTCGTGGACCATGATGACGCGGCGCTTTCCCGAGAGCATTTCGCCCTTCTTTCTGGACCGTGCGCAGACCGAGGGCGGTGGCGCCAATGTGGTCAATGTCATGCTGGTGGACTTCCGCGGCTTCGACACCTTCGGCGAAATCACCGTGCTCGGCGTGGTCGCCCTCACGGTCTATGCCCTGCTGCGCCGCTTCCGCCCCGCGCTGGAATCCATGGCCCTGCCGGTCCAGCAGCGTGCCCAGGCCGACGACGGCAGCAGCGACCTGCTGAATCCGCGCCGGGCCGTGGACACGGCCGTGGGTTACCTCATGGTGCCGGCTGTGCTGGTCCGGCTGCTGCTGCCGCTGGCGGTGCTGGTGTCGGCCTACTTCTTTATGCGGGGCCACAATGCGCCGGGCGGCGGCTTTGTGGCCGGCCTGGTGATGTCCGTGGCGCTGCTGCTGCAATACATCGTGTCGGGCACCGAGTGGGTCGAGGAACACCTGCGCATCTATCCGCGGCGCTGGATCGCCATCGGCCTGCTGCTGGCGCTGGCCACCGGCGGCGGCGCCGTGGTGCTGGGCTACCCGTTCATGACCACCCACACCGCCCACTTGCACCTGCCGCTGCTGGGCAGCATCCACGTCCCCAGCGCCCTGTTTTTCGACATGGGTGTGTTCTCCATCGTGCTCGGCGCCACCATGCTGATTCTCACTGCGCTGTCGCACCAGTCCGTGCGCAGCCACCGCTGGGCCGAAGAAAATGAGCCCCCCCCTGCTGCGGGCTCACTGCGTGTAGCCGCCCCTCCCCCCGGGGGGACGACATCTGCGGTCCGGCAAAGCCGGTCCCGCGATGTCCCTGGTGAAGACGGTACTTTGCGTACCGGGGGGGAGACCTGATGGAAATTGTCCTCGCCCTTGGCATCGGCGTGCTCACCAGCTCGGGGGTCTACCTGCTGCTGCGCCCCCGCACCTTCCAGGTCATCATGGGCCTGACGCTGATCTCCTACGCCGTCAACCTGTTCATCTTCAGCATGGGCCGGCTCAAGATCGACAGCGAACCGGTGCTGGTGCCGGGCATCACCGCCACTTTGGTCAACACCGCTGACCCCATGCCGCAGGCGCTGGTGCTGACGGCCATCGTCATCGGTTTTTCCATGACGGCACTGTTTCTGGTGGTGATGCTGGCCTCGCGCGGCCTGGCCGGCACCGACCATGTGGACGGCAAGGACGAAAGCGTGGACGACACCGGCCTGAAATCCGGCGGAGCATCCGAATGAACGAACTCCTGCGCTGGCTGGACACGCTGCTCGATGCCACCATGCCGCACCTGGTGGCGGTGCCCATCCTCGTGCCCATGCTGACCGCCGCACTGATGCTGCTGCTGGGGGAACACCGGCGCCGTACCAAGGCGGCGCTGACCGTGGTCTCTGGCCTCATCGGCCTGCTGGCCGCGCTGGCCCTGCTGCGCTGGGTCAATGCGGTCGATACCGGCACCGGGCCCGGCTCGATCGGGGTCTATCTGCCGGGCAACTGGCGCGCGCCCTTTGGCATCGTGCTGGTGGCCGACCGCCTGTCCACCATGATGGTGGCGCTGACCGGCGTGATCGCCTTCGCCGTGTCGATTTATTCGACCTCGCGCTGGGACCGGGCGGGCGTGCATTTTCATCCGCTGCTGCAGTTGCAGCTCATGGGGCTGAATGGCGCCTTCCTCACCGGTGACCTGTTCAACCTGTTTGTGTTTTTTGAGGTGATGCTGGCAGCGTCCTACGGCCTGCTGCTGCATGGCTCGGGCCGCTTGCGGGTCAGCGCCGGCCTGCATTACATCGCCATCAACCTGGCTGCCTCGTCGCTGTTTCTGGTGGGCGCCGCACTGCTTTACGGCGTGACCGGCACCCTCAACATGGCCGACCTCGGGATCCGCATTGCCAATCTGAACGCCGGCGACCGCGGCCTGGTGCATGCGGCCGCAGCCATTCTGG
>CAMLDT010000223.1 GCA_946479075.1 uncultured Polaromonas sp.
TCCAGCGCTGCCAGTGCTCCAGCGCGACCCGGAAGGTGTTGACCTGCACCTGCACCGTGTCATCGATGTTCACCCCATAGCCGCCGGCCATGGCCAGCGCCAGCGGGATGCGGCGCTGGAAGGCCCAGTCGAAGACCCGCCGGTCGCGCGCCTCCAGCCCGTCCCAGCTCAGCTTCAGGCGACCCAGGCGGTCGCCTTCGTGCGGGTCGGCGCCCGCGAGATAAATCACCAGGCCGGGTGAAAACCGCCGCTCCAGCTCATCGAGCGCAAGCTCCAGCGCGTGCAGGTAGGCATCGTCGCGGCAGCCATCGGGCAGTTCCACGTCCAGGTCGCTGGCCTCCTTGCGGAAGGGAAAGTTTTTCTGGCCATGCAGGGACAGCGTGAAGACCGTGGGGTCCCGGCTGAAAATGCTGGCCGTGCCGTTGCCCTGGTGCACGTCCAGGTCGATGATCGCCACCTGCAGCGGTGCCCTTGCGCTGGCGACCGGCCGCCGCAGGGCCGCCCCAGGGCGGCCAACGGCCCCCTCGGGGGGCAGCGAGGACACAGCGTGCCGAGCGTGAGGACGCGCATATTCCGCCTGCATCAGCCGCGCAGCGATGGCCGCATCGTTGAAAACACAAAAGCCGCTGCCTTTGCCGGCCGATGCATGGTGCGTGCCGCCAGCCATATTGGCGGCAATCCCTTCCCGCGGATGAGCGCCCAGCCCCAGGGCCACGCGTGCTGCCGCGACCGTGGCGCCAGCCGAGCGGCGTGAGCGCTCCACCATCGCCGCGCTCCAGGGAAAGCCGATCTCGCGCATGGCGGCCGCTCCCAGGCTGCCTTCTGCCACAGCCTGGATATACGCGGGGTCGTGCGCCAGTGCCAATTCGCCATCGCTGACCGGGGGTGCCACGCCCGCTTGCACCAGTGGCAGTTCCAGGGCCAGCCGGTCCCTCAGGCGCTGGTACTTGCTCATCGGAAAGCGGTGGCCATCCGGCAGGGGCAGGACGAAATGATCGGCGTAAAAGGCTTGCAAGAGGTGTGCAGCGGCGCGGAGGTCTCGCCGCAAAGACTAAAAACCCCAAGGGTAACTCCTAGGACGGGAGGCCGCAGGCTGGCTTGAATTGGTTATTTCAAATAACTAT
Source organism: uncultured Polaromonas sp. (assembly GCA_946479075.1). Next base: position 1,125 of record CAMLDT010000223.1, read on the forward strand.
AGTCAATAACCATAAAGCATGCATTTACAAAAGTTACAACATCAAACAACCGCAAGCTTCACACACAGACGCCAGGAAACCCTTTCATGAAACATTCCCTTTTTCTCATCGGCCTGCTCGCCGCCTCACTGCAAGGCTTCGCCAGCGACAAGGGCGTGACGCCCACGGAAATCCGGCTGGGCGCCTCCGCCGTGCTCAGTGGTCCGCTGGGCGCCCAGACCCGCGATTACGGCGCCGGCTCCCGCCTGTACTTTGATGCCGTCAACGCCGAGGGCGGCGTGCACGGCCGCAAGATCAGCTATGTCACGCTGGACGACGGCTTCGACGTCAAGCGTGCCGTGGACAACACCCGCAAGCTGATCGACGACGAATCGGTCTTCATGATTTTCAACAGCACAGGCACGGCCCAGACCGGCGCCATCCTGCCCTTGCTGGCTGAGAGCCGGACCATTGCCTTTGGCCCCGTGACCGGCGCCTCCGGCTTTCGCAACAAGGTCAACCCCTATCTGTTCCACGTCCGCGCCAGTTATGCCAACGAGGCGCGGCGCATCATCTCCCAGCTCAAACAAACCGGCATCACCCGCATCGCCGTTTTTTTTCAGGACGACGGTCTGGGCAAAACGCTGCTGGCCGAACTGCGCCAGGCCGCCGAGCAGGAAAAAATAAGCTTTGTGGCCGAAATCAGGGTCGGCGCGGAGCAACCCGACTTCAAGGCCGCCGCCACCCAGACCGAAAAGGCGCAGCCGCAAGCCGTGATTGTCGGCACGGCAGGCACCACCTTCACCAACTACGTGAAGGCGGTTCAACACACCGCGATCAAGCCCGGCTTCTACGGTTTTTCCGTGGCCAGCCTCGACGTGATCAACCGCGAACTCAAGGAACAGGCGCGCGGCATCATCCTCACACAAATCATGCCGTCCCTGCGCAACACGACGATCCCCGTGGTGGCCGAATACCTCAAGCTGCTGCGCGAAAAGTCGCCGGGCGCAACGCCTTCGGCCTCCCAGTTTGAAGGCTTTGTGCATGCCAGGCTGCTGGTGGAAGGCCTGCGCCGAACCGGCCGCCAGCTCAGCACGGAAGCCTTCATCAAGGCCATGGAAAGCGCCGGCGAAATCAGCTTCGGCCGCTTTGTGGCGAAGTATTCGCCGCAGTCGCACAACGGCTCGTCCTATGTCGAGATGGCCATTGTGGACAACGAAGGCCAGCTTCGTTACTGAGCGCCGGCGGCCCCTGCTGCCTCTCACAGACACGGCCTCCCCCAGGGTCTGGACGGCCAAACTAGGGCCTGAGCCCTAAAATGCTGCACCGCAACAAAAATTGCTTGCAATCGTTCGGGTAATCCCTATACTTGAGTTATGTTGCAGTGCAGCAATCGACAAAAAGCAAGCCAGCAGATTGTCCAGCAGCGCAACTAGTTGAAATCATTCACCACCTATATTGGAGATTTAAATATGTTGACCGCTGAACAAATCATGGCCTCCCACAAAGCCAACGTCGAAACCCTGTTTGGCCTGACCAGCAAGGCTTTCGAAGGCGTCGAAAAACTCGTCGAACTCAATGTCCAGGCGTCGAAAGCCGCACTGGCCGAGTCCGCCAACCACACCCAGTCGCTGATGGGCGTCAAGGACGCACAGGAGCTGCTGGCCCTGCAAGCCGGCCTGTTCCAGCCGCTGGCTGAAAAGACCGCTGCTTACAGCCGCCATCTGTATGACATCGCCACCGCCACCGGTGCCGAAGTCGGCAAGTCCCTCGAAGGCCAGGCTGCCGAAGCCCAGGCCAAGTTCATGGGCCTGGTGGACAGCGCCGCCAAAAATGCACCCGCCGGTTCCGAAACCGCCGTCGCCGTGATGAAAAGCGCCGTGGCTGCTGCCAACAACGCCGTCGAATCCATGCAAAAAGCCGTCAAACAAGCCACCGACATGGCTGAAGCCAACTTCACGGCCGCGACCAACACTGCGGTGAACGCTTCCAAAACGGCTGCCAAAAAGCGCTGATTTTTCCGGGGCTTGAATTCGCCGGCGGCAACGCCAGTTGATTCCCATCGGGGCAAGCCCCCCGCGAGTTGTCTCCTCGGGTCCTTCCAGAAATCCAGTTTCACGGACCCCTTCAAAGCCTGATCGCAAGATCAGGCTTTTTTTTGATCTTTTCAGGCTCCAGCCCTTGTCCCGCGGGCGTGAGCAGCTATCAAAAAAGGAGTGTCAGCGGTTTTGCATGAGCTTGAGCCTGGCCCGCAGCGCCGGCAACGCCGCCTGCATGGCCGCGCGCCCGGCATCGATGGCGCGCTGGCGCGCCGAAAAGTCCGCGCTGCGCAAGCCGGCCTGCGAAGGTTGCACCAGCACATCGGCGTCCTTCAGTTCGTACTGGTTGATGCTTTTGCCCATGATGGCAAAGGTCTGCAGCAGGATCTGCAGCGTGCCCTCGGCCGGGTTGGCTTCCGGTGGTGCGGAAATGTTCACGGCGATCACGAGTTCAGCGCCCATCTGCCGCGCAAACCGCACCGGCACCGGCGAGACCAGCCCACCATCCACATATTCGCGCCCGTTGATCTTCACCGGCACAAACACCGCAGGCACCGCGCTGGAGGCGCGCACCGCCGTGCCGGTGTCGCCGCGCTGGAACAACACGGCCTCCCCGCTCTGCAGGTCGGTGGCCACAATACCGAGCGGAATGGCCATGTCTTCCATCAAGCGCCCCGCCACCAGGCTGTTCACGTAACGCGCCAGCGCTTCGCCCCGAAACATGCCGCGGCCAAAAATCGGCAGCATCCAGTCGGTGATGGCAACCTCTTCCATATTGAGTGCGGTCTGCTGCAACTGGGCGCTGGTCTTGCCGCTCGCATACAGCGCGGCCACCAGGCTGCCGGCCGAGGTGCCGACCACCAGCGAAGGTTTGAAGCCGGCTTCCTCCAGCGCGGCAATGACGCCCACGTGGGCAAAACCGCGCGCCGCACCCCCGCCCAGCGCCAGCCCGATCTTCACGGGGCGACCCGGCGCTGCAACCGCCGGCTCGACGGCCGGCGGCGCCACGGGTGTGGCGCAGGCCGCCAGCAGCAGCGCGCCTGCAAGGACGAGCCAGCGGCCGGCGGCAAGCCGCCCAGGGCGCTGGTTGATGAAGTCGGGTTCTGTGGAGGGTTGGCTGGCTGGCATGCAGGTTCCGTGGCAGGGGGCGGGTGGAGGTGCGCCCGGGGAGCCCGCATTTTGCCTGCCGCCCCGGGGCGCCGGGCCAGCGGCTTTTTTGTGCCCGATAATCCGGGTTGACGTTGACGTTCACGTCAACCAGAGTTCGTCTTCCTCTCCACCCCTCTCCTCCCCCATTTCAAAGCAAAGGACATCTCATGGACATCGCAGGCAAAGTATTCATCGTCACCGGCGGCGCATCGGGTCTGGGCGAAGGCACGGCGCGCATGCTGGCGGCCCAGGGCGGCAAGGTCGTGATCGCCGACATGCAGGTTGACAAGGGCGAGGCGATTGCCAAAGAAATCGGCGGCGCCTTCGTGAAGTGCGACGTGAGCCAGGAAGCCGATGGCCAGGCAGTCGTCGCCAAAGCGGTCTCGATGGGCAAACTCATGGGCCTGGTCAACTGCGCCGGCATCGCCCCCGCAGAAAAAACCGTGGGCAAAAACGGCGCGCACAACTTCGCGGTGTTCAGCAAGACCATCACCGTCAACCTGATCGGCAGCTTCAACATGATCCGCCTGGCCGCCGAAGCCATGTGCAAAAACGAGCCCGAAGCCACCGGCGAGCGCGGCGTGATGATTTCCACCGCTTCGGTCGCGGCCTACGACGGCCAGATCGGCCAGGCCGCCTACAGCGCGTCCAAGGGCGGCGTGGTCGGCATGACGCTGCCGATTGCCCGCGACCTGGCGCGCAACGGCATCCGCAACATGACGATTGCGCCCGGCATTTTCGGCACACCCATGATGTTCGGCATGCCCAAAGAAGTGCAGGATTCGCTGGCCGCCTCCGTGCCCTTCCCCAGCCGCCTGGGCACGCCGCAGGATTACGCCAAGCTGGCGCAGCACATTTTTGAAAACGACATGCTCAACGGCGAGGTGATCCGCCTGGACGGCGCGATCCGCCTGGCGCCGCGCTGAAAGCGCTGCTGGCGGCGCCGGCATCGCTCTCTTTTTGATAGCTGCTTGCGCCCGCCCGACGGGGGCTACAGGCATAAAACGCTTGTAAGAACCAGTGGTCACACGCCGACCGGAGATGGCATGAAACGCCTGCTGACTTCCTTCACGCTGGCCGCGCTGCTGGC
>CAMLDT010000224.1 GCA_946479075.1 uncultured Polaromonas sp.
CCCCCCCCCCCCCCCCCCCCCCCCCCCCCCCCCCCCCCCCCCCCCCCCCCCCGGTAAATGCAGAGCAGAATTTTGGAGTGGCCGCGCGCGGTCAAGCTGGCGGTGGTGATTGCGGTCGACGTGGTCCTGGCGCTGCTCGCCACCTGGATCGCCTTCACGCTGCGACTGGACGAATTGCATTCTCCTGTGGGCGCGCAGTGGTGGGTTTACCTGCTGGCCCCCGTTCTTGCCATTCCGGTATTCATGAAGTTCGGTTTGTACCGGGCCATCTTCAGGTACACCGGGCAGGATGCACTCAAGGCGACCGGGCAGGCTGTCGCCGTATATAGCGTCATCTTGCTGGCGGTTCTGCTGTGGCGACAGTGGCCCGGCGTGCCTCGCAGCCTGGGCGTTCTTCAGCCGGTGTTGTTTCTGTTGATGGTCGGATCGAGTCGTGCGCTGGCGCGGTTCTGGCTCGCCAATCTGGATGGCGCCCTGGGCCGCAGCGAGGGCCGACTGTTGATTTACGGCGCCGGCACTGCCGGTGTGCAAACCGCGTCGGCCATCGGCATTTCACGGCAATTCGTGGTGCTGGGTTTCGTGGATGACGATAACGCCAAGGTCGGCCGCAGCATCAACCGCGTGCCGGTGTTTTCGCCATTGGACGTTCCGGATGTGGTGGCGCGACTGGGGGTGACGGACATTTTGCTGGCCCTGCCCAGTTCCTCCCGGGAACGGCGCAACCGGATCATTGCCGGGTTGCGCTCGGTGCCCGTGCATATCCGGACCTTGCCCGGGCTGGCGGATCTTGCAACAGGCCGCGTGACGGTCCAGGATTTCAAGGAACTCGACATCGAGGATTTGCTTGGCCGGGACCCGGTACCGCCGGATACCGAGTTGCTGGCGCGCAACCTGGCCGGCAAGGTGGTGCTGGTGACGGGGGCTGGCGGCAGTATCGGCAGTGAACTGTGCCGCCAGATCCTGGCAGAACGCCCGCGCCAGTTGCTGCTGCTGGACCACAATGAGTTTGGCCTTTACAGCATTCACCAGGAATTGCAGGGCCTGTGCACCGCAGGCGCTCATGGTGCAGAGTTGATTCCCTTGCTGGGCAGCGTGTCCAATCGGCAGCGTTTGCAGGAAATCTGCGAGGCTTACCGCCCGGCGACGGTTTATCACGCGGCTGCCTACAAACATGTGCCGCTGGTCGAGTCCAACCCGGCCGAAGGCGTTGTGAACAACGTGTTTGGCACGCTGAACATCGCGCGTGCCGCCCTGGCCAACGGCGTGGGACAGTTCATCCTGGTCTCCACGGACAAGGCGGTTCGCCCCACCAACGTCATGGGCGCCAGCAAGCGCATGGCGGAGCTGGTCCTGCAGGCGCTGGCCGGGCAGGCGGACAACATCCGGACCTGTTTTGGCATGGTCCGGTTTGGCAATGTGCTGGGCTCCAGCGGCAGTGTGGTGCCCCTGTTCCGCGGCCAGCTCGCCAGCGGTGGTCCGCTCACGGTCACCCACCCGGACGTCACACGGTATTTCATGACCATCCCTGAAGCGGCCCAGCTGGTCCTGCAGGCCGGCGCCATGGCGACGGGCGGGGATGTGTTTGTGCTTGACATGGGGGAGCCCGTGAAAATCATGGACTTGGCTCGTCGCATGGTGGAGCTGTCCGGCCTGACAATCCGGGATGAAGCGCATCCAGCTGGCGACATTGAAATTGCAATCACCGGCTTGCGCCCTGGTGAAAAGCTGTATGAAGAGCTGCTGATTGGCGACAATCCCTCGCCCACGGCGCATCCGCGCATCATGAAAGCGCACGAAGACTACCTGAGCTGGCCCGAACTGGAAGTGCATCTCGAGACCTTGCGCCGTGCCGCTGACAGCGGCGACGTGGACGCTATCAAGGCGGTGCTGCGCACCTGCGTGCAGGGCTACCTTCCGCAGGCCCCGGGCGCTGTCTGAAGCCGCGGTGGGTGCGAGATGCGCCACAATTTGATGGTTGACCTGATTTAATACGCCAATGACCCAAATTCCTCCCCCCACCGACCCCGACCTCTCCCACGTCGGCCCGCGCGACAAGGCCGAAATCCTGGCGCAGGCGCTGCCCTACATCCGCAAGTTCCACGGCAAGACCCTGGTGATCAAGTACGGCGGCAACGCCATGACCGACCCGGCGCTACAGGCGGATTTTGCCGAGGATGTGGTGCTGCTCAAGCTGGTTGGCATGAATCCGGTGGTGGTGCATGGCGGCGGGCCGCAGATTGAAACCGCGCTGAACCGGCTCGGCAAGAAGGGGCAGTTCATCCAGGGCATGCGGGTCACCGACGAGGAAACCATGGAGGTGGTCGAGTGGGTGCTGGCCGGCCAGGTGCAGCAGGACATCGTCGGGCTGATCAACCAAGCCGGCGGCAAGGCGGTGGGCTTGACGGGGCGTGACGGTGGCCTGATTCGCGCTCAGAAGCTGAAGATGATCGACAAGGACGATCCGGCGAAAGAACACGACATCGGTTTTGTCGGCGACATCCTTGGCATCGACCCCAGCGTGGTCAAGGCGCTGCAGGACGACGCCTTTATCCCGGTGATCAGCCCCATCGGATTTGGCGAGCAGAACGAGAGTTACAACATCAACGCCGACGTGGTGGCCGGCAAACTCGCCACGGTGCTCAAGGCGGAAAAACTGGTGTTGCTGACCAACACGCCAGGCGTGCTGAACAAGGCTGGCGAGTTGCTGACCGACCTGAGCGCCCGCGAGATCGACGAGCTGTTTGCCGACGGCACCATCTCGGGCGGCATGTTGCCCAAGATCGAGGGCGCACTCGATGCCGCCAAAAGCGGTGTGAACTCGGTGCACATCATCGACGGCCGGGTGCCACATGCCATGTTGCTGGAGATTCTGACGGATCAGGCCTACGGCACCATGATCCGCAGTCACTGAAAACGCGCCCATGAAGCTACTGCGCGTCTGCCATGCGTTGTTGCGCGGTGCTCGCAATCCTCATGTGCGTCAAGCACATTCCGGTTGCTGCGCTCCGGGCGCCTAGCCTGACAGCCGCTCGCTACGCTTCCTGGACGCGTTTCCCAACGTTGGTAACGCTTTATGAGATTGCTCCTCGTTGAAGACGACGTCATGCTGGCCAGCGGCATCAAGCTGGGGCTCAGCGACGCCGGTTATGCGGTGGACTGGGTCGGCAGTGCCGAGCGCGCCGAAGAAGTCCTGCTTGCTGAAAGTTTTGACGCCGCCATCATCGACATCGGCCTGCCGCGCACCGACGGGCTGGAACTGACGCGGCGCCTGCGTGGCCGCGGCCTGGCGATGCCGGTGCTGATCCTGACCGCGCGGGACGCGCTGCAAGACCGGGTGCAGGGGCTGGACCTGGGCGCCGACGACTACATGGTCAAGCCCTTCGAGCTGCCCGAACTGCTGGCCCGCCTGCGTGCGCTGCTGCGCCGCTCCCAGGCCGCGACCAGCGCGATCCTGAGTTTCGGCAGCCTGGAGCTGGATTCTGCGAACCGCCAGGCGCGCGCCAACGGCCAGCTGATCGAGCTCGGCCCGCGCGAATGGACGGTGATGGAATACCTGCTGGTGCACGCGCCCAAGCCCGCCAGCAAGGAAAAACTGCTGGCCGCGCTGACCGGCTGGGACAAGGAAATCACCCCCAACGCCATCGAGGTGTATATCTCCCGCCTGCGGGGCAAGCTGGAGCCGCACGGCGTCGCCTTGCGGTCCATCCGCGGCTTTGGTTATCGCCTGGAACTGGTAGAGGCGGCGCCCCCGGCCGCCTGAGCTGCCAAACACCGTACTGAGCGCCATGAGCCCGCCCCCCGGCGCTTCCGCAGACCGACTGGCGCCCGCCGCCGCGACCCTGCCGGCGGCGATGAAGTCCGGCCTGCAGCGCCGGCTGTTGCTGCTCCTGCTGCTGCCGCTGAGCCTGTTTGCGCTGGTCAGCATTTACTTCGATTACCAGGCCGCTGGCAACGCCGCCGTGCAGCAGGACCAGCAGCTTTTGCGCCTGATCCCGCTGCTGGCCGATTCGGTGCTGGCGCCGGGCGCGCCGGGTGCCGCACCGCTGATGCTGCTGGCACCGCCGCTCGAAGAATTCATGAAGGCCAACAACGGCTTCGCCGGTTTCCGTGTGTCGGGCCTGGATGGCAGCCTGCTGGCGGGCGAGAACTGGATCAGCGTGGTGGTACCCGCCACCCGCGAGCCCGAGCTGCACAGCATGGAAGAAAACGGGGTGACCTACCGCATCGCTGTGCAGCGTGTGCGCACCGGGGCGGGGGAGCTGATCCTGCAACTGGCCGACGGCTCCGATGCGCGCCAGCAGTGGGTGCGTTCCGTGGCTTTCAAGGTGCTGCTGCCCAACCTGGTGCTGGTGCTGGCCGCCGGCCTCGCCGTCAGTTGGGCGGTCACGCGCGCGCTCCGGCCGCTGCTGGCGCTGAAGGACGCGGTCGAACGCCGTTCACCCCGTGATCTCAGCGCCATCGACCCGCGCAGCACGCCGGCCGAAGTCCAGCCACTGGTGGCTTCCCTGAACCGGCTGTTTGCGCTGGTCAACGACCAGGCCGAAGGCCAGCGCCGCTTCGTGGCCGATGCCGCGCACCAGTTGCGCACGCCGCTGGCCGGCCTGCAGGCGCAGGTGGAAGCCTGGGCGCAGGCGGCGGGCGCGCCGGGGGCGGGCGGGCAGCTGACGCTGTCGGCGGAAAAGATCACGGCGCTGCGCAGCGCGACCCGGCGCACCTCCCAGCTGGCCAACCAGTTGCTGGCCTTGTCGCGCGCCGACGCCTCCAGCATGGCCCACCAGCCGCGGCAGCGCGTGGACCTCAAGGAAGTATGCGAGTCGGTGCTGGCCCTGCACCTGGATGCGGCCAGCGCGAAAAACATCGATCTCGGACTGGACGCCGGTTTTGCGCAGGCCGACGGGCATGAATGGATGCTGCGCGAACTGGTTGGCAATCTGGTGGACAACGCGGTGAAGTACACCCCGCCCGGGGGTACGGTCACCCTGCGCTGTGGCCAGCGTGACGCCGGTGGCGCGGGGCGCGCCCAGGTCTTTCTGGAGGTGGAAGACGACGGGCCCGGCATTCCCGCTGCGGAACGGGCCCGCGCGCTGGAGCGCTTTTACCGGGTGCAAGGCACGGGCGGCGAGGGCAACGGCCTCGGCCTGGCGATTGCCGACGAAATTGCGCGCCTGCACGGTGCCCTGCTTGTCCTGGAGGCGGCAGGCGCCGCCGGGGGCTTGCGCGCGCGCCTGCAAATGCCGGCGCGGCTGGAGGACACCGCCTGAATGGGGCAGTCCAGCGGCTTCAGGGTTCGGGTCAACCCTTTGCCGGGCAGGCCGGATGTCCCTGTGGGCTGTGAGAGAATCCGGTCAGTCTTTAGCTTTTGAAACATCTCTTACAACG
>CAMLDT010000225.1 GCA_946479075.1 uncultured Polaromonas sp.
GCCTGCAACCGGCGCCGGTGTTCATCGGGACGGGCAGTGTGCCCGGCGTGCTGTATGACCTCGGCCCTTACCCTGGCTTGTTGCTGGGCGGCGCGGGCCGGGTGGTCGGCGAGGTTTACGCCATCAGCGCTGCGCTGGAGCGCCTTCTCGACGAGATCGAAGAGGTCTGGCCGCAGCAGACCGGCGAATACAGCAAACGCGACGTCGCGGTGCAGATGGCGGGTGAGCCGCCGGCCGGGGAGCGGGTGTGTCTGGTTTATGAAATCAATCCGGCGCGTCTGGCCGGTTGTGCCGAGATCGCCAGCGGCGACTGGCGGCGCCGGTTTTCAGCGCCCTGAGGACCCCCGGGCGGTGTCTTGCGCGAAGAACCCGGTTCGGGGCCGCCGCGGTTTGTGTGGGTTGCGCACTGCGTCGGGTTGTTTTTCATGATCCGGTAAATCAATTTTGCATAGTGATAAATGAAAATGCTGCACTGCGCAAAAATTTCCCAATATGAGAAATAGATTTCCGCATCTCAAAATTAAACACATAAGTTATTGATTTGATTGAAAAAGATTTTTGTCTTATATAAGACATAAGAGCTTCACAAAGTCTTGTAGAAGACTTAAAGTGGACTCCAGCGCAAACAGCCTGACCCGCCTGGTCAAACAGTCACCCGGTCGCGCGGTTTGCCCCCTTTTTCTTTCAACTCCGGAGTAAGCCATGCCCCAGACCCTCACCGAACAACTGAGCCGTGAACAGCAAATCGCCGCCCTCGAAAAAGACTGGGCCACCAATCCCCGCTGGAAAGGCATCAAGCGCGGCTACAGCGCCGCCGATGTCGTGCGCCTGCGCGGCTCCTTCCCCATCGAGCACACGCTGGCCCGCCGCGGTGCAGAAAAGCTGTGGAACAACCTGCATACCGAGCCCTATATCAACTGCCTGGGCGCATTGACCGGCGGCCAGGCCATGCAGCAGGTGAAAGCCGGCGTGAAGGCCATTTACCTGTCCGGCTGGCAAGTGGCCGCCGACAACAACACCTACTCGTCGATGTACCCCGACCAGTCGCTGTACCCGGTGGACTCGGTGCCCAAGGTGGTCGAAACCATCAACAACACCTTCCGTCGCGCTGACGAAATCCAGCACTCCAAAGGCATTGATGCCGGTGACAAGGACTACATCGACTACTTTGCGCCCATCGTGGCTGACGCAGAAGCCGGTTTCGGTGGTGTGCTGAACGCGTTCGAACTGATGAAGGCCATGATCAAGGCTGGCGCCGGCGGCGTGCACTGGGAAGACCAGCTGGCTTCGGTCAAGAAGTGCGGCCACATGGGCGGCAAGGTCTTGCTGCCGACGCGCGAGTCCTGCCAGAAGCTGATCGCCGCCCGCATGGCAGCCGACGTTTGCGGCGTGCCGACGCTGGTGATTGCCCGCACCGACGCGGAAGCCGCCGACCTGCTGACCTCCGACTACGACGAGATCGACAAGCCTTTCCTGACCGGCGAGCGCACGGCCGAAGGTTTCTACAAAACCCGCAAGGGCCTGGACCAGGCGGTGGCCCGCGCCAATGCCTATGCCGATTACGCCGACCTCGTGTGGTGCGAAACCGGTACGCCCGACCTCGACTTCGCGAAGAAATTCGCCGACGCCGTGCACAAGGTTCACCCCGGCAAGATGCTGGCCTACAACTGCTCGCCATCGTTCAACTGGAAGAAAAACCTGGACGACGCGACCATTGCCAAGTTCCAGCGCGAGCTCGGCGCCATGGGTTACAAGTACCAGTTCATCACGCTCGCCGGCATCCACTCCATGTGGTACAACATGTACGACCTGTCGCAGGACTACGTCAAGCGCGGCATGACGGCTTATGTCGAGAAGGTGCAGGAGCCAGAATTCGCAGCACGTGACCGCGGCTACACCTTTGTGTCGCACCAGCAGGAAGTCGGCACCGGTTACTTCGACGAAGTCACCACCACCATCCAGGGCGGCAAGTCCAGCGTGACCGCGCTGACCGGCTCGACCGAAGAAGAGCAGTTCCACTGAACGTTTCAGGCCTGAAACGCCGACTTCAGGACCGGGCCCGGAGCGCGCTGCATGCGCGTTTCCGGGCTTTTTTTCGGACTCGACCGTCTGCCGGGCCCTTGGCCCAAAGCTGCCGTAAAATAGCGACATGCAATCAATCAAGCTGGAAACAGGAAGGATAGTCCGGGTTATGACACCGCGAACTACGACCACGCCACCAGTCTGGAGTCATCCAGGGCTTGACCGTGCCCCCAGGTGATTGACTGCTACAGAATAGATAGCACTCCTCCAGAATCCCTGTCAAAGCGCGGCCTTCACCGCGCTTTTTTCATTTCCGACTTTCCGAGCCAGACCATCATGATCAAAATTACGCTGCCCGACGCTTCGATCCGTGAATTTCCCGAACCTGTGACGGTGGCGCAGGTGGCGGCCTCCATCGGGACCGGTCTCGCCAAGGCGGCCCTGGGCGGCAAGGTCAACGGCAAGGTGGTGGATACCAGTTACCTGATCACCGCCGACAGCCCGCTCGCCATCATCACGGCCAAGGACCCCGAGGGTCTGGATGTGATTCGGCATTCGACGGCCCACCTGCTGGCCTATGCGGTCAAGGAGTTGTTTCCCGATGCCCAGGTCACCATCGGCCCGGTGATCGAGAACGGCTTTTTCTACGATTTTTCGTACAAGCGCCCATTCACGCCGGATGACCTGGTGGCGATTGAAAAGAAAATGACCGAGCTGGCGGCCAAGGACGAGCCCGTGACACGTCGCGTGTTGCCGCGCGATGAAGCGGTGGCCCACTTCAAATCGATAGGTGAGGACTACAAGGCAGAGATCATTGCCAGCATCCCGGCCAATGAAGACGTCTCGCTGTACCGCGAAGGACAATTCGAGGACCTCTGCCGCGGCCCGCACGTGCCCAGCACCGGCAAGCTCAAGTTCTTCAAGCTCATGAAGCTGGCCGGTGCCTACTGGCGCGGCGACCACAACAACGAGATGCTGCAGCGCATCTACGGCACGGCCTGGGCTACCAAGGACGAACTGCAGCACTACTTGACCATGCTGGAGGAAGCCGAGAAGCGCGACCACCGCAAGCTGGGTCGCGAACTTGACTTGTTCCACATCGATGACCACGCACCGGGCCTGGTGTTCTGGCATCCCAAAGGCTGGACAGTGTGGCAGGGCGTCGAGCAGTACATGCGCAAGGTTTACCAGGAGAACGGTTACCAGGAAGTCAAGGGGCCGCAGATCATCGACAAGACGCTCTGGGAGAAAACCGGCCACTGGGACAAGTACCGCGACAACATGTTCACGACCGAAAGCGAAAAGCGCGAATACGCGCTCAAGCCGATGAACTGCCCGGGTCACATCCTGATCTTCAAGCAGGGCATCAAGAGTTACCGCGACCTGCCGCTGCGTTACGGCGAGTTCGGCCAGTGCCACCGCAACGAACCTTCGGGCGGCCTGCACGGCATCATGCGCGTGCGCGGCTTCACCCAGGATGACGGGCACATTTTCTGTACGGAAGAACAAATCCTCAAGGAGTGCGTCGACTACACGACGCTGCTGCAGAAGGTCTATACCGACTTCGGCTTCAAGAACATCATCTACAAGGTCGCCACGCGGCCCGAAGCGCGCATCGGCTCCGACGAAAGCTGGGACAAGGCCGAACATGCGCTGATGGAAAGCCTGCGTGCCTCCGGCTGCGAATTCGAGATCGCGCCCGGCGACGGCGCGTTTTATGGCCCAAAAATCGAATACACGCTGAAGGACGCCATAGGCCGGCAGTGGCAGTGCGGCACCATGCAGGTTGATTTTTCAATGCCTGAGCGGCTTGATGCCGAATATGTCGGCGAAGACGGCAACCGCCATCGCCCCGTGATGCTGCACCGGGCCATCGTCGGCAGCCTGGAGCGTTTCATCGGCATCCTGATCGAGGAACATGCGGGCGCTCTGCCGACTTGGCTGGCGCCAGTGCAGGTTTCCGTGCTCAATATCACCGACGCGCAGGCCGATTACTGTCGCGAAATAGCTAAAACGCTGCAAAATCAAGGGCTTAGGGTCAACCTGGATCTGCGCAATGAGAAAATTACGTATAAAATACGTGAGCACTCAATGCAAAAGCTGCCTTACATCCTGGTCGTTGGCGACAAGGAGAAGGAAGCTGGCGCGGTTGCCGTGCGCGCCCGGGGTAACAAAGACCTTGGCGTCATGTCGCTCGAAGCCTTCGTCCAGACGATTGCCTCTGACATTACCCAAAAAGCCTGATGGATTGACTTCTTTGTGAGTCAAATCGGCTATTCGTCCTTGCTGGACGGGCGCAAGCTGCTATGGCTTTTATAGCAATTTTTAAAGGATTACAACCATCGCTACTGAATTTCGTGACCGCCGTCACCGTGAAGAACGCAAGCACCGCTTGAACCGTGAAATCATGGCCCCCGAAGTGCGCCTGACCGGGCCGGACAACGAACCTCTGGGTGTTGTCAGCATCATGGAAGCCCTGCGCCTGGCAGGTGAGGCGGACGTTGACCTTGTTGAAATCTCCCCCACGGCGGTTCCGCCGGTGTGCAGGTTGATGGATTACGGCAAGTTCAAATACGCCGAGCAAAAGAAGGCGGCGGAAGCGAAGTCCAAGCAGAAGGTCATCGAGGTCAAGGAAATCAAGTTCCGGCCCGGTACCGACGATGGCGACTACAACATCAAACTGCGCAACATCAAGCGCTTTTTGGAAGAGGGCGACAAGTGCAAGATCACCTTGCGCTTTCGCGGTCGCGAGATCACGCACCAGGAACTGGGCTTGGCCCTGCTGGCGCGTATCCGGGACGAATTGGCTGATTTGATTGTGGTGGAGCAGTTTCCCAAGCTCGAAGGCCGGCAGATGGTCATGATGATTGCGCCGGGCAAGAAGAAGGTGGCAGCCAAGCCGGCAGCGGCGCCCGCGGAAGCGGCACCGGCTGCACCGACAAACGCATAAAGGCGCTGTCGCAGGAAGAAGGAGTTTGAGCCTGTAGGTGTGGTTACCGGCAGGTTCTTCAGGGGGGTGCGAAAGCATGTCCCGAGAAGGCGGGTCAAACCGCTTTCCAAATGTGGCGATGTGAAAGTCGCCACAACAAGTGGATGAGCTGAAAACTCGCCACACAAGTGGAGAGGTAAAACTCGCCACACAAGTGGCTCGGGGCCATCAAGTCTGCGTAAAGGTTCGCAGCGCCTCACGAGCACAAATGAAAAGGAGCATTCAATGCCCAAAATGAAGACCAAAAGCGGCGCCAAAAAGCGTTTCCGCGTTCGTCCTGGTGGCACCGTCAAGCGCGGTCAAGCCTTCAAGCGTCACATCCTGACCAAGAAGA
>CAMLDT010000226.1 GCA_946479075.1 uncultured Polaromonas sp.
ACGTGGCGGTCGCTGACGCCCAGTTTCGCGGCCAGCGATTCGACGGAAGGCATGCCATCCGGCCAGGCATCGGGTTCGTCCAGAAGGCGTGCCGCCTGGTGCGCAAGAATGTAAGAAGCATCCTGAATCGACCACACCACCGAGTGCGGCGCCAGCTCCGGCCGGCAGCGCAGGCAGGGACGAAAGCCCGCGTCTTCGGCCTGCGCCGCATGGCCAAAGAAGCGGCAGTTCTCGCGCTTGGGCGTTTTTACGCTGCAGACCGGCCGGCAATAAATGCCGGTGGAAGTCACGCCGGTGAAAAAACTGCCGTCGAAACGCGCGTCACGCGTCTTCAGTGCCGGGTAGCAGGCGTCGTCGGCGAGCAGGGCTTTGTCCGTGGTCATGGGCTGAATCATACGGCGCGGACCTACATCCGCCAGCCGTTTTCGGACATCTTCCCCGCCCACCCCGCGCCTACAATTGGTGGGCTCCACAAACCCTTCAGGAAGGTCCCGACCCATGCAGGTGAACCCCTCGATTTTCAAGGCTTATGACATCCGTGGTGTCGTGCCTTCCACCGTTAACGAGTCCGTGGCCGAAGCGCTGGGCCGTGCCTTCGGCGCTGCTGCGCTGGCGCAAGGCGAAAGCGTGGTCGCCGTGGGCCGCGACGGGCGTCTCAGCGGGCCGGCGCTGAGCGCCGCGCTGATCCGCGGCCTGGTCGCCAGCGGCTGCGATGTGATCGATGTCGGCATGGTCACCACACCCATGCTTTATTTTGCGGCGAGCACGCTGGCTCACTCCGGCATCCAGATCACCGGCAGCCACAACCCCAAGGATTACAACGGTTTCAAGATGGTGCTGGCCGGGCGCGCGATTTATGGCGACGAGATCCAGGGACTGCGCAGCCGCATGGAAGCCGGCGATGCCGGCGCCAAGCCCGCGCGCAGCGGGAAGGTCACCTTGGTCAACGTGCTGGCGCCGTACCGCGACCGCATCGTGTCCGATATCAAGCTGGCACGGCCCATGAAGGTGGTGATCGACTCCGGCAACGGCATTGCCGGTGCATCGGCACCGGGCATCTTTCGCGCGTTGGGCTGCGAGGTGACCGAGCTGTTCAGCGAGGTTGATGGCGACTTTCCCAACCACCATCCGGACCCGAGCAAGCCCGAGAACCTGAAGGACCTGATCGCCGCGCTGCAGGCCGGCGATGCCGAGCTGGGCCTGGCTTTCGACGGTGACGGCGACCGCCTGGGCATCGTCACGCGCGACGGCCAGAACATCTACCCGGATCGCCAGATGATGCTGTTTGCGCGCGACGTGTTGTCGCGTGTGCCGGGCGGCACCATTGTTTATGACGTGAAATGTTCGCAGCGCCTTGCGCCCGCCATCGAGGCTGCCGGCGGCGTGCCCATGATGTACAAGACCGGCCACTCGCTGATCAAGGCGAAGATGAAGGAAGTGGACTCTCCGCTGGGCGGCGAAATGAGCGGCCACATCTTTTTCAAGGAGCGCTGGTTCGGTTTTGACGACGGCACCTACGCCGGCGCGCGCCTGCTGGAAATATTGAGCAAGGTTGCCGACGTCGGCGCGCTGCTCAACGGCCTGCCCACCAGCTTCAGCACGCCCGAGCTCAACGTCGCCTGCAAGGAAGGCGAGCCGCACACGGTGGTGCATGCACTGATTGAGCAGGTTGCAGCGGCGGTGCGCAGCGCAGGGCCGCCCCAAGCAAGCACAGCCCCCCCGGGGGGCAGCGTCATACGCGAAGCGATAAGCGTGGGGGCCCATGTTTCGACGATTGATGGCGTGCGTGTGGACTGGCCGGACGGCTTTGGTTTGATCCGTGCGTCCAACACCACGCCGGTGCTGGTGCTGCGTTTTGAAGGCCACACCGAAGCCGCGCTCAAGCGTATCGAGACCGACATGCTCAAGCTGCTGCGTAGCGTCAAGCCCGACGCCAGCTTCTCTGCGCCGGCGCATTGAGCACGCGAACTGTCATCCGGGGCTTGCCCTGGGATCCATGGGGCAAACTCGCGATGACGCGGGAATCGATGGCGGGTCCAGCTCGCACAAACAAAGCGTGAAAATCCTTCTCGTCAAACTCTCGTCGCTCGGCGACGTGGTGCACACGCTGCCCGTGGTGCAGGACATTCGGGCCGCGCATCCTGACGCGCAGATCGACTGGGTGGTGGAGAAAGCCTTTGCGCCACTGCTTTTCCCCTTGCTGGGCGCCGGCCTGCAGCGTGTCATCCCGTGCGAACTGCGGCGCTGGCGCAAATCGCCTTTCAGCGCGGCTACCCGCGGTGCCTGGCGCGCTTTCCGGCGCGAACTGCAAAGCCAGTCTTACGACGCCGTGATCGATCTGCAGGGACTGACCAAATCCGCGCTGGTGGCCTGGCTCGTGCGGCTGGCGCTCGGCGGCAAACGTTATGCCATGGCCAACCGCACCGAGGGTTCGGCTTATGAGGCGCCGACGCGCTGGGTGGCTGATGTGGCCATCCCGCTGGCGCCACACAGCCACGCCGTGGTGCGAGGGCGCGAACTCTGCGCGCATGCCTTGGGCTACACACTCGCGGGACGCCCGGATTATGGGTTAAATCGGCCTGCAGCCCTTATAGGACGGGCGCAAGCAGCTCCTGAAACCATAGCATTTGTACACGGCAGTTCGCGTGCCGACAAGCTGTGGCCGATTGAGAACTGGGTCGCGCTGGGCCGGCAACTGAATGCGCAGGGCTACCGGATTGCGCTTCCACATGGCAGTGACGCGGAACTGGCCGTGAGCCACGCGATTGCAGACGGTTTGAATGCCAGCGGAGGGTCAGCGGCCGTGCTGCCAAGGCTGCCGCTGGATGAACTGACGCAGCAACTTGCACGCTGCGCCGGTGTCATCGGGGTGGACAGCGGCCTCAGCCACATCGCCGTGGCGCTCGACTTGCCGCATGTGCAGATTTACAACTTCGACACCGCTTGGCGCACCGGGCCGCTGCCCGCAACCACGGCCGGCGGGGGCGCGCGCCAGCGCAGCGTTTTTGCACAGCCTTGCCCGGCGGTGGCGCAGGTCTGGAACGCCTGGTGCCTTTGCCAGCCCGCGCCGGCGTCTGCAGAGGACGCGTGATGGAAAACTTCATCCGCAGGCTTTATTCGGTGCTGATGTGGGCGGCCCAGCCTTTCCTGCGCCGCAAGCTGCTGCGCCGCGGCCAGGCCGAGCCGGGTTACCTCGACGCTGTGGATGAACGTTTCGGTTTTTACACCCAGCCTGCAGAAGCACAGCCGGAGCTGGTCTGGGTGCACGCGGTGTCACTGGGCGAGACCCGCACCGCCGGCATCCTGCTGGCTGCGCTGCGCGCGCGCTGGCCCGGTTTGCGCGTGCTGCTGACGCATGGCACAGCCACCGGCCGCGCCGAGGGCGCCAGCCTGCTGCGCGCAGGTGATGTGCAGGTCTGGCAGCCCTGGGACAGCGAGGCGGCCGTCGCGCGTTTTTTCACGCATTTCAAACCGCGCCTGGGCCTGTTGATGGAGACAGAAGTCTGGCCCAACACCGTCGCCGGGGCGCAGGCACGCGGCGTGCCGGTGGCGCTGGTCAATGCGCGTCTGTCCGACAAGTCGCTGCAACAGGCGCTGCGCATCGCACCCCTGTCGCGGCCGGCGTATGAAGCCTTGGCTGCTGTTTACGCGCAAAGCGACAGCGACGCGCAGCGCCTGCGCGAACTCGGCGCGCGCGTAGAGGGCGTGTTCGGCAACCTCAAGTTCGACGCCACGCCAGACCCGGCACAGCAGACGCAGGGCCGCGCCTGGCGCCAGGCCCTGGGGCAGCCGGTGCTGATGCTGGCCAGTTCGCGTGAAGGTGAAGAGGATGAATTTCTCAAGCAAATAGTGGCTCTGGCCCTTTCCAGCCGGGCGCAAGCAGCTATCAATAACGTAGCAGGTGCGAACGTCCAGATTCTCATCGTGCCGCGCCACCCGCAGCGCTTTGACGAGGTGCAGGCGCTGGCCGAGCAACACGGCCTCACGGTGTCGCGCCGTTCGGCATGGCAGGATGCGCCGCAGTCGGCCGATGTCTGGCTCGGTGATTCGCTGGGTGAGATGGCGTTGTATTACGCGATGAGCGATGTGGCGCTGCTGGGCGGCAGCTTCGCCGAGCTGGGTGGGCAGAACCTGATCGAGGCCGCGGCCGGCGGCTGCCCGGTCATCATGGGGCCGCATACCTTCAACTTTGCCGAGGTGTCGGAGCTGGCACAAGCCGCCGGCGCTGCGCGCCGCGTGGCCGACATGGACGAAGCCTTGCGCAGCGCCCGTGCCATGCTGGCCCGCCCGTCCGCACAGCAGGCCGCCGCCGACGCCGGCCTGACCTTCGCCGCGCAGCACCGCGGCGCCGCCGCCAACACCGTGCAGGCGCTGACGCATTTCCTGGCGTGATGACGCACCATTCACCGTTCGCCCTGAGCCTGTCGAAGGGCCTGGCCGCGCTCAGCCCGGACAGGCTTGCGCCTGCAGGGCGGAAATCAGCAAGTTAAACCGAAAAAGCTTGATCCATGGCTGAGCCCCTCGTCAACCAATACGGCGCCGACGTTCCCAGAGCCATTGCCCGCATGATCAGCGCGGTGCACCCGGCCTTTGATTCGCGCAAGTTCGTCGCGGACGCACTCAAGGGCTACGACGAGCTGGCCCTGATGCCGCGCGGCAAACACATCGCCCGCGCACTGCACAAGCACCTGCCGCCCGACTACTCCAAGGCGGTGGACATCCTGCTGGCCTCGCTGGACCAGCCGCACGGACGCGACCCCGGGCTGACTTTGGGCTCCTTCCTGTTTCTGCCGCACACCATGTTCGTCGCGGAGTTCGGGCTCGATCATTTTGAAGATTCGATGCGCGCGCAACACGCGCTGACGCAGCGCTTCACGGCCGAGTTCAGCATCCGCCCCTTTCTGCAAAATCATGAAGCCGCGACGCTGAAGCGTTTCAAACAATGGGCCAGCGACCCGAGCGAACATGTGCGCCGCCTGGTGTCCGAAGGCAGCCGCCCACGCCTGCCCTGGGCCAGCCGCCTGCCGGCTTTCCAGCAAGACCCGGCGCCGGTGCTGGCGCTGCTGGAACTGTTGAAGGACGACCCGGCGCTGTACGTGCGCCGCTCCGTCGCCAACAACCTCAACGACATCGGCAAGGACCACCCCGACGTGCTGGCAGCCACCGCAAAGACGTGGCTCAAAGGCGCCAGCGACGAGCGCCGGTGGATCGTGCAGCACGCGCTGCGCTCTGCCGTCAAACGCGGCGAGGCCGGCGCGCTGGCGGTGCTGGGCTTTGGCAAAAGCGCAGAGGCCGCGGTGAGCGGCGCGCGCATCACGCCCCAACGCGTGGTGATGGGTGACA
>CAMLDT010000227.1 GCA_946479075.1 uncultured Polaromonas sp.
ATCTCGATGATGCGGGTCAGCATCTCCGCTGGCACCACCACTTCAACGGCGCGGCGCAACAGTCCGTTCTGCATGGCCCACAACACCGCCACGTGAAA
Organism: uncultured Polaromonas sp.; assembly: GCA_946479075.1. Next base: position 99 of record CAMLDT010000227.1, read on the forward strand.
GACCACCACACTGGTGCCGATCACGAGGTTGCGGTTGAAAGGTTTGCGCACGGGGAAGGGGGCGGAGGCTGAAGCAGGTGTCGTCAGGGCGGGGGGAATCATGAAAGTCTGGGGCCTGTGGACACGGTGGATGCGGCTGCGAGGGCAGCCTGGCGCGGATTAAAGCGGGTCAATGGCAAGCGGGTCAACGGCGAAAAATCCACCAGAGCGGACCGACCGCGAGGATCAAACTGCCGGCGAGAGTTGAAAAGAGGGTGAGGGAGGATTCCATGGGCTGCCTTCAAGAGGATTGACGGCGAGCTTGATGTTGGCGGTCGGGCAGGTGCCGCTGCACTGTGCGACCACGTCGCGCGCGCAGCCTTCACAGCGGCCGCACTGGGTGGCCACACCCAGTTCGAACTGGATCTCGTCAAAGCCCATGCCCGCATGCGCGTGGCGGGCAATTTCGCGGTCAGAGATACGGCGGCAGACACAAACAATCATGGATTGGCTTGCTGGTTGGTGATGTGTGCTGCAAGTATAAATGCGAATCTATCGCATTTGCAATCATCTTGTGCGCATCCCCGCTTCGCAAGGCGGGTTTTTGCGGCCCTTGTCGCAGATGTGCTTCAGAAATTTCAAGCAAAAAGTGGCTCCCGCCCTTGCTGGCCGGGCGCTGGCAGCTATGAATAAAGGAGCAAATCTGGGCCGGCCTGCAAGGTGCGCAGCGCCAGCGGGCGCCTCATACGTCGGCCCAGAGCCTGAGCAGGTTGTGGTAGTGGCCGGTCAGGCCCACCGTTTCCGGGCATTCGCCCAGTTGTGCGCGCAGTTTCTGGATGTTCTGGTCGAGCTCGGCGAGGAGGTTGCGCTGCCAATCGTCGCGAACCATGCTCTGGACCCAGAAAAACGAGCAGACGCGCTGGCCGCGGGTGACCGGTTCGACCTGGTGCAGGCTGCTCGCGGGGTAAACGATCAGGTCGCCGGCCGGCAGTTTGACCTCGTGGGCGCCGTAGGTGTCATGCACCACCAGTTCACCACCGTCGTATTCCTCGGGCTCGCAGAGGAACAGCGTGCAGGAGACGTCGCTTCGGAGCATCTGCCCGGTGTCGATGGCCGTGCGCACTGCGCCGTCCACATGCAGGCCGTAGGTTTCGCCGCCCTCGTAGCGGTTGAAAAACGGCGGCAGCACCTTGAGCGGCAGCACCGCTGAAAAGAACAGAGGACTGCGCCTGAGCGCGTCGAGGATGACCTGGCCGAGCTGCAGGGCGAGCGGGGAGCCCTCGGCGAGTTGCTGGTTGCGCTTGACCTGGGCGCCCTGCGAGCCCACGCTGGCGCGCCCGTCGATCCAGTCGGCGGCTTCCAGCGAACGGCGCATGTCCGCCACCTGGCGGGGATCAAGAATGGCCGGTATGTGGAGCATCATGGCGTGGGTTTTCCGCGATAAAAAAAGGGTTTCTGCCTTTCGGGAGAAACCCTTTGATCTTAGCCGCTGGTCATCAGCAGGCGTGTGGCGCCGGCTTTGTCAGAAGGCGTAGTTGGCGCTGAGCGTGACCGCGCGCCCGTCACCCGGCAGGGCCCAGCCGTTGTTGCGGATACGGGTGTAGTACAGCTCGTCGGTCAGGTTCTTGATGTTGAGCTGCAGGTCCAGGCTGCGGCTGGCCTTGTAGGCCACCATGAGGTTGTGGGTGACGTAGCTGTCGGACTTGTACAGCGGACCCGCGCCGTTGTTCAGGTAGAAGCTGCCCTGGTAAACCGCGCCGTAGCCCAGCGTCCAGTCGGCCGCCACCTTGTAGGTGGTCCACAGGCCGAACGAGTGCTCCGGCGTGTTGGTCAGCGGGTTGCCGTTGGCAGCCAGCGCCGTGGCGCAGGCGGCCACGGCTGGGTTTGCCGTGCAATACGACGAGGCGTTTTGCAGCACCTTGCTCTTGAGATAGGTGTAATTGGCAAACAGGCCCCAGGCCGGCGTGATCTGGCCGGCCGCGCCCAGCGCAATGCCGTCCACCCGCGACTTGCCGCCAGGCAACTGCTGCGCGGGCAGGACCGGGTCGTTCAGCGTGACCTTGTAGTTTTCCAGCTCGTTGCGGAACACCGATGCCGTCAGCGACAGGCGGTTGTCAAGCACATCCCACTTGGTGCCGATCTCGAAGTTGTTGGCTTTTTCAGGCTCCACGCTGCAGTTGGTGGCATTGCAGCCGCCGTTGACGGTGGCCTGCGAAGGGGTCTTCGAATTGCCGTAAGCGACATACACCGAGGCATTGGCCACGGGTTTGTAAACCAGGCCCAGGCGGTAGGACAGCAGGTTCTCGGTGTTGTTGAATTCCGCACCCGGGGTGCGTGCACCGCCGGTGGCCGGCGTGGCGATGGTGGTGGCCTGTGAGCTGCCGGAGTTGTTCTCGTAGCGGACACCGCCGTTGACCTGCCATTTCTCGTTCAGCTTGATGTTGTCAAAGGCGTAGATCGCGATGTTGTTCAGCTTGCCCTGCGTGGTGCTGCTCGGGATGAAGTTGACCGGGCCGCCATAGATGGCCGAAGGGTTGGAAATGCTCATCGACGGCAGGGTGGGGTTGGGCGTTGCGCCACCCGGGTTGCGCAGCGAGTTGCCAGTGGTCAGGTCGTAGGTTTCCTGGCTCAGCGACAGGCCGGTGACCAGCGTGTGTTCCAGTCCGCCGGTCTTGAAGTTCGATGTCAGGTCGGTCTGGTTGGTGATCATCTTGTTGAGGCTGTCGCGCGTGTTTCCGCGCGGGCCGCCGACCGTGTAGGTGTTGACAGGCGCGCAAGCCGCGCCGGTGGCCACGTTGGTGCCGTTGGCCAGGCAGTAAGCGCCGCCCTGCGGGGGATCGACGATGGTGAACTGCTTGACCTGGCTGAAGCGCGTGAGGTTGCGCAGGCTCAGGCCGTCGCTGAAGCGGTGGTCCACGATGGCCGAGAAGGAGTCGGTTTCGATTTCCTGTGTGTCCACATCCCGGTAGCCGAAGTAGCCGCGGGAGCTGGCCCCGGGCACCGCGCCGTTGTTGAAGGCGTTGCGGTAGTAGGGCACGCCGTACTGCGGCACGTTGTCGTCGCGCTGGTGCTGGTACAGCAGGGTGAGTTTGGTCGGCGAGTTCAGCCCGAAGGTGATCGACGGGGCAACGCCCCAGCGCTTGAATTTTTCGACATCGCGGCCCGGCACGTCGTTGTTGTGGGCCATGGCATTCAGCCGGATGGCGGTGCCTTCGTTGATCACGCGATTGACGTCGGCGGTGACCCGGCGGTAGTTGTCGGTACCCAGCCCGACGCCCAGGCGGCCGAAGTTCCTGGCGGTTGGCATCTTGGTGACCAGGTTGATGCTGCCGCTGACATTGCCCGCGCCGGAATAAACCGAATTGGCACCGTTGCTGACCTCGACCTGTTCGAGATTGAAAACGTCGGAGCGGTTGTATTGCGCGCTGTCGCGCACGCCGTCCACGGTGATGCTGTTGTTGGCGGAATAACCGCGGAAGTTGATGCTGTCGCCATACCCGCCGCCGCCTTCACCGGCGCCGAAGGTGATGCCCGGCACGGTGCTCAGGGCTTCGACCAGCGACTGGCGGCTTTGTTCGGCCAGCACTTCCTTCTTGATCACCGTGATGGTTTGCGGGGTGTCCAGCAGGGGCGCCGTGTATTTGGGCGACGTCATGATGTCGGGCTTGTAGGTGTCGGCGGCGCCCTCAACCTTGATCTCGCGCAGGGTGGCAGAAGGCGCAGCTGGTGCGGCGGGCGCCTGCGTCTGGGCGCCGGCGGGCAAGGCCAGGGCGACGAGCGCGGCGGCTGTGGCAGCGCCGGTCAGGGTGCAGGAAGAGGCGGCGCGCGCAACAGGGTGTTTGCGGCTTCGGATATAGGCCATGAATGCTCCAGCGGAAATCGGTGAAAAAGGTGATGGAAGGGTTCGGCGTGGCTGGCGGTGCGCAGGCGGTGCGCGATGCGCGGGACCGGTGCGGGGCTGGCTGGCTTCAGGCAAGATGCCTGGACAACAAGAATGATAATGATTCGCAATAGCTTCGGGAAGTGTTTCCGTGCAAAAAGTCACCATCTGTCGCACAGCGAACACACTCCCGGGCGGCAGCAGCCGCCGGCCCGGGCTTGGGGGCCCTAGTACACGTCGCGCCGGTAGCGCCCGTCCTGCGCCAGCTGGTCAATCTGGGCGCTGCCGGCGATCTGCCGCAGCGCCGCATCCACCCCGCCGGCCATGCCTTCCAGGCTGCCGCAAACATAGATCGCAGCGCCGTCGGCCAGCCAGGCCAGCAACTTGTCGCCGGCCTCGCGCAGTTTGTCCTGCACATAAATGCGGCCGGCCTGGTCGCGCGAAAAAGCCAGGTCGGTGCGCGACAGCAACCCGGTGGCCTGCCAGCGCCGGATCTCCTCGCCGAGCAGGAAGTCGTGCGCCGCCTGGCGTTCCCCGAAGATCAGCCAGTTGGGCCCGGCGCTGGCGGCTTCACGCGCACGCAGGTGGCCACGCAGACCGGCCAGGCCGGTGCCGTTGCCGATCAGAATCAGCGGGCGTGCCGCATTGGCGCCGAGCCGGAACTGGCTGTGCGCGCGCAGGCGCAGCGGCACGGTGTCGCCCGCTTGCAGTTCGCGGCACAGCCAGTGCGAGGCCAGGCCGGGGCTGCCGTCGGTGCGCCATTGCAGCCGCACCAGCAGGGCAATGTGGCCGTCGGCGGGCAGGGAGGCAATCGAGTATTCGCGTGGCCGGTCCGGCTCGGCGGGGCAGGCGAGCTGCGCCAGGTCACCCGACTCCCAGGAAGGTGTGCTGCCGGCAGGCGCTGCCAGCTCGATCCAGAATACCGGCTGGCCCAGGCTGCCCGGGTTGAGCTGCCGGCGCGCCGCCAGTGTCCAGCCTTCGGAAGAAGGCGCTTCCCAGGCCGGCAAATCACCGACGCTGGCAACGCGGCCGAGTGCCTGCTGCCAGGCCTGCAGGGCCGGCAGCGCGGTCTGGTCGGCTTCAATGGGCTCGAACAGCCGCTGCGCCGCGCTGGCCTGCAGCCACCCGTCGAGCGCGCGGCCAAAGCCGCAGAACTGGGCGTACTGCCGGTCGCCCAGGGCCAGCAGGCCGTAGTGCAGGTGCTGCAGCGGCAAGGGCTGTGGCATGAGGCGGCCGACAAACAGCGCGGCGTTGTCGGGGGCATCGCCTTCGCCATAGGTGCTGGCAATGAACAGTGCGCGTTCGGTCTGGCGCAAGGTCTCTGCGCTGATGTCGTTGA
>CAMLDT010000228.1 GCA_946479075.1 uncultured Polaromonas sp.
TGGCGTACCACGACTTCGAGGGCATCACCATCCATGCCGATGAGGCGCCGCGCCTCTTGAGAAACATCGGCGACAAGCCGGTGGTCATCCTGCGCAACCACGGCCTGCTGGCCTGGGCCCCGACCTTGCCGCTGTGTTTTGTGCGGCTGTGGACACTGCAGCGCGCCTGCGACATCCAGCTCGCACAGGCGGCGATGGGGCCGGCAATTGCGGTGCCCGAAGCCGTCGCCGCAAAAACCACGCACGACTCCTTTCAGTTCGATGCGCAGTTCGGCGCGGGTCAGGACGTCTTCGACGCGTTGGTGCGGCAGGTGGACCGGATCGATGCCAGCTATCAAAAGTAGAGCATGTTGCGCCCGTCACATAAGGGTTGGAGGCCAATTTGACCATTAAGAATGTATGTATTTACGGCGCCGGCGCCATTGGCGGCTGGATGGGCGTCAAGCTGGGCCAGGCCGGTTGCAAGGTCAGCGTGGTGGCGCGCGGCGCGACGCTCACCGCCCTGCAGCAGCACGGATTGCGGCTGGAATCAGCAAGCCCTTCGACAGGCTCAGGGCAATCGGACGTGCGGTCCGTCCAGGTCAAGGCCAGCGCCGACCCCGCCGCACTCGGTGTGCAGGACCTGGTCATCATCGCCGTCAAGGCGCCGGCCATGGCCGAGGTGGCCAAAGCCATCGCGCCGCTGCTGGGCCCCGACACCCTCGTGCTGACCGCCATGAATGGTGTGCCCTGGTGGTTTTTTGAAGGCTTCGGTGCGCAGTACGCCGGCACGCGGCTCAAGGCCGTGGACCCGGATGGGGCCATAGCCCGTGCCATCCCGTCGCGCCACATCATTGGCTGCGTGGTGCATGCCAGCTGCTCGCTGAACAGCCCGGGGTTTGTGAAGAACCACTTCGGCAACAAACTCATCATCGGCGAACCTTCGGGTGAAAAAACCGCGCGCGTGCAGGCGCTCGCAGCACTGCTGGCACAAGCCGGTCACGAGGTCGAGCTGTCGGCGCAAATCCAGAAAGACACCTGGTACAAGCTCTGGGGCAACATGACGGTCAACCCGATCAGCGCTTTCACCGGCGCCACCACCGACCTGATCCTGGAAGACCCGCTGGTGCGCGATTTCATCTCCAAAGTCATGCTCGAAGCCAAGGACATTGGCGCGCGCATCGGCATTCCCATCGCCCAGCAGCCGGAAGACCGGCACGCGGTCACGCTGAAGCTGGGCGCCTTCAAAACCTCGATGCTGCAGGACGTGGAAGCCGGCAAGGCGGTCGAACTCGATGCCCTGGTCACGGTGGTGAAGGAACTGGGTGAGCTGACCCAGGTGCCGACGCCTTTCACCGATGCGCTGCTGGGTCTGAGCCGGCTGCATGCCAAAGTGCGGGGTCTGTATTGATGCGAGCCAAAAAAGCCATCAGCGGCGCCGCGTTCGCCACCCTGCTGCTCATCGCACTCATGATGGGAGCCAACCATGTCGCCGCGCGCATTGCCTTCAACAACGGCGTGGACGTGGCCACCGCGGTGGTGTTCCGCAGCGGCGTCACCACCCTGGTCATCGTGACCCTGCTGGCGCTGGCGCGGGTACGCGTCAGTTTCACCGCGCGCCACAAGCGCATGCTGCCGCTCATAGGGCTGCTGATCGGCATCCAGAGCCTGTGCCTGTATTCCGCCGTGGCGCGCCTGCCGGTGGCGCTGGCGCTGCTGGCCTTCAACACCTACCCGATCTGGACGGCGTTGTGGGCCTGGGTGGTGTACCGGCAAAGGCCCGAGCGCGCCATGCTGATCGCCATGCCGGTGATCCTGATCGGGCTGGCACTGGCACTGGACGTGCTGGGCGCGGCCTCGGGCCTGGGCGCTTCCGGACAATGGTCACGCATCGGCGCGGGCGTGGCCTTTGCGCTGGCGGCCGCCGGCACTTTCGGGCTGGCGCTTGTCGTCACGCAGCAGGAAGCCGCCGACGTGGACGGCCGCGTGCGCACCGCCACCACCATGACGGTGGCCGGCCTGATCGCGCTGATCATGGTCAGCTCGCAGGGCGGCTTTCACCTGCCGCAGGCACCGGCCGGCTGGGGCGGCCTGGCGGCCCTGACCTTTCTTTACGGTACTGCCTTCACCATCATGTTCACCGTGCTGCCCAAACTCGGCGTGGTCGGCAACTCGGCCATCATGAATGTGGAGCCGGTGTTCGCGCTGGTGCTGGCTTGGCTGATCCTGGGCCAGGCGATTGCGCCGGTGCAGGTGGCCGGCGCGCTGCTGGTGGTGGGGGCGGTGATGGTGCTGGGCTTGAGGAAGCGCTGAACTTGACACAGCGCGCCGTCGCCGGGGAAAGGCGCAGCACTCGCGTGCAAACATGACTGCCGCTTGGGAGTTCCGTCCTTGAAGCGCTTTGCGCTTCAAGGACTCCGGATTTTCTCCCCGCATTGGTTTTCTATCCACCCTTCTGTATGCGCCGAGGAGCGGAGGGCCGGACGGATCAGGGATCGCGATTGTTTGAGCCGAAGGCGAGTTTGAGCGAGACCCCGGCTGGACCGAGCACCGCAGGTTGCCCGCAGCGAAGCGGAGGGACGCAGACAGCAGGGTCGCCTTTTCTTTGGTGACTTTCTTTTGGCGAAGCAAAAGAAAGTTACTTGCCGCCGGGCAACCCCCGGCTTGTTGGCGAACCTGAAGCCTTGAGGCAAAAGACGGCTTCGACAGGCTCAGCCCGAACGGTGAGGGTCACCGAACACGGATCCCGCGTCAGTCCAGGATGACGGACCCGGAACCTAGTCCGCCACCACCACAGGCACCCGCAACGCCAGCGCACACATCAACTCGTAGCCCACGGTGCCGGCAGCATATGCAATCTCGTCGATGGACAACACCGCTCCACCGGAGGAGCGTCCCCACAGGGTGACCTCGCTGCCGATCACGGCGGTGGGCACCGGCGTCAGGTCCACCGTCACCATGTCCATGCTGACACGCGCCACCAGCCGGGTGCGCACGCCGTCCACCAGAATGGGGGTGCCGGTGCTGCAGTGCCGTGGGTAACCGTCGGCATAACCGCAGGCCACCACGCCAATACGCAGCGGTCCGTCGGCGCTGAAGCTGGAGCCGTAACCCACGGTGTCGCCGGCTGCCAGGTGCTGGATACCGATGATTTTTGACGACAGGGTCATGGTGGGCTGCAAATCCCAATCGGCGGTGCTGTGTTCAGGAAAGTCGGGCGAGCTGCCATACACCGCGATGCCGGGCCGTATCCAGTCGGATTTTTCGCCCAGGGCCGCGCCATGGCGCAAGGCGGCCGCACTGTTGCTCAGGGTCCGTTCGCCAGGCAGGTCGTGCGTCACGGCCTCGAAGGCCTGCAACTGCGCGGCAATGCCCTTGGGCCCGTCGGCATCGCTGAAGTGGGTCATCAGCGAAATTTCTTCCACCTGCGGCAGGGCATTGAGCCGCGTCCACGCCGCGCGATAGCGTTCGGGCGTGAAGCCCAGGCGGTTCATGCCGGAGTTCATTTTCAGGAAAACCCGGTGCGGCAGTTGCGTCTTGTGCGTGGCCAGCATGTCGATCTGCTCGTCGCAGTGCACCGTGTGCCACAAACCCAGGCGCGAACAGAGCTCCAGATCCCGCACTTCAAAACAGCCTTCCAGCAGCAGGATGGGGCCGCGCCAGTCCAGCGCGCGCAGGCGCCGGGCCTCGTCCAGGTCCAGCAGGGCAAAGCCATCCGCGCCGCGCAGGCCCTCAAAAGCGCGCTCGATGCCGTGGCCGTAGGCATTGGCCTTGACCACTGCCCAGACGCGGGCATCCGGCGCAGCTGCCCGCGCGCGCGCCAGGTTGTGGCGAAGGGCGGCGCCATGGATGGTGGCAAGAATCGGGCGGGGCATGGCGCAGGCTGTTGGACAGGGTAGGGGGAAGGCGCGCCGCGGGTTAACACAGCGTTCACAGGGTCAATTTGGGGATTTTGCCAGCTTGCCGCGTGCTATAAACCTTGATCGTCAGGAGACATTCACTTTATCGCGTGGCTAGCAGGCCAAATCCATGAACCCACTGCCACTCAACCGCGCCTCGCTGCGCCATGCAGCGCCGCAAACCACCGGTCCGCTTGCCGTCCTGACGCGTTCGCAATGGTGATCAGCACAGTTTAATGAAGCGCGGTTTTTACACCATCATGGCGGCGCAGTTTTTCAGCTCACTGGCTGATAACGCGTTGTTCGTCGCCGCCGTCGAGTTGCTCCGGACCAGTGGCGCGCCCAAATGGCAGCCGGCCGCGCTGGTGCCGATGTTCGCGCTGTTTTATGTGGTGCTGGCGCCGTTCGTCGGGGCTTTCGCCGATGCCCGGCCCAAGGGCAATGTCATGTTCATCAGCAACGCCATCAAGGTGGTGGGCTGCCTGATGATGCTGTTCGGCACCCATCCGTTGCTGGCCTATGCGATTGTCGGCCTCGGCGCTGCTGCCTATTCCCCCGCCAAGTACGGCATCCTGACCGAGCTGCTGCCGGCCTCGCAGCTGGTCAAGGCCAACGGCTGGATCGAGGGCCTGACGATTGCCTCCATCATCCTCGGTGTGCTGCTGGGCGGCCAGCTGGTCGGCCATTCGGTGTCGCACCTGCTGCTGTCCTTCGATTTCCCGGTGTTCACCACAGGCATCGACACCCCGCCGGAAGCCGCCATCTGCGCGCTCATCATCCTGTATGTGCTGGCGGCCTGGTTCAACACCCGCATTCCGCACACCGGTGTCGAGATGCGGGCCATGCCGCGCAACAAGCTGGAACTGCTGCCCGACTTCTGGAACTGCAATGCGACCCTGTGGCGCGACAAGCTGGGCCAGATCTCGCTGGCCACCACCACCCTGTTCTGGGGCGTTTCGGGCAACCTGCGTTACATCGTTCTGGCCTGGAGCGCGGCGGCGCTGGGCTACAGCACCACGCAGGCCTCCTCGCTGGTCGGGGTGGTGGCCATCGGCACAGCGGTCGGCGCCATTCTGGCGTCGGTGCGGATGCGTCTGGAACACGCCACCAGCGTGATGCCGCTGGGCATCGCCATGGGCATTCTGGTGATCCTGATGAACTTCATCACCAACGTCTGGGTGGCGGCGCCCTTCCTGATCCTGCTGGGTGGCCTGGGCGGCTTTCTGGTGGTGCCGATGAACGCGCTGCTGCAGCACCGGGGCCACAACCTGATGGGCGCCGGGCGTTCGATTGCGGTGCAGAACTTCAACGAGCAGGCCTGCATCCTGGCGCTGGGCGCCGGCTACAGCCTGTC
>CAMLDT010000229.1 GCA_946479075.1 uncultured Polaromonas sp.
GCCAAAAAACCACATCCAGCTGATGCCCAGCATGGAGCGGAACACCACGATGTTGTCGTGGGCCAGGCGCAGGTTGCGCCAGGTTTCGGTCAAGGGGTTCCAGTTGATCTTCAAGCCCGGATCGGTGGCCGGCGCGGCAGGAATGAACTGCGCCACCAGCCGCCCGGCCAGTGCCAGGGCGACGCAGGACGCCGCCACATACAGCGGCCCGCTGCCAGGCACAGACACCAGCAGCCCACCCACGACGTTGCCCAGCAAAATAGCCACAAAGGTGCCCATCTCCACCATGCCGTTGCCACCCGTCAGTTCACGCTCGTTCAGGGCCTGCGGCAGGTAAGCGAATTTGACCGGGCCGAACAGCGTTGAGTGCACCCCCATCAAAAAGGTGCAGGTCAGCAAGAGCGGGACCTTCAGGTTGACGCCCCCGGTAAGAAAGCCGAAGGCGGCAACGGCCATGATCAGGATTTCCAGGTTCTTCACGAGGCGGATCACCCGGGTTTTTTCGTACTTGTCGGTGAGCTGGCCACTGGTGGCCGAAAACAGCAAAAAGGGAAGGATGAACAACGCGCCTATCACCAGCCCCGCCAGCGCCGGTGGCAGCCAGCTCACGCTGAGCTGATAGGTCACCATGACGGTGAAAGCGAACTTGAACAGATTGTCATTGGCCGCACCGGAAAACTGCGTCCAGAAAAAAGGAGCGAAACGCCGCTGGCCCAGCAGCGCAAACTGGTTGGGGTCTTGGTGCAAAGGTGGCGGCGCCACAGGAGCGGGTGACTCAACAGACATGAATGGCCTTACATGTGGACTGCGAAGGGCGGCAAATCTGAGGCGATTCTGCCCTGCTTTTGATGACAGCCGCCTGCGCCGGCACGGACGGCCATGCCACTGCACCCCTGCGGCACCGCGCCACCGATCAGCAGGCCAGCAGGTCAGTCGGCGGGCGCGGTGAACACCGTCAGCACGCCGGTATAGCCATAAAGATGGTGGCGCGCAATTTCTCCACCGGCAAAAAACCCGACCAGCGGCACGTCGCCGAGCGCGCGCCGCACAATCTGCAGCTCGGCGCTGGGGGCGCCGAAGTGGGGCCCGCCGCGGCCCGAGCAGCTCACGTAAATCGCGCCGGCGATCCGGCGCGCCGGATGCGGCGCAGCATCGGCATCCTGACCCGACAGCGCGCTGGCGACTTCCAGCGGCAGTTCTTCCGGCTCCAGCTCCTCACGGATTTCGGCACACACACGCACCAGGTCAGCACGCGCCGCTTCGGCGTTGCGTTCGCAAAACGCCAGCTTCATGCCAGCGGCTGGCATGTCGGCAATCGCGATGCCACTGCGCGCCGGGTCCAGCCCGATGATGTGGCGCACCACGACATCGGCGCCAAACTGGCCCGCACGGTGGATGCGACCATCCTGCAGGCTGGCGTCCTCGCTGCGCAGGCCCACCAGCGTCACGCGCACTTTTTCAAGCGCCTCGCGCGGCCGCTCCAGCGACACCCCCAGATCGGCCAGCATCACGTCCAGCGCGTTCTGTCCGTCCAGCGCCGTCACCACATTGCCGTCGCAGGCCGTGACCTCATGCTCAGAGGAGACTGGCTGACAGCCTTGGGTGACACGCGACATCAGCGCCGCGCCCTGGGCGAAAGCCACACCGCTCAGGCCGCCGCTGAACACACCGCCGGCGGCGCCCTGCCCCTTGACGTTGCCATTGCCGCTGAGTGCAAATTGCACCACCTCGCTGCGGCTGGAGGACAGCCCGCCAAACACATAACCACTGTCCGTGCGCTGCGCCATTTCAGCGATCAACTCGGCCACATCGGGGGTGCTGGCATCGGCATGGACCAGCGCGGTGTGCGCCTTGAAGTGCGTGGCATGGGCCGGCGGCAGGGGCGAAACCCCCGAGAACACGCGGTACTGGTCGCTCGGCAACCCGCACAACATGACGGCCAGTGCAGGCTCGTCAAAATATTCGACGTTGTTGGAAGCAATGCCAATGCCCACCGTCCCCGACCAGTCCGTGATCTCGGGCAGTTCCCCGCTCATGAAATCGAGAATGTCCTGCGCCTGGTCGGCGTAGTGGTCGGTGATGTAGAGCAGGCCCAGTGTGGGCGCGCTGGCGTAGGCCGGCAGCGCCATGTGGGCGCGCAGCTGGGCCAGCACCAGGCCGGCGGCCATGCGCCATTGCGGATGGGTGGCGTGGCCGTAGGGAAAAAGTTTCATGAGGTCCGGTCGGGGAAGTCGGGAAAGTCGGGGAAAAGAGGTTTTCTGAAAGCGAGGTCAACAAGAGTCCAGAAGGCGCGGGCCGCCTTGCCAGGCGGCCGCCACCACCGTCAGCGCGCCGGCTTTCGGGCGGTGGTCTTGCGGGCTGTGGTCTTGCCCGCCGTTGCCTTGCGAGCTTTGGCCCTGGGCTTGGCGGCTTGTGGGGCAGGCGCTGCCGGCGTCGGCCAGGCCTGGGCGCTGCGCAGGGCGGTGTTCATGGCCGACTGCGCCCCTTGCGCCACCTTTTTGCCGGCCGATCCGGCCATTCCCCGCGCCAGATCGGTCGCGGTTTTCATTGCGTCTTTGGCAAGCCCGGCGGCCATGCCTTTGGTGGCGTCCACCGCGGCTTTTTTGGCCGCATCCTGCATGGCCGTGGTGGCGATGGCCTGGAACTGCTGCGTCAGCGCACCCCACCACTGCATGGGGTCCACCACACCGCTGGGCGCTGCTGCCGCGGGGGCTTTGGCCGCTTTCGGTTTCGCGGCCGGTTTGGCGGCTGGTTTCGCAGCCTTGTCATAACTGGTGGGCGGAACTTCCAGACCCGGGAAGGTGCGGGCCTTGTCTGCCGTCTTCTGCACGCCGCTGGCGACGGCGTCGGCCACCTTGAGCTTGAAGGCATTGGCGACGTCGCCCATGTTGAAGTTCATGCCCTTGAGCGTGGCCAGCGTCATCTTCTGCACCTCCAGCGCCTGGATGGTCGCCTTCAGCGCCATGGCGTTCTGGTCCAGCCAGAACTGCACCGCCTTGAGTTCTTCAATGCGTTTGTCGAGTTCCTCGACGTTGAGCGTGGGCGCCACCCAGTTGCCGAGATTGGGCAGCTGGGGAATGCTCTGGCTGGCGCTGCCGGCCGCCTGTTTCGCCAGGTTCTGCAAAAAGTCGAAGCCCGGAACCAGTTTGCCGAAGCTTCCAAAGGAAGCGTTGTCTGTATCGCTCATGCCTGTCTCCTGGTGTTGTAGCGCGTGCCCCTGCGGTTCACGGTGGTTTCATTGTGCAGGGTCACGGCGGCGCGTCAACCCGTTTCTTCAAAACACCCCGGACGGCCAGGTCCATCCGCACTCATTTTGAAGAAATTGGCCTCCAGCCCTTATACAACAAGGGTAAGCAGCTACTTTTTTAATAGCAATTGCTTGCGATGCCCGGCTACTCAATAAGCCGGCGGGCGCCGCTCGCGCAGGCTGGCCACACCTTCACGCACGTCCGGCCCGGCAAAACCCATGAACTCCAGCGCCAGCGAGGCGTCGAAGGCCGGGCCCGCCTGGCGCAGCCAGTTGTTGAGCGCGTACTTGGTCCAGCTGATGGCGGTTTTCGATCCCGCGGCGAGACGGTCCGCCACCTCATAGGCTTTGGGCAGCAAGGCGTCGTCATCCACGGCCAGCGACACCAGGCCGATGCGCTCGGCCTCCTCGCCGCTGATCGGCTCGCAAAGCATCAGGTAGTACTTGGCCTTGGCCATGCCGCACAGCAAGGGCCAGATGATGGCGGCATGGTCGCCGGCGGCGACGCCCAGCCGCGTGTGGCCATCCACAATTTTCGCGCTTTTGGCGGCAATCGAGATGTCGGCCAGCAGTCCGGCGACCAGCCCGGCACCGACGGCCGGGCCGTGCAGGGCACTGACGATGGGTTTGTCGCAGTTGATCACGTTGTAGACCAGGTCGCGCGCTTCCTTCCAGACGCGGGTGCGGGTTTCAAAATCGTCGGCCATGTCCTGCACCAGCGCCAGGTCGCCACCACCGGAAAATCCCAGGCCCTCGCCGCGCAACACGGCGCAACGCACCGAATCGTCGCTGCCGACATCGCGCCAGATCTGCGCCAGCTCACGGTGGCCGTCATGACCAGCGGTCGGCAGCTTGCCGTTGAGCGCCTTCATCTGGATGTCCAGAACGGCACCGCCGTCACCGCGGCGCGTGATGTTCAGGGTTTGGTAAGCGCTGTAGTCCATGGGCTGGGCTGTCATGATGTCTCCTGGGGGTGGCAAGGGGGCAATTCGGTGGCGAAACGCCCACGCGAAAACCTCTACGAATTGTGCCTCGCGCGCGCAGGCCCCCCCGGTGGCGCACGGGCTGCTATCCTTGTGCGGATGCGCAGCCTGTTTCATTTCGCTTTCAATGTCACCGATCTCGACGAGGCCCGCCGTTTTTACGGCGGCGTTCTTGGCTGTGCCGAAGGCCGCAGTACCGAGAGCTGGGTCGATTTCGACTTCATGGGCCATCAGCTCTCGCTGCACCTGGGCGAGCCGTTCAAAACTGAACGCACCGGCCACGTCGGCGACACGCTGGTGCCCATGCCGCACTTTGGGCTGGTACTGGCGCTGCCCGACTGGCAGGCCATGGCCGGTCGGCTGCAGGCCGCCGGCACCGACTTCCTGTTTGCGCCGCAAGTGCGCTTTGAAGGCCAGCCGGGTGAGCAGTGGACCATGTTTTTCTGCGACCCCTTCGGCAACCCGCTGGAGATCAAGGGCTTCCGCGACCTGGACGCGGTTTACGCCGCCTGAGATGCATCCGTCCACTGGCCGGCGTGAATGACCTATACGTTTTTCTCGGCCACCATCCTGCTGCTCCTGATCACCGATCCGCTGGGCAACATCCCGATTTTTGCCAACGCCTTGCGCCATGTGGCGCCCGAGCGGCGCGCCTTTGTGATCCTGCGCGAGGTGCTGATCGCCTTTCTCCTGCTGCTGACCTTCATGTTTGTCGGCGACAGCTTTTTGCGTGTGATGAACCTGAGCGAACTGTCGCTGCAGATCGCCGGTGCGGTGATCCTTTTCTTGATCGCGCTGCGCATGATCTTTCCGGGCGGCCACCCGGCAGCGGAGCCGCTGCAGGGTGAGCCGCTGATCGTGCCGCTGGCCATCCCGGCGCTGGCTGGCCCGTCGGCACTGGCGACGGTGCTGCTGCTGGTGTCGCAGGCGCCGGCGCGCCGCATGGAGTGGGTGGCCGCGCTGTGCGTGACCATGGCGGTGTGCGCCGTGGTG
>CAMLDT010000230.1 GCA_946479075.1 uncultured Polaromonas sp.
GAAGAAACTGAACATTGGTTGTGCTTTGGAGTCACACTATTCTATGAAACACAGGGAACAGCATTTCATGGGGCCATTGCGTCAACTATTGCGTCAACAATTACGTCAAAAATCGCACCAACTATTGCGTCAACCATTGCAGCAAATTCTGCGGCAAGCATTGCGTCGATTTTCCGCCCCACCGGCGGCTTTGCGCGGAGCCGGTCTGCCGCTGGCGCTGAGCTTTTTCTTCTTCGCCACGGCCGCCCCCGTGGTGCAGGCGCAGCCAGCTGCATCGGCCGCCGAACCCGTCACGCAGTTCCAGCTGGCCAATGGTCTCACGGTGATTGTCAAGCCCGACCGGCGTGCGCCGACCGCGGCCCACATGCTGTGGGTGCGGGTTGGCGCCATGGATGAGGTGGACGGCACCACCGGGGTGGCCCATGTGCTGGAGCACATGATGTTCAAGGGCACGCGCGATCTCAAGCCCGGCGAATTCTCGCGCCGCGTGGCGGCGCTGGGCGGCCGCGAGAACGCCTTCACCACGCGCGATGCCACTGGCTTTTACCAGCAGATTCCCGCCGGCAAGCTCGAAGACGTGATGCGGCTGGAAGCCGACCGTTTCGCCCACAACCAGTGGGCCGATGACGAGTTCAAACGCGAACTGGAAGTGGTCAAGGAAGAGCGCCGCTTGCGCACCGAGGATTCGCCCCGCGCACTGATGTACGAAACCGCCAATGCCATTACCTTTCTGAGTTCGCCCTACCGGCGCCCGGTGGTGGGCTGGATGAGCGACCTGGATGCCATGACGCCCGATGACGCCCGCGCGTTTTACCGGCGCTGGTATGTGCCCGCCAACGCCGCCGTGGTGGTGGCCGGCGACGTGGACGTGGCGCAGGTGCGGCGCCTGGCCGAGAAGTATTACGGCGGTATCGCGGCCAGCCCGGTTCCCGTGCGCAAACCGCGTGTTGAGCCACTACAAACCGGGTTGCGAAAGCTGGACTTCAAGGCCCCGGCCAGCCAGGCCTATGTGAGCCTGTCTTTCAAGGTGCCCGGCCTGCTCACCCCCGGTGCCAATGCGGGTACCAACGCGGGCACGGCCGAAGCCTTCAACCGCGATGCGCTGGCGCTGACGGTGCTGTCGGCGGTGCTTGACGGCTACAGCGGCGCCCGGCTGGACCGCGCGCTGACCCAGGGCGACAACCGCCTGGCCGACAGCGCCGGTGCCTCCAACGGCCTGATCGGCCGCGGTCCCCAGCTCTTCTCGCTGGACGGCGTGCCGGCTGAAGGCCGGACCGCCCAGCAGGTGAGCGAAGCCCTGCGTGCGCAGGTCGCACGCGTGGCCGCCGAGGGGGTCAGCGAGGCAGAACTCAAGCGCGTCAAAACCCAGTGGATTGCCAGTGAAACCTACAAACTCGATGCAGTGTTCAGCCAGGCACGCCAGCTCGGGTCCTGGTGGGTCAACGGGCTTCCGCTCGACACCGACGAGCGCCTGATCGCCCAGTTGCGCAGCATCACTGCCGCCGAGGTCCAGGCGGTGGCGGCGCGTTATTTTGGTGACGATCAGCTCACCATCGCCACACTGTTGCCCCAGCCACCGGATCCCGCCCGCGCGACCCGCACGCCGCTTGCGGTGACTTCTCACTGAGCCGTCGCTGAATCGTCACGGCGCTGCAGCAACTCCTTCTTCATCGATCTTTCAGGGCTTGTTTGTGAAATTTGCTATCAAAAACAGAGCTGTCTGCGCTTGCCTGCTATGGGCTGCAGGCCTTTTTTGTCACACATTGGCAATGGCGGCCATCCCCATCCAGCAATGGACGCAAGCGGGCGGCGCGCGTGTCTGGCTGGTCGAAAGCCCGTCCATCGCGATGGTGGACATCCAGCTGGACTTTGACGCCGGCAGCCGGCGTGTGGGGGCGGACCAGGCCGGGCTGGCTGGCGCCACGGCGGCGATGTTTTCCAAGGGCGTGGCCGCGCGCGGCACAGCGCCCGCCCTCGATGAAAACGCGCTGGGCGAGGCCTGGGCCGATCTGGGTGCGGATTTTGGCGCGTCGGCCGGCTCCGACCGTTTCAGCTTTTCGCTGCGCAGCCTGACCGATCCGGAGTTGCTGAACCAGGTCGTGGCACTTGCGGCGCGGCAGATTGCTGAACCGTCCTTTCCAGCCGAAGTCTGGCAGCGTGAGCGGCAGCGTTTCCTGGCCCAGTTGAAGGAGTCCTACACCCGGCCGGCCAGCGTGGCGTCCCGCGCTTACGGCGCCGCGGTGTATGGCGGTCATCCCTACGGGCACGAAGTGACGCCGGCTACCCTGGAGCGCATTTCGGTGGCCGACATGAAGGCCTTTCACGCCACTTATTTCACGCCCTGCAATGTGCGGGTGAGTCTGGTGGGCGCAGTCACGCGCGCACAAGCCGACACCCTGGTGACCGCCTTGCTGTCGCGTCTGCCGCGCACGGATTGCGCCGCCGCTGCGGCACTGCCGCCGGTGGCCGAGGTGCCGCCGCTGGACGGGGCTCGGGAGTTGCGGATTCCTTTCGACTCGGCGCAGGCGCACGTGCTGATGGGCCAGCCCGGCTTCAAACGCAATGACCCGGATTTTTTCGCGATCACGGTGGGCAATTACATCCTGGGCGGCGGCGGTTTCGTCTCGCGCCTGACGGAGGAGGTGCGTGAAAAGCGCGGCCTGAGCTACAGCGTTTACAGCGGCTTTTCGCCGGGACGCCATGCCGGCGCTTTCACCATCGGCCTGCAGACGCGCCCTGACCAGGCGGCGCAGGCAACCGCCGTGGCACGGCAGGTGCTGGCGAAGTTCGTCGCCGAAGGCCCGACAGCTGCCGAACTCCAGGCGGCCAAGGACAACCTGATCGGCGGCTTCCCCCTGCTGATCGACAGCAACGCCAAGCTGCTGGGCAACCTGGCGAACATCGCCTGGAACGATTTGCCGCTGGATTACCTGGACACCTGGACTGCGCGAATTGCCAGGGTCAGCGCTGCTGACGTGAAAGAGGCCTTTGCGCGCAAGCTGCAGCCGGAGAAAATGGTGACCGTGACGGTAGGAGCAGCCCCATGAAATACACCCCCGCTTCCGCAACACCGCCGGCGGCCAAACCCGCTGCCCGCGCAAAATCCGGCAAGGTGGTGGCCCGCAAGGCGGCGCCCCCCGGGGAGATCCGCATCATCGGCGGCCAGTACAAACGCACCAAGTTGCCGGTGCCCGACAAACCCGGCCTGCGCCCCACGCCGGACCGCGTGCGCGAGACCCTGTTCAACTGGCTGGGCCAGGACCTTTCCGGCTGGCGCTGCATCGACGTGTTCGCCGGGACCGGTGCGCTCGGCTTTGAGGCCGCCTCGCGCGGCGCGGCAGAAGTGTTGCTGTGCGAGCAGGATGCCGCGCTGGTGGCGCGGCTGAAGGCGCTGCAGCTCAAACTGCAGGCCGCCATGGTCAAGGTCGAACGCGGCGACGGCATTGCACTGCTGCGGCGCCAGTCGCCGGGCAGCCAGCAACTGGTGTTTCTCGATCCGCCCTTCGATTCACCGCTGTTTGAAGGCGCGCTCAAGGCGGCCGCGCAGGCGGTGGCCCAGCCCGGTTATGTTTATCTGGAAGCGCCCAAAGCCTGGGACGACGAGGCGCTGGCGGCCTATGGTCTGCGGGTACACCGCAGCGGCAAGGCGGGTGCGGTTCATTTTCATCTGCTGATTCGCGCAGGGGAAAGCGCGTAGCCCTGCGGCTGGCAGGGGCACGCGGCCTTGCAGGGTGCGGGGCATAATTGGCCCATGGCGACCCCTTCCCGCATTGCGGTTTATTCCGGCACCTTCGACCCCTTCACGCTCGGTCACGCGGATGTGGTGCGCCGCGCAGGCGCGCTGTTTGACCAGCTCATCATCGGTGTGGCCGTGGCCCACCACAAAAAGACGCTGTTCAGCCTGGCGCAGCGCATTGCGCAGGTGCAGGCCGAAACGCGCGGCATGGGTGCGGTCAGCGTGTTGCCTTTCGACGGCCTGATCATGGATTTTTGCGCTGCACAGAATGCAGCCGCCGTGGTGCGCGGCATCCGCAACATCACCGATTTCGACTACGAGGCCCAGATGGCGGCCATGAACCGCAAGCTGCGGCCCGAGGTCGAGACGGTGTTCCTGCTGCCCGATGCGCCGCTGCAATGCATCAGCAGCACGCTGGTGCGCGAGATCAGCAAGCTCGGCGGCGACGTGGGCCAGATGGTCAGCCCAGGCGTGGCCGCCGCCTTGCGCGCGGCCCACACCGCGGGCGCGTGAAAAGGCCAGTGCACCATGGCGCTTCTGATCACTGACGAATGCATCAACTGCGACGTGTGCGAGCCGGAGTGCCCGAACCAGGCCATCTTCATGGGCGCCGAGATTTACGAGATTGACCCGCAGCGCTGCACCGAATGTGTCGGACACTTCGACGAGCCGCAGTGTGTGCAGGTCTGCCCGGTGGCCTGCATCCCGGTCAACCCGGCGTTCATTGAAAACCGCGAGACGCTCTGGCAGAAATACCAGCGGCTGCAGGCCGCGTCTGCGGCAACATCGGCTCAGCCCCGGATTTTAAAAGCGATTTAGGGCTGTAGCCCACGTCTGGCGGGCGCGAGCAGCTATTGAATTCATAGCGTTTGGTGTCAAGCTATTGCGCTGATGCGCAGCGGGCGGGGCCGCAAGGAGCGGCGGCTGCCTGGCCCGCTGAGGGCTCAGGCCATTGTCCCCAGCAACAAAAACTCCATCAGGGCCTTCTGCACATGCAGCCGGTTTTCTGCCTCATCCCAGACCACGGACTGCGGTCCATCGATGACATCGGCTTCGACTTCTTCCCCGCGGTGCGCCGGCAGGCAGTGCATGAAGAGTGCGTCGGGTTTGGCGGCCTTCATCATCTCGGTGTCCACGCACCAGTCGGCAAAGGCCTTCTTGCGCTCCTCGTTTTCGGCTTCGTAGCCCATGCTGGTCCAGACGTCGGTGGTCACCAGGTCGGCACCGGCGCAGGCCTGCATCGGGTCCCTGAAGACCTTGTAGCTGTCGGCCGAGCGGATGCCGGCCACCGACTGGTCCACCTCGTAGCCGCTGGGCGTGCTCACGTGCACCTTGAAGCCCAGGATCTCGGCCGCCTGCAGCCAGGTGTTGGCCATGTTGTTGCCGTCGCCCACCCAGGCCACCACCTTGCCCCTGATCGAGCCGCGGTGCTCGATGTAGGTGAAGATGTCGGCCAGGATCTGGCAGGGGTG
>CAMLDT010000231.1 GCA_946479075.1 uncultured Polaromonas sp.
GCGCGGCGGCTCATCCTGCGTAAGCTGCGGCGGCTGTGGTGTGGGTGGGGGTTTCAGCAGTGGCGGCGGCGGCAACTTTGGCGGCGGCGGCGCGTCGGGCGGGTGGTGACGGCATGACGCTCTGGCACTCGCTCACCCGCGCCCTCAAACACCTGTGGCTGGATGCGGACGACACACGCCGCGCCATCCCTGCCGACATGCTGGAACGCCTGCAACGCCGCGTCGCCGCGAGTGAGCAACGCCACAGCGGCGAGATCCGCATCTGCGTCGAGGCCGGTCTGCCGCTGAGCTATCTGTGGCGCGGCGCATCGGCCCGTGAGCGGGCGGTGATGATGTTCGGCAAGCTGCGCATCTGGGACACCGAACACAACAACGGCGTGCTCATCTACCTGTTGCTGGCCGACCAGGCCATCGAGATCGTGGCCGACCGCGGCTTGGCCCGGCATGTGGATGACCGGCAATGGCAGGCCCTGGTGGCACGCATGGCCGGGGCTTTCCGGGAACAGCGTTATGAAGACGGCCTGACGCAGGCACTTGAAGAAACCTCGGCCCTGCTGATGGCGCATTTCGCGGTGGCCGATACCGGCCAGGCCAATCCGAATGAACTGCCGGATGCGCCGGTGCTGCAATAGCCGGCCAAGATTTACTATCGATTTGATAGCTACTTGCGCTCGCCAGACAAGGGCTAGCGCCCGATTTTCCTTATAAATTCAGGCTCAAGGCAGTTGCCAGACCGCCTGGCCGCCCACCGGATACAGGCGTCGTCCAGGCTGAGGCTGCAGCGTCCAGCCACCGGTGAACTCGCCAAACGCAGGCAGGATGGCCAGGCCCGGCTCCAGGCAAAAGCAGGGCAGGCGCAGGCGCTCATGCCCGCGTCCGCGCAGCGACAGTGCCGGATGCAGGTGACCCGCAATAACGCCATGGGTGGGGTGCTGCTGCGGATGGTGGCAGGCGGCAAAGGGGCCGATCAGCCAGGGCTCATCCACCACACGGATGGCCAGTTCTTGCGGCGGGTCACCGGCCCGGCTGTCGTGGTTGCCGCGCACCAGCGTGCAGTCCAGGTCCGGGTGATCGATGCGCCACTGCCCCAGCGCCTGCAAAACAGAATCGGTGCGCGCCTGGGCTGCGTGCAAAAAATCGCCCAGAAAGATGAGCTGCGCGGGCTGGTAATGCAGCACCAGTGCGCTCAGACGTGCCAGGTTTTCGCGGGTGGTGCCGCCAGGCACCGGCTGGCCCAGCGCCCGGTAAGTCGCCGCCTTGCCCAGGTGCAGGTCAGCGATCCAGAGCACGCGCCGGGCCGGCCACCACAGGGCGCGTTCGGGCAGCAGCCAGAGGGTCTCGCCCGCGTAACTCACGGCCAAAGGAGAAGCGGCGGGCAGGCTTGCCTCCATCACAGCGGCGGCAAAGGCCGGGAGGGTTTGCGCCGCGGCCGGCGTTGGCCGGCGGCATGGGAAGAAGAGGACGAAGAAGCAGCAACACCTTCTTGACCAAAAGCCAGGGTGTCACGGACCTGTTCAGCATCTGGCATGCGGGCCGGCGCCGCCCCCGGCATCTGCCCCGCGGCTTTTTCCAGCTGCTCGACGATGCGCGCAATCCGGTCGGCCACACTTTCGTTGGAGAGCTGTTCCCGAAAGCGCTCGACCATCAGCGGGAACGCGAATGGCGTTGGCCGTGCGAGGATTTGCACCGCCAGCCTTTGCGTATTCATCCGGTCCAGGCTGGCGCGCAGGCGGCCGATGTCCAGTTCCTGCGCGAGCAACTCTTGCTCGGCCTGCAACAGCAGCTTGTTGGCGGGGTCGTATTTCCTGAACACCTCCCAGAACAGCGAGGACGAGGCCTGCAACTGCTTGTTGCTGCGTTTTTCGCCCGGGTAACCCTGGAAGATCAGGCCCGACACGCGGGCGATCTCGCGGAAGCGGCGTTGCGCGAGTTCGCTGGCGTTGAGGCTTTGCAGCACCTCGTGCAGCAGCCCTTCCTCGTCTTCAGGTACTTGCAGATTCCGATGGCCCTGAGCCTGTCGAAGGGGCCCGATCTGCAGCACCTGCGGCAACAGTGCCGGCCAGTCCACCTCCTGCGCGCACAGCAGCTCAAAACCGTAGTCGTTGACCGCGATCGAGAAGGTGCGCGGTGTATGCTGCGCCACCCGCCAGGCCAGCAGGCTGGCCAGCCCCAGATGCACATGGCGACCGGCAAACGGATAAAGAAACAGATGCCAGCCCTCGCGGGTCTTGAGCACTTCGGCCAGCAGCGTCCCGGGCGTTGGCAAGGCCGACCACTGCTGCTGAATCTCCAGCAAAGGTCGTACACGCTGCAGTTCCGGCGTTTCGTAGCGGCCCGCGCCAGCCAGCGCCAGTTGCTGCACCACGGCATCGGCCAGCGTGGTGGACAGCGGCATGCGCCCGCCGTTCCAGCGCGGCACCGCGTGGCGCTTGCTGGTGGCGCGCCGCACCCATGCGGTCATCTCGCGGATGCGCACCAGCTCCAGCAGGCGGCCGCCGAACAGGAAACAGTCGCCGGGTTTCAGACGCGCGGCAAAACTTTCTTCGACACTGCCGATGCGGGCACCGCCCAGGTATTGCACCGTCATGCTGGCGTCGCTGACGATGGTGCCGATGTTCATGCGGTGCCGCCGCGCCAGCCGCGCATCGGGCACGCGCCAGACGCCTGCTTCGTCGGGTACCGCGCGGCGGTAGTCGGGGTAAGCCGCCAGCGACGGCCCGCCCTGGCGCACAAAGGACAGGCACCAGTCCCAGGTCTCGCGCGACAGCCGCGCATAGGCTGCCGTTGCGCGCACTTCCGCATAGAGTTCCTCCGGCACAAACCCGCCCCCCAGCGCGACCGTCACGAGGTGCTGCACCAACACGTCCAGCGGCTGCTCGGGCGAGCTGCGCGCCTCGATGTGGCCGGCCGCAATCGCGGCGCGCGCGGCGGCGCCTTCCACCATCTCGATGCTGTGGGTCGGCACCAGCGTCAGCCGCGACGGCCGCCCCGGTGCGTGGCCGGAACGCCCGGCGCGCTGCAGCAAACGCGCCACGCCCTTGGGCGAACCAATCTGCAGCACCCGCTCCACGGGCAAAAAATCCACGCCCAGATCGAGGCTGGAGGTGCAGACCACGGCACGCAGCTCGCCGTTTTTCAGGCCCAGCTCCACCCACTCGCGCACGCCGCGGTCCAGCGAGCCGTGGTGCAGCGCAATCAGGCCGGCCCATTCGGGTTTGGCGGCCAGCAGGGCCTGGTACCAGATCTCCGATTGCGAGCGTGTGTTGGTGAACACCAGTGTGGTGCTGCTGCCCGCAATCTCGTCGATGACTTGCGGCAACATGGTCAGGCCGAGGTGCCCGCCCCAGGGGAAACGTTCGCTGCTCGCGGGTAGCAGCGAATCGATGAGCAGCTTTTTCGGCACCTGGCCCTGGACCAGCGTGCCGCCCGGCCTACCGAGCAGCGTGTGCATGGCCTCTTCCAGATTTCCCAGCGTGGCCGACATGCCCCAGGTCACGAGGCCGGGAGCCCAGCTCTTGAGTCGGGCCAGGGCGAGCTGCACCTGAACGCCGCGTTTGTTGCCCAGCAGTTCATGCCACTCGTCCACCACCACCATGCGTACCGTGCCCAGCACCTCCCGGGCATCCGCCCGCGACAGCAGCACCGAGAGGCTTTCGGGCGTGGTGACCAGCACGGCAGGAAGCCGGCGCGCCTGGGCGCTCCGCTCTCCGCTTGCGGTGTCGCCCGTTCGGGCGCCCAGGGTCCAGGCGGGCGCGCCGGGGTGAGCCCCGGCCAGCGCCTCCAGCGGCGCCTGCAGGGCGCGCACGGTGTCGGCCGCCAGCGCGCGCATCGGGGTGAGCCACAGGACGGTCAGGGGCAGCGCTGCAGGGCCTGATTTCGCAGCACGTGCATGCGTGAAGGCCTGCAAGGCGGCCAGCCACACGGCATAGGTTTTTCCGGCACCGGTGGTCGCATGCAGCAGACCGGATTCACCCCTGCGCACAGCCGCCCAGACCTCGCGCTGGAACGCAAACGGCTTCCAGCCGCGGCTGGAGAACCAGCCCAGCAAGGCCTTTTTAACCATCGCCGGTGTGAGAGGTCTTGCAGCGGTGGCCGAAGCCGCAGCGGGTACGCTCATGGCGCAGCGTGTTCTGTGAGACCGGGGCGTTTCATGACTGCATCCTAGCGCCGCCGCGGCGCGCCGGCATCGCCTGAGCCGGCTTTCGGTGTGTCAGCATGAACCGACAGGCGCATGGATCGCCAGCCTTATGCGGGCGGCAGCGCCATGAAAAAAGCCCCTGGCTTGCGGCAGGGGCTTCTCGGGCAGTGGGGCTGCCTTATTTTTTCTGGCGGTATTTGCGCAGCGCGGCAATCTGCGCGGCCATGACGGCCAGCTCGGACTGCGCCATGGCGATGTCGATATCGCTTTTGGCATTTTTCAGGGCTTCTTCTGCCGCGGCCTTGGCTTCGCCGGCCTTGGCTTCATCAAGGTCCTTGCCGCGGATGGCGGTGTCGCTGAGCACGGTCACGCAGTTCGGCTGCACTTCCAGCAGGCCGCCGGCCACGAAAACAAACTCTTCCGTGCCATCGGCCTTTTCAATGCGCACGGCTCCCGGCCTGATGCGGGTGATCAGCGGCGTGTGGCGCGGGTAGATGCCCAGTTCGCCCGCCTCGCCCGGCAATGCCACGAACTTGGCTTCGCCCGAGAAGATGGATTCTTCTGCGGATACGACGTCGACGTGAATGGTGGTCATACGTACTCCAATAAAAAAGGGGGATGGAAAGTGATCAGTTGAGATGAGCCGCTAGGCGGCGCGCGGAAATGTGCAAATGCACATTGAGCACGCCAACGACGCGGATCGCTCAAATGGCCGCTTTACGCCACCTTTTTGGCTTTTTCGAAGGCTTCGTCGATGGTTCCGACCATGTAGAAAGCCTGCTCCGGCAGGTGATCGCACTCACCAGCCACAATCATCTTGAAGCCGCGGATGGTTTCAGCCAGGCTCACGTACTTGCCGGGCGAGCCGGTGAACACTTCGGCCACGTGGAAAGGCTGGCTCAGGAAACGCTGGATCTTGCGGGCGCGGGCCACGGCCAGCTTGTCTTCAGGGGCCAGTTCGTCCATGCCCAGAATCGCGATGATGTCGCGCAGTTCCTTGTAGCGCT
>CAMLDT010000232.1 GCA_946479075.1 uncultured Polaromonas sp.
GTGACGCAGCTGCTCGCCGAAATTCAGCGCCAGGCTTTGCGCGGCTTCCCACTGGCCCTTGGGAATGGCATCGACGCAACCGCGCCAGATCTCGGCGAGGTAGGCACTGGTGTACAGGGTCAGTGCCACCGCCGCGGCCACCCAGGCCGGCACGTTGATGCCGAACAGCGCCAGGCCGAAGTAAGCCAGGAACAGCTGCATCAGCAGCGGCGTGCCCTGGAACAGCAGGACGTAGCCGTCGAGTGCGGCGCTGGTGGCCCGCGCCACTTTTTGCGCGCCCGGTGCAGCGCGGGTGGACCAGAGCCGGCTGATCAGCAGCAGCACGCCCACGATGCCGCCACCGATGAAGGCGGTCAGCGACAGCGCGACTGTCCAGCGGCCGGCCAGCAGCAGGTTGCGGAAGATGTCCCAGATGGAAAATTCAATCATGACTTTTCCTTGTAGCTACCGGCCGAAAAGGAATTTTGGCCCCGCCCAGTTCAGCAGCTTGCGCACACCAATGGACAGCGCCAGATAAATCGCGGTGGCGATGATGAAGGCTTCAAAGGCGCGGAAGTTGCGGCCCTGGATCAGGTTGGCCGCGTACGACAGTTCTTGTGTGGAAATCTGGCCGCAGACGGCCGAACCCAGCATCACGATGATGATCTGGCTGACCAGCGCCGGCCATACTTTTTTCAGTGCGGGCGGCAGCACCACGCGGGTATATATCTGCACGCGATTCAGGGCCAGGCTTTCAGCCGCTTCGATCTGGCCGCGCGGCGTGGCTTCGACACCGGCGCGAATGATTTCGGTGGCATAGGCCGACAGGTTGATCACCATGGCGATCACCGAGGCCAGCTCCGGCGACAGCTTGACGCCCATGGCCGGCAGGCCGAAGAAGATGAAGAAAAGCTGAACGATGAAAGGCGTGTTGCGAATCAGCTCGACATAGGTGCCGACCACCCAGCGCAGCCAGACCGGACCGCTGGCGCGTGCCCAGGCGAAGCCCACGCCCAGCGTGACGCCGATCAGCGAGGAGACCACCGTCAGGCCGACGGTCCAGGCGACACCGACCGCGAGCAGAGGCCATTGCGACAGCACCGCCATGAAATCAAAATCAATCATGGCTCACCCCCGTCTCGGCTCACTGCGTGTAGCCGGATCCCCCCTTGCAGGAGGCGCCGCTGGCGGCCCGGCAAAGCCGGTTCCGTGGTGGCCTGGGACAATAAAAAACCGTTGTCAGTCATGTGGAGCGCCTACGGGGGTGTGCAAATCACTCGGGAAGGGTCCCGGCAGGTCGTCCGAGCCACTTGACCGACATCTTGTCGATGTCGCCGTTTTTCTTCGCGGCGGCGATCACTTCGTTGACTTTAAGGCGCAGCTTGTCCTCACCCTTGGCCACGCCGATGAAGTTGGGGCTGTCCTTGAGCAGCAGCTTGTATTCGGTATTGAGCTGCGGGTTTTTGGTCATCATGTTGCCGGCCACAGACACGCCGGTGGCGATCAGCTGCACCTGGCCGGCGGTGTAGGCCGAGACCGTGGTGTTGTTGTCCTCGAAACGCTTGATGTCGGCGCCTGCGGGGGCCACTTTGCTGAGTTCCTGGTCTTCCAGGGCGGCGCGGGTCACGCTGATGCTTTTGCCAGCCAGGTCGGCAAAGGATTTGACGGTGATGCTCTTCGGGCCGAACACGGCCTGGAAGAAGGGCGAGTAGGCGGCGGTGAAGTCGATGACTTTTTCACGGTCCGGGTTTTTGCCCAGCGTGGAAATCACCAGGTCGGCTTTTTTGGTCTGCAGGTAGGGGATGCGGTTGGCGCTGGTGACCGGCACCAGCTCGACCTTGACGCCCATTTGTTTGCCGATGTAGTTGGCCATGTCCACGTCCAGGCCCTGCGGCGCCAGGTCCACGCCGACCATGCCGTAGGGCGGGAAGTCGGTGGGGACGGCGATCTTGATGGTCTTGCTTTTCATGATGCCGTCCAGCGCGGTTTGCGCATGCGCGCCAGTGGCGGCCAGCAGGGCGACGGCCGTGAGGCCCACAGAAAAAAGGCGTTTGCTTGATGTCATAACAGGGCTCCTAGATAAGTTGAGGAATCGGAATCGTCAGGAAAAGGGGCGGCCTGGCGGCCGCGTTTGCGAACAGGGGCAGGCAACTTTTGTGCCGTTGCAGGGGCGGACAGGGGGCTCAGCGCGCTGCGCAGTTGCGCCAGCGGGTCGCCGCTGGCGGCCTGCAGCTTGAGCGCGGCCTGCACGGTGCCGATGTGGCTTTGCATCAGTTGCTCGGCCAGCACCAGGTCGCCTTTTTCGAGCGCCTGCACGATGCGCACATGTTCGTCGCAGGATTCGGCTGCATCGTGGGAGGACTGGTACAGCATCGCAATCAGCGTGGTACGTGCGGTGAAGTCGCGCAGGGTGTCGGCGAGCAGGCTGTTGCCCAGGCACTCGGCCAGGCAAACGTGGAAATCGCCGAGCAGAAAGCTGCGCAGGCCCACGTCGCTGCCCTTGACGGCAGCCTTTTCGCGGGTCAGGTGGTTTCGGAGCTGTTTGATGGCGGTTTTGCTGACCTCGGTGGTGCAGCGGATCAAGCCCATCTCGATGACCCGGCGTGCTTCGAAGGCCTCGCGGGCTTCTTCCTGCGAGGGCTCGATCACGTACCAGCCGCGCCGGGCGCTGACCGTGACGATGCCGCGGGCGGCCAGCCGGGTCAGTGCCTCGCGCACGATGGTGCGGCTGCAGTCGAACAACATGGCCAGCTGCTGCTCGCCCAGACGCGCACCCGGGGCGAGTTTTTGCGCCATCACGGCTTCAATGATGCGGCTGCTGATGTCGGAGGCGGTGGCCATGTACCGGATAACGCATATCCCGTGCCAGCGCTTCAGGCTGGTTGGGAAGACTGGTATACAAGTTGTGTGCACCTTGCTGGTGACCTTGCCGGTGTATGCATGGCGGCCCGCGATGTTTTTGTGCGTTTTGCACCAAACACAGGCGGCCCGGCCATGGCGTGGGTGGCTGCCGGCATGGGGCCTGGGAGCGCCTGCGCTGCGTCGCGCACGTGACGGCGCTAGCGTCTTTCCCGATGCCCCGCCGCCGCCGGCACGTTAGGCTTGGCGCCAAGGAGACCCCATGGACCGCGCCCATTTCAAGTTCTGGCCAAAACGCCTGCCCCACGCCATCACGCCGCCCGCCACCTCGCTGTGGCACAACCTCGCTGTCAGTGCCCTGCGCTTTCCGGACAAGGCAGCGCTGGTGTTTTTCGGCCGGGTGTTCACCTATGCCGAAGTGTTGGACCAGGCCGAGCGCCTGGCGGCGACGCTGCACCGGCTGGGCGTCAAAAAGGGCGACCGCGTGGTGCTGGACATGCAGAATTGCCCGCAGTGGGTGATCGCCAACTTTGCAATCCTGCGCGCTGATGCCGTGGTGGTGCCGGTCAATCCGATGAACCGGGCCGAAGAGCTCAAGCACTACATCACCGACCCGGACGCCAAAGTCGCCATCATTGCGGCCGACCTCGCGCCCGAACTGGCCCGCGCCAATGGACAACTCGCCCCCGCAGAGCGCCTGCAGCACATGATCGTCACGCATTACAGCGACGCTTTCGATCTGCAGGCCGAGGGCGCGGAGACGCTGCCGCCCGCCTGGCAGGACTGGCTGGGCACCCGGCACGACTTGCCCGCCCTCGATGGTGGTCAGGCCATGGACTGGGCCGATGCGCTGCGCGGCGACCGCAGCACGCTTGCCGCCCACACCGCCACACCGCAGGACCTGGCGGTATTGCCCTACACCAGCGGCACGACGGGCCTGCCCAAGGGCTGCATGCACACCCATGCGAGCATCATGCACAACGCGGTTGCCAGTTGCCTGTGGGGCAACAGCACCTTCGAGAACGTGGTCCTGTCGGTGGTGCCCATGTTCCACATCACCGGCATGGTGTCGGTCATGCATGCGGCGATTTATGGCGGGGCCACGCTGGTGGTGATGCCGCGCTGGGACCGCGAACTGGCCGGGCGCCTGATTTCGAAGTGGCGCGTCACGCACTGGACCAACATCCCGACCATGGTGATCGACCTGCTGGGCAGCCCAAATTTTGCAAGTTTTGATTTGAGCGGCCTGGTCTACATCGGCGGCGGCGGCGCGGCCATGCCGCAAGCCGTGGCCCAGCGGCTGTGGGAGCAATACGGCCTGCGGTTTGCCGAGGGTTACGGCCTGACAGAAACCGCGGCGCCATCGCACAGCAACCCGCCGGACGCGACCAAGCAGCAGTGCCTGGGCGTGCCTTTTGTCGGCGTGGATGCACGCGTCATCGACCCCGTGAGCCTGCAGGAAATGCCGCAGGGCGAGCAGGGCGAAATCATCATGTGCGGGCCGCAGAATTTTTCAGGCTACTGGAAGCGGCCCGATGCCACGGCCTCGGCCTTCATCGAGATCGACGGCAAACGGTTCTTCCGCTCCGGGGACCTCGGGCGGGTGGATGAGGACGGCTACTTCTTCATCACCGACCGGCTCAAACGCATGATCAATGCGTCGGGTTTCAAGGTCTGGCCGGCCGAGGTCGAGGCGCTGATGTTCAAGCACCCGGCGATCCAGGAAGCCTGCATCATCAGTACCAGGGACGCTTATCGCGGCGAGACCGTCAAGGCGGTGGTGGTGCTGCGCCCGGCCGCGAAAGGCACGACCAGCGAAGAAGACATCATCGGCTGGTGCCGCGACAACATGGCCGCCTACAAGTACCCGCGCGTCGTGCAGTTTGTCGATGCGCTGCCGAAAAGCGGATCCGGCAAGGTGATGTGGCGGACTTTGCAGGAGGCGGAGAAGGGCTGAGGTGTGTTGCGGCCTTTGACCGCCGGGTAGCCATGTTGGCAAACTCATGCCAGGTGGTCCGCATGCTGGCCGGGGGTTGCCCGGCGGCAAGTAACTTTCTTTTGCTTCGCCAAAAAGAAAGTCACCAAAGGTCACGCAGTGGGGATTCGCTCACTTCGCGAAGCGAAGTTACGCGAATACCAAAAGGCGACCCGATGGTCTGGGTCCTTCCGCTTCGCTCCAGGCAACCTCCGGTGCTCGCCAAAAACGGGGCCGGGCGCGAACTCGCTGCGCTCAAACAATCGCTCGCCCTGATCCGTTTTCGGCTGCGCTCCTCGGCCCAGCCCGACGGG
>CAMLDT010000233.1 GCA_946479075.1 uncultured Polaromonas sp.
TGCGCGGCCAGAACAACGTGCAGGGCGCATCCGACGCGGGCCTGATCCCCATGATGCTGCCCGACTACCAGCATGTGTCCAGCCCCGCCGTGCGTGCCAGCTTTGAGAAAGCCTGGAAGGTGCCGGAAGGCTCGCTCGACGACCAGGTCGGCCTGACCGTGGTTGAAGTCATGCACGCCGCCAAAAAGGGCATCATCCGCGGCATGTATGTGCAGGGCGAAAACCCGGCGATGTCCGACCCGGACGCCAACCACGCACGCGAAGCGCTGGCGGCGCTGGACCACCTGGTGGTGCAGGACATCTTCCTGACCGAAACCGCTTACCTGGCCGACGTGATCCTGCCGGCCAGTGCCTTCCCTGAAAAGGACGGCAGCTTCACCAACACCGACCGGCTGGTGCAGATGGGCCGCAAGGCCATCAACCCGCCCGGCGATGCGCGCCAGGACCTGTGGATCATCATGCAGATCGCCAACCGCATGGGCTGTGGCTGGCACTACAACCATGTCAGCGAGGTTTTCGACGAAATGCGCCACACCATGCCCAGCATTGGCGGCATCACCTGGGACCGGCTGGAGCGCGAGCACGCGGTCACCTACCCCTGCATGAAGGAAGGCGACCCCGGCCAGCCCGTGGTCTTTGTGGACAGCTTTCCGCGCGACACCGGCCGGGCCCGCTTCGTGCCGGCCGACATCATCCCCGCCAATGAACGGCCTGATACCGAGTTCCCGATGGTGCTGATCACCGGCCGCCAGCTCGAACACTGGCACACCGGCAGCATGACGCGGCGCGCGACCGTGCTGGACGCCATCGAGCCCGATCCGGTCGCGCTGGTGCATCCGCTGGACCTCGCCGAACTGGGCGGCAAGCCCGGCGACGTGGTGACCATCACGTCACGCCGCGGCGAAGTGGTGCTTTACGCCCGCGCCGATGAAAGTTCGCCGCGCGGCGCGGTGTTTGTGCCCTTCTGCTATTACGAGGCGGCCATCAACAAGCTGACCAACGCGGCACTGGACCCCTTCGCCAAGATCCCGGAGTTCAAATACTGCGCCATCAAGGTCTCGCTGGGCGGCGTGCCGCCGGTTCAGGACAGCTATGGCGGCGGACAGGCCCTGGAAAATTCCGTCGCCCTGGCCGGCATCTAGAACGCCCGAGCCGCGGCCTAGCCGTGGGCCCGGCGCGAGTCGGCCGGCGCTTCCTCGCGCGCCGTCAGGCCGTAGTCACGCGTCACCTCGGCAATGCGCAGGCGGTAGTCCCTGAACATGGTGCCGCGGCCGGCGGCCTGCGCAGCGCGGTGTGCCTCCAGGTTGCGCCAGGCCGTCAGGCAGGCGTCGTCGCGCCAGAACTGCAGCGACAGCAGCTTGTCGGGCTCGGTGAGGCTCTGGAAGCGCTCAATCGAGATGAAGCCCTCCATCTTGAGCAGTTCGCTTTTCAGCTCGGCCGCCCAGTTGAGGTAACCCTCGCGGTGGGCCGGGTCGGGCCAGACTTCAAAAATCACTGAAACCATGGTTTGCTCCTTTGTCGCGGGTCATTCTTCAAACACGGGGATGCGGGCGTTGCCGAGCGGCCGAAACCCTGCCTGCCTTCCAGGATAGGCATCAAATCGGCCTCCAGCCCTTATCTGGCGGGCGCAAGCAGCTACTATTTCAATAGCAATCTGCTTGCCGGGGCAGGCATGGGCGCCGCTGCCAAAACCAAGACTGCCTCCCGCAGCGCGCCGTGGGTCAAAGCGGTCCGGGTCCGGGTTGAAGGCGGGGTCGCGGTTCCCGCTGGCCAGAACCAGCAGCACGCCCGCCCCGGTTTGCAGCCGCTGACCGGCCAGCACCAGAGGCTGCGATGCAAATCGCCGGGTGTTCTGGATCGGCGCCTGGTGGCGTTCGACCTCGGCGACCAAGGCCCGCATCGCGTCCTGCGAGCGGTCTGCGGTGGCGGCCTCCGGGGGGTGCTGCGCCAGCATCAGCATGGTGTGCCCCAGCAGCCCGGCCGTGGCATCCAGCGACTGCTGCATCATCGCAATGCGGTTGGCCGCCTGCACCGCGTCCAGGCCCCGCACCTGGCCCTGGGTCATCAGGGCCCGGGCGGCTTCTGAAGCGAGCGCCACGGCCGTTTCCGGGGCGCCCGGGGCGATGCCCTGGACAAAGGCATGCACCTGGGCGCAGGTGGCGTCCAGTTCGCTGTCCGGCACGCCCAGCAGCCGGGCCATGGTTTGCACCGGCAGCTGGCCCAGAAATACATTGGCGCCCAGCCGCGGCATCAGGTCGGCCGCTGCCGCCTGGCTGGCGCGCCCCACGTCTTCAAGGGTCCAGCGCCGCGCCGACTGCACGACCGCCGGCTTGTGGCGCGCATGGAAGGCACCGTCCGTCATGCGCACCAGCTGTGCAAACACCGCGCCAGCCGCCGTTCCCTGCAGCGCGGCGGGAACGGCCTCGCCCGGCGGCCGCACGGTCAGTCCAGCATGCAGCAAGGCCTCGCTGATCGCGGCGTGGCTGCTGGCCACCCAGAGCTGCAGGCCCGCGTCGAA
Source organism: uncultured Polaromonas sp. (assembly GCA_946479075.1). The sequence continues at coordinate 2,519 of CAMLDT010000233.1, forward strand.
GTACAACGGCCGCGTTTCGCGCAGTTGCCGGTAGTACGGCCAGGGGTCCGCATGCGTGACGGCAGCGACGGGGTCGGCCGGCGGCGGGCGAACCGCTTCAAGCATCCGCGAACACCGGCTCGCAGCGGACCTCGGTACGCACCGAGTTCGCAATGAAACACTCCTCATGCGCTTCGTGGTGCAACTGGTTCAGTTGCTCGCGTGTGGGCAACCGCTCGCCGGAGAACACCACCGCGGGTCTGAGCGTGACCACGGTCATGGCGATTTTCCCCTGCTCGTTTTTTGCCATGACACCAAACGCGGCGTCGGTGTACCGGTCCACGCAGAACTTGCGCTTTGCGGCAATCGCCAGGAACCAGAGCATGTGGCAGCTGGCCAGCGAGGCCACAAAGGCTTCTTCGGGATCCACGGCGGCCGCGTCCGACATTGGCAGCGGGACGGAATGGGGTGACGACGACCCGGCCACCTCGGCGCCGCCGTCGAAACGCATCAGGTGGCGCCGGCTGTAGCGGCCCTTGAAAAAATCCTGCTCGCCGCGTTGCCAGACGATTTCGGCGGTGTATTCAGACATGATGGATGCAAGGAGTGGACGAGCTTCAAGTGTCGCGATCCCTGCCCGCCTTGTCGAGCAACAACAGTTTGCCTATGATCAAACCATGCATGCCGAACCCGACCTCGCCCGCCTGGCCGCCACCGTGGGCGACCCGCGCCGCATCCGCATGCTGGCGCTGCTGATGGAAGGCCGCGCGCTGACGGCCAAGGAGCTGGCCCTGGGCGCCGGCATCACCCCGGCCACCGCCACGGCCCACCTCAAACGCTTGCTGGACGACGGCTTGCTGGCCAACACCTCGCAAGGCAGGCACAAATACTTCCGCCTGGCTTCAGAACATGTCGCGCACCTGGTCGAATCCCTGATGCGGGTCGCGCCGCGGCGTCTGCCGCAGCCCGACGCTGCAACGGAGCCGATCCGGCAGGCCCGCTACTGCTACGACCACCTGGCCGGCAGCCTGGGCACCGGCCTGCTGGCACTGCTGCTGCGCAAGGGCTGGCTGGTCAACGACCCGGCCGATGCCGCGGCCAAACAACTCGAACTCACGCCCAAAGGCGCGAAGGCCTTCAGCGCCATGGGCCTGGACATGGAAAACGTCCGCGCCCGGCGCCGTCAATTGGCCTGCCGCTGCCTCGACTGGTCGGAGCGGCGTGACCACCTCGGCGGTGCGCTGGGCGCCGCGCTCGCGGAACACCTGCAGGCGGCGCACTGGATCGAGCGCAAGAAACACAGCCGCGTCGTGCTGGTGACCGCGCTGGGGCGTGAACAGCTTGCGCAATGGGGTCTGCGGCCAGCGTGAAGCGAGTGGCGTGCAGCGCCAGTTCCCACTCTGCATCACCACCCTTGACCGGCACATGCAGGGAAAATGCCGTGTGCTGGCGCGGCGTTAAGCGCGCTACCTCCTGTGCTGCATGAGGCCGGGCAGCGCCCTGCGAAGCGCCCTGGTACGAACAAAAGTGTCGGTCGCCGCCACCCTTTTTGGAGCGCGCCTTCATGGCGGCAGCCGGTGTGAAGTTGCCGCGGTGTGGCCACGGCTGAATTTGCACGGGTCGTTGTTTTGATTTTCAGAGGTAAATCAGCAACAAAAAAGACCAAAAAAAACCCGCTTTCCCTAGGAAACCGTGGTTTTCTCCAGTAGCATCGCGCTTGCCAGTGAAGAGTAGTTATCTGCATTGGTGATTTATCAACTTCTAGAAGGAAAATCAATCATGGCAACTGCAAAAAAAGCACCGGCAAAAAAAGCAGCCGCAAAGAAGGCTGCACCGGCAAAGAAAGTAGCAGCGAAGAAAGCTGCTCCAGCGAAAAAAGCCCCTGCGAAAAAAGCACCGGCTAAAAAAGTAGTGGCGAAAAAAGCGCCTGCGAAAAAGGTTGTGGCGAAGAAAGCCCCTGCCAAAAAGGCGCCCGCCAAAAAGCGCACGCCCAACGCAGCGTTCATGAAGCCTCTGACTCTGAGCCCCGCGCTGTCGGCTGTGGTCGGCGCTGCTGCGCTGCCCCGCACCGAGATCGTGCGCAAGCTCTGGGTCTACATCAAGGCCAAGGGTCTGCAGGACAAGGTCAACAAGCGCATGGTCAATGCCGACGAAAAACTGCGCGCCGTTTTCGGCAAGGCGCAAGTGTCGATGTTCGAGATGGCTGGCCTGATCGGCAAGCACGTCAAGTAAATCGACGCAAAGGACTTGCGCCGCGTTCGCGCGAGGCAAGACCCGGTAAAAGGGCCACGCAAGTGGCCCTTTTTTTATGCCTGTTGATCAACAAAAAAGGGCTGAAGCCCCCGTCCTCCGGGGGCTTGCAGCTATTGTTTCTGTAGCGCTGCGGTGGTGATGCCGCTCAGCGTGCCGCGTGTGCTGATGACTTCCGGGTCCAGCATGATCTCGATCAACGCGCCTTCCTTGCCTTGCAGTGCCTGGCGCATCACGGCTTCGAACTCTTCGGTGCGTGTGATGCGGGTGGCGGTGTAGCCATAGGCCCGTGCCAGTGCGCAGAAGTCGGGGTTCTGCAGTTGCGAGCCGCTGACGTGGCGCGGGTACTCGCGCTCCTGGTGCATGCG
>CAMLDT010000234.1 GCA_946479075.1 uncultured Polaromonas sp.
CGCCCGGCAGCGAGGCCGACACGGTGACGGTCGGCAGATCGATGTCGGGAAAGTTCTGCACTTTCATGGCGTTGAACGCGATCACGCCGCCGAAGGTCAGCAGCACAAACAGCATCACCGCGGGAATCGGGTTCTTGATCGACCAGGAGGAAACGTTCATGGGGCGATCCGCCTGGCCGTTGAGGAGTGGATAGACATCAAATGCTCCTTATTTCGTAGCTGCTGACGCTGACTGGGCGGGCGCTGGAGCCTGTTTTTGTTCTGTAATCTCGGACACACGCACCAGATCGCCATCGTTCAGGAAACCGGCGCCGTTGACCACGATGCGTGCATCGGCGGTCAGGCCGCTGGTGATTTCGACACGGTTGCCCGAAAGCCGGCCGGTCTGCACCTTGACCTGGCTGACACGGTCGCCTTCGCCCAGGCGGAACACATAGTTGAAGCCGTCGCGCACCACCAACGCCGGCTGAGGCACGGTGAGCGCGCTCGAATTGCCGAGGTCAAACTCGCCGCGCGCAAACATGCCGGCCTTTGCAGGAGAGGCCTTGCCCAGCGCCGAAGGCAGGTCCACGTACACCAGCGCCGAGCGGGTTTGCGGGTCCACCGTCGGCGCAATTATGCGCACGCGGCCCTTGAGCTCGGCGCCGCTGGCCGCCAGCACGGTGGCGGTGGTGCCGGTGCTGATGCGGCCCAGTTCGGTGGAGGTCACCTCGGCGCGCCACTCCAGCCGGCCACCACGGATCAGGCGGAACAGCTCCGTGCCCGAGGCCACCACGGCGCCCACGGTGGCATTGCGCGCCGAGATGATGCCGCTGTCCGGCGCCAGCACCTGCGTGTTGTTGCCGCGCACCTGCTGCGCGTCCAGCACCGCCTGCGCCGCGGCCACACGGGCTTTGGCGGTCTGTTCGCTGGTGTTGTACTGGTTGATCTGCTGGGTGCTGAGCGCGCCGGAATCCTGCAAGGTGCGGGCGCGCGCGGCATTGGCGGCCGCATCGGCGGCTGTGGCCTGCGCCTCCACCAGGCTGGCGCGTGCCTGCGCCACGTCAGCCAGCACGCTGTCGCCGGAAAAGCGCGCCAGCACCTGGCCGGCCTTGACCGTGTCGCCGACATTGACCAGCACCTCGGTCAGCCGCAGGCCGCTGGACTCGGAGCCGATGATGGCTTCCTGCCAGGCCACGATGTTGCCGTTGGCGCTGAGTTTGATCGGCAGGCGGGTCTGCTCAGGCCGGGCCGCTGTGACGGTGAGGGCGGGCTTGGGCGCGGACTCGGCGACGTCCGCCTTGCCGCTGGACTTTGAAGAAAAAAGGGCATAAGCCCCCGCCACCAGGGCGAGACCAGCTATCAAAATAATAGCGAGGGGTTTGATCTTGAGTTTTTTCATGACGGTGTGGTGATCCAGGGTGAGGCAATTCAGGGCTGAGGCGCTTGCTGCGGCGCGCGCGTGGCGACCGCCGGGCCACCGGGGCCTTCGAGTGCGGGTGTCCAGCCGCCGCCCATGGCGCGGTACAGCGCGACCCAGGCCGAAGCGCGTTCGCCCTGCAGGTTGAGCAGCGCCGTTTCGGCGGCCAGTTGCGTGCGCCGGCTGTCTTCCAGATCGACCAGGCTGGCCAGGCCGTTTTTGTACAGCGCCTCGGTGCCGGCAAACGAGGCCCGGTAACCTTCGGCCGCCACGCGGGCGTCCTCGCTGCGGGCGGCGGTGCTTTGCAGCTTGACCAGCGCTTCCTCGACTTCCCGCACGGCTTGCCGGACACGGCCGCGGTACACCGCGGCGGCTTCCTCGTAACGCGCCTGCGCGGCATCCACATCGGCGGCGCGCCGGCCGCCGTCGAACAGCGGCAGGCTGAGCGCCAGTGGGCCGATGGACCAGGTGTTGAAGTCGGTGCTGGCGCCGCCGCTGCGGAAGTTGTTGGCGGCGACGGAGCCGCTCAGGGTCAGGCGCGGATAACGCGCGGCCTGGGCGCTGCCCACGTCGGCACTGGCGGCCGCCACTTCGCGTTCGGCACTGAACACGTCGGGCCGCTGCGCCAGCGCTTGCGCGGGCACGCTTGCTATTAAAACAGTAGCTGCCTGCGCAAGACCGGCGGGGGCTGAGGCCAGTTTTTGTTTCAAGTCCGGCTCCGCCATGCCGGTCAGCGCCACCAGCGCCTTGATGTCCAGCTCACACAGTGCGGCCTGCTGCGTGGCGCGGCTGTTGGCGTCAGCCGCACTGGCACGCGCCAGCGCCGCCGTGGCGGGGGCGGTGAAGCCGGCTTCGGCGCTGAGCTGCGCCAGCCGCCCGGTCTCGCCGCGGGAGGCGGCGTCCGAGCGCGCCACCCGCAGCAACTGTTCACAGGTTCGGAGGCTGTAGTACTGGTTGGCGGTTTCGGCCGCGACCGCCACGCGTGCGTCGTGCCACTGGGCCTGCGCCCCTTCATAACGCAGCTGCGCCGCGTCGCGGCTGTCACGCCGGGCGCCGAACACGTCGAGCTCCCAGGCGGTCTGCAGGCCGACCTGCGAGGTGGTACCCACCGGCGCAACCGCCGCGCCCAGCGGCTGCGACCGGCCGCGGCTGGTGCTGGCCGAAGCGTCCAGCGAAGGCAGCAGCGCCGCGCCGGCGGCCACCCGCGTGGCGCGTGACTGCTCGATGCGCGAGCGGGCGCTGGCGACCGTCGGGCTGACGGCCTGCGCCGCGTTGACCAGCTCGGCCAGCAGCGGATCGCCCTGCTGTTCCCACCAGCGGCTCAGGTCGATCAGCGTGCCCTGATGCGGCAGGCCGGCCACCGGCTGGCCGGCGGGCAGCGGCGCGAACCATTGCGCCGGCAGGTTGGCGGAAACCGTGGAGGGCGGTGACTGCAAGGCGCAGGCCGACAGCAGCAGCGGCGCCAGGGAAAGCGTCAGGAAGCGGAGATTTCTCATGAGGTCTTCTTCTTGTCGGAAGGCGATGGGGCGCGCCGCGCCGCCTCGACCGCGATCATGGCCTCGGCGAAGTCGGCCAGCCGTGCAGCCCACAGGTCAATGCCCTTTGGCGTGGCAATCAGCTGGGGGCGGACATTTTCGATCACGTCGCGGCTGATGAACACCTGCATCGCCAGCCCGGTGATGGAAAAGGCCAGGCGGTGCACATCGTCATCGATTTTTGCGACGCCCAGATGGCGCGCCAGCACCTCGACCAGCGCCGCATGGGCCGGCTTGATCTGCAGCTTGATCTGCTCGGCCCACAGGCCCGTGGGCTCCAGCATCTCGCGGAAATGCAGGCGGGTGAGCTGTTGCGCCAGGTCGCCCTGCTTGAGCGGCTCCAGAAAGCCGGCAATGAAACCTTCGAGCGCCTGCCGCAGGCTCAGGTGTGCCGGCTGGTAGCGCGAGATGTCGTCGCAGGCCCCCAGCGGCTCGGTGAAGACGCTGCGGTACAACCCCGCCTTGTCGCCAAAGTAATAACTGATGGCCGCCACATTGGCGCCAGCAGCCAGCGCGATGTCGCGCGTCGATGTTTTGGCAAATCCCTTTTCGGCAAACAGACGCAGCGCCGCCAGCAGCAGTTGTTCACGCGCTTCTGCGCCGTCGGCCCGTTGTTTGCGGGATTCGGCAGGTGCAGGGCCGGGAGGCGGCGGTCGGGCGGCAGGTTTCATGGGCCCGATTAAAGCACATGAAATCAAACGATTGATTTAATTAAAACAATTGTTTCAACTTAATACGGTGCCCTTTGGCACTTCCGGGCTCAGGCGGACTGGGTGCTGAAGACCGTGGCCCATAAGGTCAGGATGGCCTGGCGCTCGGCCTGCAACAGTGGCGGGCGCACCTGTGTCGGCTCCTCGTTCAGCCGTGCCTGGTGCTGTACCCGGCGCAGTTCGCGGTAGGCGTCTGCGGCGGCCTGCCCCACGCCGGGGGCCAGCAGGCCGGCGGCTTCGGCGCGCTGCAGCAGCGCGATGTTGCCCACATTGGCGATGAGTTCCGGGTGCTTGCCGGACTGCGACAGCACCAGGAACTGCACCACAAACTCCGCGTCCACCATGCCGCCGGGGCTGTGCTTGACGTCGAATTTTTCACCGGTGTTTTCGCCCTTGATCGGGTGGGCGGCGCGAACCTTCTCGCGCATCGCGACGATCTCGCGCGCCAGCGCCGGGACGTCGCGCGGCGCGCTGATCACGGCCTGGCGGACTTCATCGAAACGGGCACGCAGCGAACGCGGCGCTGGGCCGCCCCGAGCCGGGTCAGCCCCTTCGGGGGGCAGCGACGACACGTCAGTGCGGAGCGTGGGGGCCATATCCTCGTCCCCGAGCACAAAACGCGCGCGTGTCATGGCCTGGTGTTCCCAGGTCCAGGCGGTGTTGCTGCCGCGCTGCTGCTGGTAGTTGGCGTAGGCGCCAAAACTGGTGACCAGCAGGCCCGAGTTGCCGTTGGGCCGCAGCGCGGTGTCGATTTCGAACAGGTCGCCCTCGGCGGTTTTGATGGTCAGCCAGTTGATGAGCTTGCGCACAAACGCCGCATACACCTCGGAGGCCATGTCGTGGTCGTCCTCGAAGACAAACACGATGTCGAGGTCGCTGCCGTAGCCGAGCTCCTTGCCGCCTAGCTTGCCGTAGGCAATGATGGCGAACTGCGGGGTTTCGCGGTGCCGGTTCTTCAGGCGCTGCCAGCACCAGTCGGTGGTGACCTTGAGCACGGTCTCGGCCAGCGCGCTGAGATCGTCCGCCACCTGTTCGACCGTCAGTTGCCCCTCGACATCACGCGCCAGCGTGCGAAAGACCTCGGCATGGTGCGCGCGGCGCAGCAGGTTCAGGCAGCTTTCCTCGTCGTCCTCGCCGGTGCGGCGCAGCGCGGCCAGGCGCTGCTGCAGCTCCTGGGCGAAGGCTGCGGCATCAAAACGCTCGTGCAACATGGCGTCGCTGGCCAGCTCGTCGATCACGCCCGGATGCTGCAGCAGGTAACGCGCCGGCCATTTGGCCGCGCCCAGCAGGCGCAACAGGCGCTCATGCACGGCGGGGCGCTCCAGCAGCATTGCCAGGTAACTCTCGCGGCGCAGCAGCGGCTCGATCCAGTCAATGATGCGAACTGCGGCCTCTTCACCGGCCTTGCCTTCGACCAGCCACTGGGCCGTGCGCTGCACCAGCCGGGTCAGCCGCGCCCGCGCGTCAT
>CAMLDT010000235.1 GCA_946479075.1 uncultured Polaromonas sp.
CCCACTGCGTGACCTTTGGTGACTTTCTTTTTGGCGAAGCAAAAGAAAGTTACTTACCGCCGGGCACCCCCCGGCCAACCGTCGTTAGCGACCAGGCAGGCGTGAAGAAAAACGCGGCTTCGACAGGCTCAGCCCGAACGGCGGTCTGTCGCCAGCATGGATCCCGGACCAAGTCCTGGATGACAAGGGAGCGGCAGCTCCCGTGATCGCCTCAATCGCGCACGATCAGGATAGGCAAATGCGCATGCGCCAGCACCTGCGCCGCCACACTCCCAAGCACGAACTTTTCGAGGCCGCGCCGCCCGTGTGAGCCCATCACGATCAGGTCGGCGCCGACCGCGCTGGCCGTCTCCAGGATGCCGCGGTAAATGGCGTGGCTTTCGACAATGGAGGCCGTCACCGTGATGCCCGCTGCTTCCAGCAGCACTCTGGCCTCACCCAGTGCGCTGTTGGCTTCGGCCGTCGCCGCCCCGAGGTACTGCGCCTGGCCATAGGCGAAGTCGGTGCCGACACCACTGAACGCATAGGGGTCGATCACGTAGATCAGCGTCACTGCACTCTGGAAAGCCTGGGCCAGGCCCAGGGCTTTCTCCACCGCCATCCGTGAAGTGGACGAGCCGTCTACAGGCAGCAGGATGTGTTTGAACATGATCGGACTCCTCGGCTCACGCCTCGATCTTCACGCCCTTCCAGAAGGCAATGCGGCCTTTGATTTCTTCGGCCTCGGGTTTCGGGTCGGGGTAATACCAGGCGGCGTCGGTGTTCATCTCGCCATTGACGAGCAGCGAGTAATAACTGGCCTGCCCTTTCCATGCACACATGGTGTGGTGGTTGCTGAAGGTCACGTAGTCGCGGTTCAGCGCGCTCTCGGGGAAATAGTGGTTGCCCTCGATGGTGACAATGTCGTCGCTTTGCGCAATCACGGCGCCGTTCCAGGTGGCCTTCATAAGACTTCTTTCAGAGGTGGCGGATGCGCCGCCGGGACAGGGAGGTTTCACACAATCTTCGCACAGTCTTCGCCGTCGCGGCACGGTGGCAAAAGGCTCCATCCATGAAAAAAGGCGTGATGGCCAGCCATCACGCCTTTGTTGACTGCCGGCCTTGCGGCGCCGCGGATCAGGCCATGCGCAGATTGTTGCCTTCAACAATGACCCTGGAGCCAACGGGCACGGAACTGGACACCTCGACGTTGCGGGTGGAACCATCGTTCATGCGCACACGCACCTGGTACACCGTGACCTTCTTCATGTTCTGCTCGATCTTGTTGCCGGCAAACGCGCCGCCGGCCGCACCGAGGACGGTCATGGCCGTCTTGCCGTTACCGCCGCCCACCTGGTTGCCCAGCAGGCCGCCGATCACGCCGCCAGCCACGGTACCCAGGCCCACGGTGGTGTTGCCGACGGCCACACCGTTGACCTGGCCCTGGCGCTGGATGGGCGTCACGGCTTCCACCGTGCCACAGTCGGCGCAAACTGCAGGCTTGGGCGCCGGGGCCTGGGCCACAACAACAGGACGGTGTTGAACCACCGGTTTTGCCGGAGCGGTGTTGCTGGCCAGCTTGCTGCTGGTGCTCGATTGCGTTGTCGGTGCCACGGCGACGGCTTCGGTGCCGCCCGGCTGCGCGTCGGAGCGGTTGACCACCAAGGCGGCCGCCAGCGCCATCACCGTCACGCCCAGCACAGCCACGATGGCCACCAGCGCCTTGCTGTGCTGCATACGCTGCGGAAAACCGGGCTGTTGACCCGGCGTGGCGGGAATTTGATTGTTTGTATCCATGATGGGTACTCCTTTGTATGAGCCTCTGTTGTACCCAGTTCATGTCAACGGCGATGTAGGAAGCGGTGAGATTCGTAAGTAAGGGTATGCGCAGCACCCTTCCAACTGTGCAGTTTTGCGCACTTGCGCACCGCTTCATCCACGGCTCACACACGCTTTGCGGACGCTTTACACGCCGCCGCGCGGGTGTGTCGGGTCGATCCACAACACCTGCTCGGGCTGCTCGGCCGGTGCAATGTCCAAGTTGATGGCGACGGCCTCCCCATCGCTGCGGCACAACACACACTCCAGCGGCTCGGTCGGGCTGGCATTGATTTCCTGGTGCGGCACATAGGGCGGGACATAGATGAAGTCGCCCGGGCCGGCCTCGGCGGTGAATTCCAGCTGCTCGCCCCAGCGCATGCGCGCCCGGCCGCGCACCACGTAAATCACGCTTTCGAGATGGCCGTGGTGGTGCGCGCCGGTCTTGGCATTGGCGTGGATGGTGACGGTGCCGGCCCAGAGTTTCTGAGCGCCGACCCGCGCAAAGTTGATAGCTGCCTTGCGGTCCATGCCGGGCGTGGACGGCACGTTGCCATCCAGCTGGCCGCCCGGGATCACGCGCACGCCGTCGTGTTTCCAGTCGGTGGCGGCAGGTGGCTGGCTGTGGCTGTGTCCGTGGTCATGGTTATGGTCATGGCTCATGCTTGTCTCCGGAAAGAACGGCTCAATTATTCGACAAGGGCAGCGTAAACCAGGCTGCGAAACAGCGGCCGGTAGAAATCGCGCTGATTGGGCGCCTGGATCATCAGCAGCGCGTACAGGTCCTGCGCTGGATCGACAAAAAACGTGGTCCCGGCGATGCCGCCCCAGTAATAGAGGCCAACCGAGCCGGGCACCGGCGACACACCGGCCGCCGTGCGCACTGCAAAGCCGAGCCCGAAACCATGGCCGGGCGGCAACAGGTCGCCGGTGGACGGCAGGCCGTCCAGGTGATCGGCCGTCATGAAGTCCACCGTGTGGGAGCCCAGCAAACGCGCGCCCTGCAGCTCTCCGCGGTTGCGCATGAACTGCAAAAAACGCGCGTAATCCATGGCCGTGGACAGCAGGCCGCCGCCCCCGCTTTCCATCGCCATGGGCCGGCGCGGGTCCAGCACGCGCATGGGCACACCACCATCGGGATCATGCGCAAAGGGTTCGGCAATCCGGTGGTGATTTACGGGGTCCACTGCAAAAGCAGTTTCAAGCATGCCCAGCGGCACAAAGATGTTGTCGCGCAGATAGTCCCCCAGCGACTGCCCGCTGACAACCTCCACCAGGCGGCCCAGCACGTCGGTGGCGCGGCTGTATTCCCAGACGCTGCCGGGCTGGTGCATCAGCGGCAGCGCCGCCAGCGTGCGTGAAAATTCCGCATTGCTGCGTTCACGCGAACCCATCTGCTGCTGCGCATATTGCCGCTGCACCGCTGCGGAACCGAGGAACTCATAGGTCAGGCCGGCGGTGTGGCGCAACAAATCCTGCACGGTGGCAGGGCGCCGGACGTCTTCCAGCAGCACCTGGCCATCGCGTTCCACGGCCACCTTCTGCCCCGCAAATTCCGGCAGGTACTTGGCGACCGGGTCGCTGAGCAGCAGCTTGCCCTGCTCCATCAGCATCATCACAGCCACCGAGACCACCGGCTTGGTCATCGAGTAGATGCGGAAGATGGCATCGCGCGACATGGCCTTGCCTGCAATCGGGTCCTGCTGGCCCAGGCTTTCAAACAGGCCAATCTTGCCCTGGCGAGCGACCAGCGCCACCGCGCCCGGCAGGCGGCCGCGGTCCACCTCGGACTGCAGCACGTCCAGCAAACGCTGCAGGCGGTCCGGGCACAGGCCCAGTTCCGCGGGCGGTGCGAATTCGAGCGTCTTCAGTCCTACCATGTCAGGCGCCGTAGCGTTCGCGAGCCAGCGCAGCACCCTGGGCCAGCGCCTGCAGCTTCTTCAGCGCAATCTCGCGGTTCATGGGCGCCAGGCCGCAATTGGTGCAGGGCAGCAGGCGATTTTTCGGCACATATTGCAAGGCCTTGCCAATGGTGTCGGCAATCTGCGCGGGTGTTTCGATTTCTTCGCTGGCCACATCAATAACGCCGACCATCACATCCTTGCCTTCCAGCAGCGCCATCAGGTGCGGCGGCACATGCGAGTGGTAACACTCCAGGCTCACCTGCTGGATGCTGCTTTTGGCCAGCGCCGGCAACACCTGTTCGTACTGGCGCCACTCCTCGCCCAGCGTCTGCTTCCAGTCGTCGTTGGCCTTGATGCCGTAACCGTAACAAATGTGAACGGCGGTGGTGCAGGTCAGGCCCTGCGCGGCGCGTTCCAGTGCCTTCACGCCCCAATCGGCGGCGTCCTTCATGTACACATTGAAGGCCGGCTCATCGAACTGGATGATGTCCACACCGTCGGCCTGCAGCGCCAGCGCTTCCTGGTTCAGCAACTCTGCAAAAGCCATGGCGAGCTTGACGCGGTCGCCGTAAAACTTGTCTGCGACGGTGTCCACAATCGTCATCGGCCCTGGCAGGGTGAACTTGATTTTCTTGTCCGTGTGCGCACGCAGCAGCTGCGCCTCGGCGGCATGCACGCGGCCCTTGAGCTTGAGCGCGGCCACCACCTGCGGCACCATGGCGTCATAGCGGTTGTCGCGTATACCCATCTTGACTTTGTGCTCGAAGTCGATGCCTTCGACCTGCTCCAGAAAGCCGTGCACAAAATGCTGGCGCGACTGCTCGCCGTCGCCGATCACGTCCAGGCCTGCGTCCTCCTGCGCCTTGATCCACAGCAGCGTCGCATCGGCCTTGGCCTGCGCGAGTTCGGCACCTTCGGCCTTCCATTGCGGCCAGAGCTTCTGGGTTTCCGACAGCCAGGCCGGTTTGGGCAGGCTGCCGGCAATGGTGCTGCTGAAAAGTGTTCTTGTCATGATGTCTCCGTTTGTTGATAAAAATTCTGAATGTCAATCTGCAAGGAATTGTGCCGCCAGCAATTCGTAGGAGCGCCTGCGCGCAGCGGGGTCGTGGGCCCAGGTGATGACCACCAGTTCCTCCACTTCCATCGCTGTCGAGAGCGCACGCAACTTTTCTGCGACCTGCGGACCGCTGCCCACCAGCGCGCCACGCCTGAGTTGCTCCGCCTGCATCTGTTCGGCCGGGCTGTAGGGCCGCTGTGCCACCTCAGCCGGGGACTGCAGCGGGCCGAGGGCGCCGCGGTTGCGGTCCAGCTTCCAGCGCTCGCGGCCGGAAAAGTGATGCCAGGCTTCTTCTTCGGTGTCCGCGGCCAGCGCCCAGACACACAGGGCAGGCTGCGGCGCAGGGTGCT
>CAMLDT010000236.1 GCA_946479075.1 uncultured Polaromonas sp.
CGGCACTGGCGTAGGGCGGCATCGGCGCCTTGAAGGCCAGGCGCCAGGCGTTGTAAGCCATGCGGTGCGACATCAAGGTCCATTGGGGAATCAGGTAGTGGCTGTGCATGATCACGCGGTCCAGCGCGCGGCAGGCCGGCAGCAGTTCGGCCTTGCTGCGCGCGCCGGCAGCCGCGGCCACCAGCGCATCGACGGCCGGGCTTTTCACACCCATGAAGTTACCGGAGCTTTCAGTGTCGGCCGCCTTGCTGCCGAAAACGTCGGCCAGCTGCTGGCCGGGATCGTGGGAACCGGGGAAATTGATGGTGGTGACGTCGAACTCGAACTTGTCCAGGCGCTGCTGGTACAGCGCAAAATCCACCGGCGAAAAGCGCAATTCGATGCCCAGCTTCTCCAGATTGCGCAGCCAGGGCGCGATGGTGCGCACCCCGCCCTCGCGGCTGTCCAGGTATTCAAGCACCATGGCCTCGCCTTTGGTATTGCGCAGTGCGCCGTCCCGGTAGATCCAGCCAGCGTCCTTGAGCAGGGCCTGGGCGCGCCGCAGGTTGGCGCGCAGCGACTGGCCTGGGCCTTCGGTAGTGGGCGGTGTGTACATCGGGCCGAACACCGCGTCGGGTACCTTGCCGCGCCAGCGCTCCAGCAGCGCCAGTTCTTCGGGCGACGGTGTGCCGGTGGCGGCGCAATCGGTGTTGCCGAAAAGGTCCTGCACGCGCGGGTAACCGTTGTAGAACATCTGGCGGTTCATCCACTCGTAATCCAGCGCCAGGCCCAGTGCCTCGCGCACGCGCCGGTCGGACAGCTGCGGGCGCCGGCTGTTGAGCACATAACTCTGGAAACCCGCCGGCTGTTTGTGGTCGAAAGCCTGCTTGACCAGCTCGCCACTGTCGAAGCGCCGGCCGTTGACGCGGCGCGCCCAGTCGCCCGCCGAGTAAAAGGTCATCATGTCGAACTCGGCTGCCTTCAGCGCTTCCAGCCGGGCGGTGTTGTCCTTGTAGATCTTGACGGTGATGCGGTCGAAGTTGTTGCTGCCGCGGCGCACCGCCAGGTCGCGGCCCCAGTACTGCGGGTCCCGCACATAGGTGATGTCCTTGCCGAAACGCACCGGGCCGATCTTGTAAGGCCCGCTGCCGATGGGGATGTCCATCACCACTTCGTCAAAGCGCTTGGCCTTGCCGTTTTCAACGCCCCAGGCGCGGCTGAACACCGGCAGGCCACCCACCGTCAGCGGCAGTTCGCGATTCGGCTTTTTGAAACGGAAACGCACGGTCTGCGCATCAATCACGTCGCAACCGGCCACGTCTTCCAGCAGCGATTTGTAAGACGGGCTGACGTAAGGGCCGATGAGCGTGTCGTAGCTGTGCTTGACGTCGGCCGCCTGCACCGGCGCGCCGTTGTGAAACCGCGCTTCGCGGCGGATCCGGAAGGTGACGCTGAGCCGGTCCGGCGCCACCGCCACATCCTCGGCCAGCAGGCCGTAGCCGGAGGCGGTTTCGTCCATGGAGCCGGTTAGCAACGAGTCAAACATCACGGCCGACAAATAGGCCGGCGCCGAGCCCTTGATGGTGAAGGGGTTGTATTTGTCGAAGGTGGACAGGCGCTGGTTGCTGACCAGCCGCAACTCGCCGCCAATGGGCGCCTCTGGATTGGCGTAGTCAAAAGCGGTGAAGCCCGGCGGGTACTTCAGGTCGTCCCACAGTGCGTAGCCATGGGCGCCCCAGGACGGCGTGGCCCCGAGGGCAAGCCCCAGCAGACAGCACGACCACGCAAAAATCCTCATGCGACAATTCTGCCCTACTTAGACGGCATCACGCGCATCGCCCCGGGGCATGGCGGGGCTTGCCGGTTCACTCGCACAGACTGGAGCAGAAGATGGGTTTTCTTGACGGCAAAAAATTGTTGATCACAGGCGTGTTGTCGAATCGCTCGATTGCCTACGGCATCGCCAAGGCCTGCCACGCGCAGGGCGCCGAGCTGGCGTTCAGCTATGTCGGCGAGCGTTTCAAGGACCGCATCACCGAGTTTGCGGCGGACTTTGACTCCCAACTGATTTTTGATTGCGACGTGAGCAGCGACGAGCAGATCGAAAAAATGTTCGCCGACCTGTCGCAAACCTGGCCGACCTTTGACGGCTTTGTGCACAGCATCGGTTTTGCCCCGCGCGAGGCGATTGCCGGCGACTTCCTCGACGGTCTGAGCCGCGAAAGCTTCCGGATTGCGCACGACATCAGCGCCTACAGCTTCCCGGCCATGGCCAAGGCGGCCCTGCCGATGCTCAACCCGAAATCGGCGCTGCTGACCCTGAGCTACCTGGGCGCGCTGCGCGTGCTGCCCAACTACAACACCATGGGCCTGGCCAAAGCATCGCTGGAAGCCAGCGTGCGTTACCTGGCCGAGTCGCTGGGCAGCAAGGGCACCGGCATGCGGGTCAACGGCATCAGTGCCGGCCCGATCAAGACGCTGGCCGCCAGCGGCATCAAGGACTTCGGCAAGATGCTGAAAGCCACCGCCGCCGCGCCAATCCGCCGCAACGTGACCATCGAGGACGTCGGCAATGTCGCCGCCTTCTTGCTGAGCGACCTGGCGGCCGGTGTCAGCGCCGAGATCACCTATGTGGACGGCGGCTTCAGCCAGGTGGTGGGCGGGATCAGCGATCCGGCTGAAGCGGGCTGAACAGCGTCGCCGTCGCAAACGCTATCGAATAGATAGCTGCTCACGCCCGGCTGGCGGGGGCTGGAGGCTAAAAAGGCTTGAAAAAAAGGCCCAAAACGGCGGTCGAGCCATCGTGCCTCACGCCCCGGTTGGCATCAAATCGCCCTGCAGCCCCCTGAACACGGGCATGAGCAGCTCCTGAAACCATAGCAGACCGGGCAGGAATCACTGCCGGCGCCAGTATTCATACGACCAGGCCGGGACAAATCCGGCGCGCCGGTACAGTGCCTGTGCCGCTGCGTTGCCCTCTTCCACCTGCAGAAAACAACGCGCCACACCACGTGCCATGGCCGCCTCGGCCAGCGCAGCCAGGATGCGTCCGGCCATGCCGCGGCCGCGCCAGGCCGGCGCCGTGCGCATGCCGTGCACGCTGACCCAGCCCTGCGAAAAAGCCGCCGCACCGGCAGCCACCGTCTGGCCTTCCTCACGGACGCTGGCATACAGCGAGCCTGGCGCGCGTGCCAGCGCGGCGACCCGGCTGGCGCCATCGGCAGGATCCGCGCCGTTACCCAGAAACAGCGCCGCCCAGGCGGCATCCGGCTCGGTGGCGATGTCGGCCGGCGGCTGGGACGAGACAGTACGCATGGCGGCCACGTCCGCCACTTCCGCCACCTGCACCTGCGTCGCCTGCTTGCTGCGGTAGCCGCGCCGCAGGAGGTGCAGGCGCACCGCGTCGAAACAGGGGCTGTCTGCGAGCCGGAACAGCGGCGGCAGCCCGTGCGCCAGGTATCGGGCTTCGATCTGGCCGATGGCTGCGACATCGCCGACCGCGTGTTGCAGCGGCACCGCGCTTTTGGCCCGGTTCACCGAACCCCGGTCGAAGGCCAGCAGCCAGCCGTCCAGCTCTTCGATGGCTTGCGGGGACACGGCGGCGGCTGTGGCACGTTCGATGCCAGCCACATCGCCGGCAGCCAGCGTAGATCCATGGCAGTCGCTTTGCGAGATCAAGCTTGTCCTTCGGGGTTGTGGCGGCACGGCACCGGTGACCATCACCATGCATTGCGCGGGAGCAGGTTCATTTTTACACTCAGGCCATGACCGTTTCAAGTCAAGCGCACTGGCATGGCTACCGGCAACAGATGCCTGCACCACGCCCTGACACTTCTTCCGGAAAATCGCGGAACGCCATGGGCTGGCTGCACCGGGCCGCGTGCGTGCTGACCCTGCTTGCCGGCCTGGCTGGGCTTGCGCTGCCCGCTTCGGCGGCCACCGGCAGTCCGCCGCTGATGCTGGCCAATGTCTACCGGCCCGGCATGGCGCTGCAGGACTACTGGGTCAGCGAAAAACTCGATGGCGTGCGCGGCTACTGGGACGGCAGCCAACTGCTGACCCGCGGCGGTGAACGCGTCGCCGCGCCCGCCTGGTTCACCGCCGGCTGGCCTCGCGTGCCCATGGATGGCGAACTCTGGGCCGGACGCGGCCGCTTCTCGCAGGCGGTCTCCACGGTACGGCAGCAAACGCCTGACGACGCGGCCTGGCGCGGCATGCGTTTCATGGTGTTCGACCTGCCGGCCCATGGCGGAACGTTTTCAGAACGCTTGCCCGCGCTGCATGGCGTCGTCAGCCGCATCGACCAGCCCTGGGTGCAGGCTGTGCCGCAACAGAAAATCCCCACCGCGGCCGCCCTGCAGGCCTTGCTGCTGAAAACCGTGAAGCTGGGTGGTGAAGGCCTGATGTTGCACCGCGGTGCATCCCTGTACCAGGCGCTGCGCAATGACGACCTGCTCAAGCTGAAAACCCATGACGATGCGGAGGCGCGCGTGCTGTCGCAGCTTCCCGGCCAGGGCAAATATGCGGGCATGCTGGGCGCCCTGCTGGTGGAGGCGCCGGGCGTGGACGGAAAGCCCGGGATTCGCTTCAAGCTGGGCACGGGCTTCAGCGATGCCGAGCGCAAACAACCGCCGGCCGTCGGTAGCTGGGTGACTTTCCGTTATCGCGGCGTCAATGACAGCGGCATCCCGCGTTTTGCCAGCTTCATGCGGGTGCGGGAAGACATGCCACCCGCGCCACCTTAGAGAGGCGGGGCCGCCCTATTCCTTCACGCAGTCGGCGTAGTAATGGCGTTTGCCGTCGGCGTCCTGCTCCTCGACCAGGCCATGGATGTCGGTCTCGAAGCCCGGGCACTGCGCATTGAATTCGCGTGAAAACTTCAGGTAATCGACGATCTTCTTGTTGAAGACCTCGCCGGGAATCAGCAGCGGAATGCCCGGCGGGTAAGGCGTGACCAGCCCGACGGTGATGCGGCCTTCGAGCTTGTCGATTTCCACGCGCTCGGTCTTGTGTAGCGCGATGTGCGCATAGGCATCGCTGGGTTTCATGGCCGGCGTCAGGTCGCTCAGGTACATGTCGGTGGTCAGGCGTGCGATGTCGTACTTGGCGTACAGGTTGTGCACAT
>CAMLDT010000237.1 GCA_946479075.1 uncultured Polaromonas sp.
AGTGAGCCTGGATGGGGGGTTACTTATTCTTCCCGGGATCCTTGACGTCCTTGATCACGTCAAATTCCACGTTGTAGAGCTGACCGTCCTTTTTCTCGACCTTGCGCAGGTAGACGTTCTGGACGATGTCGCGGGTTTGTGCATCAATGAACACCGGGCCGCGCGGGCTTTCGAAGATCTGGCCCTTCATCGCAGCCAGCAGGCCGTCGCCGCCGCCCTTGCCGCCGCTCTTCTTGAGCGCTTCGTAGATCACGCGCATGCCGTCATAACCGCCCACGGCCATGAAGTTGGGACGCAGGTTTTTGTTGGCCTTCTGGAAGGCTTCGACGAACTTTTTGTTCATGGGCGAGGGGTGCGCGGCCGAGTAGTGGTGCGAGGTGACCACGCCCAGCGCGCCGTCACCCATGTCGTTCAACTGGTCGTCATCGGTCACGTCGCCGGTGGCGATCAGCTTGATGCCGGCCTTGTCGAGGCCGCGCTCCAGGAACTGCTTCATCACGGCGGCGCCCGCGCCCGAGGGCACGAAAACGAACAGCGCATCCGGCTTGGCATCACGCACCTTTTGCAGGAAAGGCGCGAAGTCGGGGTTGCGCAGCGGCACGCGCAGTTGCTCGGTCACCTGGCCACCATTGAAGGTCAGGCGGTCCTTGAAATACTTCTCGGCATCAATGCCCGGGCCGTAGTCGGACACCAGGGTCACGACCTTCTTGATGCCATTCTTCGGCGCCCAGTCGGCCAGCGCGACAGACACCTGCGGCAGCGTGAAGCTCGAACGCACGATGTAAGGCGAGGCTTCCGTGATGCTGGACGTGGCGGCGGCCATCACCACCAGCGGGGTCTTGGACTGCGTGGCAATCGGCGCGGTGGCCAGCGCCGACGGCGTGATGCCGAAACCGGCCAGCACGTTGACCTTGTCGTTGACCACCAGCTCCTGCGCCAGGCGCTTGGTTACATCGGGCAGGCTGGTGTCGTCCTTGACGATGAGCTGGATTTTCTTGCCGGCCACGGTGTCGCCGTTTTGCGCCATGTACAGGCGGGCGGCGGCCTCGATCTGGCGGCCGGTGCTGGCCTGCTGCCCGGTCATGGGCAGGATCAGGCCGATCTTGAACACATTGTCCTGCGCGTGGGCGGGCACAGCGGCCAGGCTGGCGACAGCGAGGGCCAGGGCGGTGAAGGTTCTTCTTTGCAGCATGGTGGTCTCCGGGGGTTCAAAAAATGAAAAAGCGGAACGTGAAAATTTCGTCAACTCGTGACTATCGCCTCGAAAGGCGAGGATCGTACGCCTTATTTCAGGCTTACAGCTATAACAAACCCGTATATCGCCGAGGCCGGCGTGGTCGTTGCGGCGCTGGCCAGCGTCAGTCGGGCCGCCAGGCCGAGTCCAGTGTGATGCAGCCCGACACGCGTGAGACACAGGCACAGATGCGGCGGTTTTCCTGCTTCTCGTGCGGGCTCAAGAACACGTCGCGGTGATCGGCTTCGCCCTCCAGGGCCAGCACATCCATGGCGCACAGGCCGCACTCGCCGCGGCGGCAATCGGCAATCGCTTCCACGCCGGCCTGCTCCAGCGCGTCCAGCAAGGTGGTGTCGGGCGCGACCATGATGTCCACATCGTGGCGCGGTACCCGCACGCGGAAGGCCTGAACGGGTAGCCGCCCGCTGCTGCCGAAGGTTTCAAAACGCAGATCCGCCGGCGAGCGCCCTGCCCCGCTCCAGGCCGCCTTGATGGCTTCGAGCATGGGCACCGGGCCGCAGGTGTAAAGCTGCGCGCCAGCAGGCAGCGCCGCGATCTCGGCGGCCAGGTCCATGGTTTCGTTGCGCTCGCCGACAAAGGTCTGCAGCGCCTTCCCCAGGGTCTCACGCAGCAGCGGCAACAAGGCCAGCTCGTCCTGCGTGCGCGCGCCGTACAACATGCGCAAGGTGGCGCCGGTGCGTGCGGCATGCGCCTGCAGTTGCTGCGCCATCATCATCAGCGGCGTGATGCCGATGCCGCCGGCCACCAGCAGGTAATGCGGCGCCGACAGGTCCAGCGCGAAATGGTTTTGCGGTTCGCTCACGGCCAGCGTGTCGCCTACCGCCAGCCGCCACATCGCCTGCGAGCCGCCGCGGCCGTCGTCCATGCGTTTGACGGCGATGCGGTAGCGCTCGCCGTCCGGCACCCCCACCAGCGAATAACTGCGGATCTGCGCCCGGCCATTGACCATCACTTCCATCTGCAGATGCGCGCCGGCCTGCCAGGCCACGGCGCTGCCCGCCACCGGCTGGATCTCGAACTCGCGCACCGTCGGTGTCAGGTCGCGCAGGGCCACCACCGTGGCGGGGTACAGGGTTGTATTGCTTTTCATGATGAGATCAGTTGTTCAAAAACGGGGGCTTCATGCCCTCACCGTTCGGGCTGAGCCTGTCGAAGCCTGCTCCGAGCTTGGCTGAAGCCCTTCGACAGGCTCAGGGCGAACGGCAACTGGTGTTCAGCCACGCCTTCGGATCAGCTTCATCGCTTTCAGGGATTCCGGCATGTGCGCGCCGGGCTGGCCTGACAGCGCATGCCGCAGGTTGCGCTGCGCCAGCCGCGAGTGTTCGCGCATCAGCGCCTCGGCGCGTGTGCCCTCGCCACGTTCGATGGCGTCCAGCACCTGCCAGTGCTGGTCTTGCGCCACCACCAGCATGTCGCGCGCCTGCGGCGAGTTCGACTGCACCACCACAAAGGCAGAAGGCGAGGCAAACGGCAGGCTCACCGTGCGTTCCAGCTGGCGCACCGTGACCGGGCTGTCGGCCATCTCGTACAGCAGCGCGTGAAAACGTTCGTTGAAATCGACATAGGCCGAAAAAGCCTCGTCGGTCAGCGCCGGGTCGGCCAGCACCGCATCGACCTGGCGCAGGCACTCGCGCGCCTCGGCCAGCACCACGGCGGGGGCGCCGCGTTCGGCCGCCAGCCGCACCAGCAGGCCTTCCAGCGTGCCACGCAGCTCGATGGCGTCGGCGATGTCGCGCTCTGAAAACGCCTTGACCGCATAACCGCCATTGGGCAGCGCCTCCAGCAGGCCTTCCTGCTCCAGCCGCATCAGCGCCGCACGTATCGGGGTGCGCGACACGCCTATGCGCTCGACGATGGCCAGTTCGGCAATGCGCGTGCCGCCGGCCAGTTCGCCTGACAGAATCAGCTCACGCAGCCGCAGCAGCGCCCGCACCTGCGCACTTTCAATGCCATTTTGGCCTTCAGCCCCCGCCAGCTCTGCGCCAGCAGCTACATTTTTGATAGCGTTTGCCATGTTTATGCCGCCCGCCGGATGGGGATCACCGGCGTTGGCGAGGTTTCTTTGGCCACCATGCGGTCGATCAGGCGCCGCGCCCACATGGAGCCGGCGTCGATGTTGAGGTTGTAGAACTGGTGATCGGGGTGTTCGTCCATGGCAATCTGCTGCGCCTCCAGCACATGTTCGTCCTCGCGGAAGATCGTCGCCACACCTTCGCGCAGCTTGTGCGTCAGCGCCTGTTCACCGAGGCAGTAGTTGCGCGCAAACGCCCAGAAGTAGTGGCAGCTGCCGTTGGTCTCGGGCGTGATGGTGTTGAGCACAAAACCGTTGACGCCCTTGCTGCGGTCGCCGGGCTGGCCGTCTTTGGGCACCGCGCCGCTGCCGGCCTCGGCCACCCCGACGTCGATGGTCACGGTGCACGGTGCCTCGAAGCGGATGACCTGCCAGCGGTCCACCGGGCCGGTGTAGTTGCGCGCATGGCGGATCTGCCCGGCCCAGAAAGGCGGCGCCTCGATGCCTTCCATCCAGCGCGTCACAGTGGCCGTGCGGTCGCCGTGGGTCGCGACAAACGGCGCTTCGGCCACCTCTCGGTTGCCGATGCTGCTGCCATGCACAAAGGCTTCATGCGTCAGGTCCATCAGGTTGTCCACCACCAGGCGGTAGTCGCACTTCACGGTGATGAGTTTGCCGTCGCCGGCCCAGGCCGGGTCGTCGTTCCAGTGCATGTCGGGCACCAGGGCCGGGTCGGCCTGGGCCGGGTCGCCGGGCCAGATCCAGACGAAGCGGTGTTTCTCGACGATGGGGTAACTGCGCACGCAGGCCGAGGGATTCAGCGTTTCCTGGCTGGGCATGTGGGTGCAGCGGCCCTGCGCGTTGTACACCAGGCCGTGGTAACCGCAGGTCACCTCGTCGCCCTTCAGATGGCCCATGGACAGCGGCAGCAGCCGGTGCCAGCAGGCGTCTTCCAGCGCCGCGACGGTGCCGTCGGTCTTGCGGAACATCACGATTTTCTGGTTGCAGATGGTGCGCGGCAGCAGCGCATTGACCATCTCCACGTCATAGGCAGCGGCGTACCAGGCGTTGAGCGGGAACGAAGGTTTGGAGGCTTTGTCGGCTTTCATGGATACGCACTGTATACATAAACCACCAAAAATCAACAAAACTCGGCCTTTTGACCATTTTTATCGGGTTAATGTATCCAGTGAGGCGTTTGACTCATGCTTTAACATGGCAGCTTCGACAAGCCATCTCCAGGAGACCCCATGAGCACCCCCACCCCGCACCTGCCCGCCCGCTACGACCACGTCGGCAGCTTTTTGCGCCCCAAGTACCTGCTGGAAGCGCGTGAGCAGAAAGCCAAGGGCCAGATCACACCCGAGCAGCTGCGCCAGGTCGAAGACAAGGCCATCACCGAGATCGTCAAGTTCCAGGAAGACGTGGGCCTGAAAAGCATCACCGACGGCGAGTTCCGCCGCACCTACTTCCATGTTGATTTTCTCGAACAGATCGGCGGCGTCGAGGTCGGCATTCCCTTCACTGTCAAGCGCCCAGACGGCACGGAAGAACTGGCACCGCCGGTCATGAAAGTGGTGGACAAGGTTCGCCACGTCAAGGACATCCAGCTCGCCGACTTCCAGTACCTCAAAAGCCACGGCCACTGGGACAACACCGTGTTCGTGATCGGCGGCGACAATGGCGAGGCCTTCTACGAGCACAACTTCTCGGCACACGCGAGCTCGCTCTTTAACGAGGTTGTGAAAGTGCCGATGATCATCCGGGCGCCAGATCTTGCGCCCGGACTCGATAGTCGGCCCGCAATGTTCCTCGATGTGCCGCC
>CAMLDT010000238.1 GCA_946479075.1 uncultured Polaromonas sp.
TGGTGGACGAAGGCGACATCGAGCAGGCCATGGTGATGCTGCTGGAGATTGAAAAGACGCTGGTCGAGGGTGCCGGTGCCGCCGGTCTGGCTGCGCTGCTGCGGTACCCGGAGCGTTTCAGGGGCAAGAAGGTTGGCCTGGTGTTGTGCGGGGGGAACATTGACCCGTTGCTGCTGGCGGCCATCATCGAACGCGGCATGGTGCGCGCCGGACGGCTGGCCCGCGTCCGGGTCAGCGCGCGTGACGTGCCGGGCTCGCTGGCGAAAATCACCGCCACGGTGGCTGGCGCGGGCGCGAACATCGACGAGGTGCACCATCAACGCGCGTTCACCATGCTCTCGGCCCAGAATGTGGACATCGAGCTGGTGCTCCAGACGCGTGGCCGCGAGCACATTGCGCAGGTGCTGGCCGTACTGAAAACAGAAGGATTTGAAGCGGAGGAACAACGATGAACACCGAAACCCTGCAATCCGCACTGCCGGCGTATTTTGCGCCCTGGGTGCAAGACCTCGGACTGAAAGTCGAGGCCTTCGATGCCCAGAGCGTGACGGTTCGCCTGCCGCAAAACCCGGCGCTCTCGCGTGTCGGCGACATGCTGTGCGGCCAGGCCATGATGGCCGCCGCCGACACCGCCATGGTGTTGGCCCTGATCAATCATTTTGGGGCGTTCAGGCCCTGCACCACGGTGCAGATGAGCAGCAGCTTCCTCAAGCCGCTGTCCCGCCAGGACGCCCTGATCGAAGCGCGCGTGATCCGCGCCGGCAAGTCGCTGGCATTTGGGGAAATGGACATCCGCGGCGCAGACGACGGCAAAAGCGTCAGCCGCGTCAGCACAACTTACGCCTTGCTTTGAAGCTCAGCGCAGGTGTTTGCTCATCCTCGCTGCAAACAGCTGGGGGATGCTGACACTGCGGCGGCCGGGCAACAGGTCGAAACTTTCTCCGGCGGCGATGCTGCCGGGTGTCAGCACCGACAGATAAAAACCGCACAACCCGCTGCTCGCCATCATTCGTGAGGCCTGCGCAAAACCCAGGGCGGCATTGAGCTTGTAACAGGGTTCGCGCGGAATGCGGACCTGCAATTCGCAGTGCGGGAAGCGCAGCACATCGCCGGCCCAGACCCCGGTCTCCAGCAGGCCTTGCAGGGTCAGGTTTTCGCCCAGGCTGCCATGCGGCAAACTGGCGTCAATCCGGTCCAGGCCCCGTTCACGCCGCGCTGCCTGCCAGAACGCGTAATGTTCGGCAGGGTAGGCGTACACGGCTTTTTCCAGTCCGCCGTGGATCGAGAGGTCGGCCTGCTCGTCCCCGAGCAGGCCCAGGGGCAGCACCGGCACGTCGCCATCGACACCCTGCTTGACCATGCCCGTCAGTACACTGCGCCCGGCCACGGGGACGCGTCGGGCGCGCCCCACCTGAACCGAGACCACGCCACGCGGCGCTCCCGGCTGCACGGGCTGCACGCCGGACGGGCGGTCGCCGGCTAATTCCATCCGATCACTTCAAAGCCGCGCTCCGCCAGGCAGCGTTGCACGAAATTCCGATAGGTGCTGCTGGGCCGGTCATTGCGGAAAGCGCCCTGCACCGCGCCGGCCGAACCACCCACGGCGGCTCCTGCGGCGCCCGCCCGGATCGCGCCTTCCCCGCCACGACCGGTGATGAGGGCGCCGACCGCGGAAGCCACCGCCCCTGTGGCCGCACCCAGGCCGGCACCCCGCGCCACGGCATTGTTTTTCTCGTCCGGAGTGAGGCCGGCCGAGGCTGCACGCCCCATGCAGGCATCGGCTTCGGCGCGCCCTTGCGCCTCGCCCACCCGGGTCAGCACGGCATTCGGATAAAGCACCGGTCGCGCTGAGGGACTGTTGGCCCCGGTGCCCGCGCAACCCGCCAGCCCGCCCAATAACAAGGCCGCAACCAACGCCCGGCGCGGAGTGGTGAGAAGTGACATGGGACGCTCCAGAAAAAAATGATGGCGTCAAGGCCGGCGCAGGCAAACCGCCATGTTAGCGGCGCAGCGGGGCCGGGTGGCGTTTGAAAAGGTAAAATGGCGCAGTTGTACCGCTTTCAGGAATCACCCCCCATGTCCAATCCAGAACACTCCACCAATGCCGCCCACAGCAGCCCGTCGCCGGTCCAGGAACAGGACGCCGTGGAAGCCATCGTCCCCATGATGCCCATGGTGCTGCCGGCCGCAGGCGCAGTGCTGATGTTTTTGCTGGCTTTTATCGCGATCTACATGGCCTGAGCTGCCGCGTTGAGCTCTGCTGGTTTTAGAGCACGGTGAATGTCAATGGCGCGTCTATCCGTGCCCCGCTGGCGAGAGCTGCGTGGATACCTCTGGTTTCAAGGAGCGGTTGACCATAAGTATTCCTAGAATGAAGGCGATCAGGTGGCCTTCAGGAAAGGTCCTGAAATGACCGCTGAAAAAACTCGTGGCGCACCAAGCCAGCAAGCAGCCAGCCGCCATTTTTCCGTAGATGCTCCCATTTTTGAGGCACGCCCTCATGATCATGCCCAGCATGAATAGAAATGTCAGCAACCCGATCAGCCCGTTTTCTGCAGTGACAAACAGGTACTGATTGTGCGGATCGTCGAAGGGAATGGCACGCCAGCCAGTGTATTTTTCTGCGGCGATGGCGCTGAAGCGTTGTTTGAAACCGCCAGTACCAACACCGAACCACGGGTTTTCTCGAATCATGTGCAAGGTGGTCTGGGCCATCAGCATTCTTCGGCCCAGTGAAGTCTCCTGTTGCACGGTGGAAAAATTCTGTGTCTCGGTGATGCCTAGTTTCACCCGGTCGTGAACGGAAGTTGATAAGTTATAGGCCATAAGCCCTATCAAAATCGCGACCAACCCTCCCACGCATAGGCCCCTCCACCCTCTCCAAGCAGCAAAACACCAGACGACCAGCATCAGAAATACCACATAGCCACTTCTGCCCGGCGTCACCAAGGCGATATTGGCTACAAATGCGATGGCCAGCACAACAAAGCAGATCTGCCTGCCCCTGTGGCTTTGCTGGGAGGCCAGCCACAAAGCGACAAATGTTGCCAAGGCAAAAGCCATGCTCTGCGTGGCATAGGACCTGAATATGTTGTCAGGCGTCATTGGTGCGCCGGACCTGACGATGTGCTTGAATATTTCGCCAGAAGCTATCGTTTGGTGGGCCACCAATGTCTTCAACACAAAAGACATGAGCAAGCCCGCCGTACAAGTTGCCAAAAAAGCAAGAAGAAAACGCCGCTTGGGCGCCTCGTCGGAAAAAAGCAGTGCCAGGGGAAGGATGTAAACAATCTTCCGATCAGAAAAGATGCTGTTCCAGCCTGAGGACATGGGCGCTTGCGTATACCCCATGCCAACCACCTGCCAGCCAATGTACATAGCGATGGCAATTGCCACCCCCATCGGAAAGTTGCTGGTATCGAGGTGCCGGCGATGGCTGGACAAACAAATCCAGAGGAACAACAGCAGAAAGAGCAGGAAACCGAAATTTGCCAGCGCGGTAGAAAACAGGTTCACGCAAACGGCAAATATCGCCGCATTCCGGGCCCAAGTGATCAAAGGTGGTTGAATCTGGGCTGGTGATTGAAGCAAGGCGGTCATAAAAAGTCCCACGTTAGATGTCGGATTGCCTAACCGTGCCGCCGCCGGCGCCACAGCTTTTTCCAGCGGAATTGCAGCGCCTGAAACCACAGCGGGTGCGACTTGTCCAGTGCGGATGGAAATTTTCCGTTGTGGCTGCCCTGCTCCACCACCGGTGGCTCAAGCCAGAACATCGGTGTGGCCAGCGTCCTGTCGATGTGTTCGAAGGTGTGGTCGATGGGCTGTGTGATGCCATGCGCTTCTATCCAGTCCAGCCGCCGGCGCACTGTCGCCTGCGAAACGATGTAAGAGTCCGCGAACTTGCCCTGGTTCCGGGGATAGAGCCATTGCCCTGCGCGGATCTGTTGATGCGGAACGTAATAGTGCCCGCCGCAGCCCAGAAAAGTAACGTGCGGATCGCCGAGTGCCAGTTCTTCCTTCATCAGGCCATTCAGGGCCGGCCAGAATTGCGGGGAAAAAATAACATCGTCTTCCAGAATCAGGGCCCGAGACAACTGACGCTGCGCGATCAGTCGGTGAGCCTGCCAGTGCTTGAGTGCGCACGACTGCTGGGCTGGCGAGAGCTGGTCGCCCCGGAACAACTGTTGACGCAAGGCGTCGGGAATGTCCGGAACGTCGAAGTCGAGCACAAACTCGAACGGCAAGCCCAGGTCGGCCATTTGCTTTTCGATAAACCGTCGGCGCTCCACGAAGCGGGTGGCATGGATGACGAAAATCGCATCCAGCCCCTCGGGCAAGGCCTGAGGGCTAACCGGCTTGGCGATGATGGACAGGGGCATGGAAGCTGGCGGCGTGAACAGGCAGAAGGGCAATGGCACGGCAGATTCTAGGCGACCCGGCTGTTCGTCCTTTCAGCTTGTGCGGCGACGCGCCCTACGCCATTACGGCCCCCGGGGTCAGGGCTGTCGCACCCCAGACTGCAGCAATGCATAACCTCATGCGGGTTTTGCATATGTTTTGCCTGTACCTGCGCGGTAACTTCGGGCGTAGTTCTTAAAATGAATTGGCGGTGCGTTGATACCGAAGTGCCGGAACCCGGTTCTCCCTCAGGTCGCGAGCCGGGATCAAGCGCCATTTCGACAGGCGCGCAGAGGCGGTGGCGCTTGTCGAAATCACGCTTTTTTAACTTTGGAGCTTCCGATGAACCACCCCGCGATGCAAGGGCTGAACCTCAATACACCCAGCTACGTCAAACACGCCCGGCTGATTGCCTGGGTGGCCGACATGGCGGCCCTGTGCAAGCCCGACAACATCTACTGGTGTGATGGCAGCGATGCGGAATACCAGCGCCTGTGCCAGCAGCTCGTCGATGCCGGCACCTTCAAAAAACTCAACGAAGCCAAGCGCCCGAACAGCTTTCTGGCCAACTCCGACCCGACCGACGTGGCCCGCGTCGAGGACCGCACCTTCATCTGCTCGGAAAAGAAGGAAGATGCCGGCCCCACCAACAACTGGATGGC
>CAMLDT010000239.1 GCA_946479075.1 uncultured Polaromonas sp.
CACCCTGGGCGGCACCGCGCCGGCGCAGGTGCGGGCGCAGATCGCGCGGCATCGCCAACGCTTGCAGACCACGGGATAACTGTTAATATATACAGTATTCAACACGGGCATCGGAGCACCCATGCAAACTGAGTCAACGCTGATTGCCATGAGCTGCGCTCTTGTTGGTGATCTCGCTTGCCTGACGGACTCCGAACGCAAGCTGGTCAAGGCGGGTCAACACACATCCGTTGAACAACACGAGGTGGCTCGGGTACGCCAGGCAATTCTGGCCGGTGATGATCCGCTGGGTGATGCCTTCCTCCGCATACGGACAGCCCTGCAAAGACGTTCGGACGGCGCTGTTTACACACCCGCCCCGATTGTCGCGCCGATGATGTCCTGGCTGTCCTCCCAGGCAACACCTGAACGCATCGTGGATCCCGGGGCGGGGTCCGGCCGATTTTTAATCGCCGCTGGTAAAAAATTTCCCCACGCTGAGCTGGTCGGCGTCGAGATGGACCCGCTTGCCGCCCTGATGCTCCGCGCCAATCTTCATGTGCATGGCTGGGCTGGCCGGGCCACGGTACTGGTGCAGGACTACCGCAATGTGGAATTGCCCGCCTGCCAGGGCATCACGGCATTTGTCGGAAACCCGCCCTATGTTCGCCATCACGATATCGGCGAGTTCTGGAAACGGTGGTATGCGTCGCGCTTTGCAAACTTCGGGATCAAGGCCAGTGGGCTGGCCGGACTCCATCTGCACTTTTTCCTCCAAACCCGCCTGCTTGCCAAAAAGGACGACCTGGGCGTGTTCATCACATCGGCCGAATGGCTGGATGTCAACTATGGCTCCGCCTTGCGGAATCTGCTGATCGACGAACTTGGAGGGCTGGCCCTGCATGTGCTGTCACCCACTGTCGAAGCGTTTCCCGGCACCGCCAGCACGGCGGCCATCACCTGTTTCCGGGTGGGCGAAACCCAGGCACCGATGCGCGTGCGCGCCGTCCCGACGCTGGCCTCACTGAATGGATTGAGCAGAGGCCATGACATTGAACGCGACCGTTTCCACCATGAAAAGCGCTGGTCGATCATCGTCCGGCCGAGCGCTCCCAACGTGGAAGGCGCGGTGGAACTCGGCGAGTTATTCAGCGTGCACAGAGGACAGGTTACCGGTGCCAACAACATCTGGATCGCCGGTGAACATGCTGACAGCCTCCCGGAAAGCGTCAAGATCGCCGCGGTCACCAAGGCAAGAGACCTCATCCACGCCGGCGCCCACCTGGGCTGTAGCAAAGCCTTGCGCCGGGTCATCGACATTCCCGCCGACCTGGAGCAATTCGACCCGCGGGAAAGGCGTTGCATTCACGCCTTTCTGGCTTGGGCGCAAGCACGCGGCGCAGACCAGAGTTACACGGCCCTGCACCGCAAGGCTTGGTGGTCCGTGGGATTAAAAAATCCTGCCCCCATCCTGTGTACTTATATGGCGCGCCGTGCACCCCAGTTCACCCTGAATGCCTGCGAAGCGAGGCACATCAACATCGCACATGGCTTGTATCCCAGGCAAGCACTGTCGCCAAATGAGCTGCAGGCATTGGTGGCCTGGCTTAACCAGAACGTCAGCACCGACAACGGACGCACTTACTCCGGAGGCCTGACAAAATTCGAGCCCCGGGAAATTGAGCGCTTGCGAATTCCTCTCCTGGAAACATTTGCGGCATGAGTGAAACCCCTCGCCGGTGGACGCTTGAAGAGCTGGCCCATGACGCGGCGTTGTCGTCCAGTGCTTTTCGCTCCGAACGGCTGGAAACCTCCGATGCCTGGACCACCCAGTACGAAGCGGCGCATGAAAAATTCAGCCTGTTGTTCGAAAAACTGGGAGACCTCGGCCCTGGCGCCCTGACGAACGCGCAACTCGCCGAAGCCTATGACGCCGGACTTGGAGAAGCGCTGCGCTATCTGGCCGGCCCGCCTGTGTCGGATGACGATCTTCAGGTGATTGCAGCTGTGGGGTCGCTGGCACCGGGCGCATTGAGAAAGCGACCGGAGGACTTGCGGAAAGTCTATGAAGTCATCGAGAGAATCATTGACCCTTTTCGCTTTCCCTGGGTAGCAGCGGGCACCCGGCCGACTGCAGAGCAACGCCAGACAGCCCTGATTGCGTCGGCAGTTCTTCTGGCTACGCAAAGGCTGGCGACAGAACGTCGCCACCATGGCAAGGAAGGCCAGGAAACGCGGGTCAAGGATCACTTGCGCGGGATGGGTTTCTCCGAAGTCCCCGCAACACCGATTCATACCTTGGTCAGGGGGCCGCAGGCCATGCAGTTTTGTGCCGAGTGTCAGCTCGGTGATCGCAAGGCCGACGTGGTGGTCAGACTCCATGACACGCGTTTGATGGCCATTGAATGCAAGGTGTCCAACAGCGCCATCAACAGCGTCAAGCGGCTCAACAACGATGCGGCGGTCAAAGCCGGCTATTGGCTTGAGCAATTTGGCATTGCACAAGTTGTTCCCGCCGCCATGCTGTCGGGGGTTTTCAAGGTACTCAACCTTGAACAGGCCCAATCCCGCGGCCTGGCGCTTTTCTGGTCGCATGACCTGTCGAAACTCGGTGAATTCATAGCGTCAACGCGCTGACCTTGGGTTTCTGGCATTTAAGCCTTGCCTAAGCGGCTGGTCAGATACTGTGCAGCTGCAAGGAAAAAGCCATGAGATTACTGCTGGTTGAAGACGACGCGATGATCGGCGAAGCCGTGCTGGCGGTGCTGCGGGCGCAGCACTATGCCGTGGACTGGGTGCGCGACGGCGCCATGGCCGACGCCGCGCTGCGCAGTGAGCAATACGACCTGGTGCTGCTGGACCTGGGCCTGCCCAAACGCGATGGGCTCGACGTGTTGCGGGCCCTGCGCGCGCGGCGCAACACCACACCGGTGCTGGTGGCCACTGCGCGTGATGCGGTGGGCGACCGTATTGCCGGGCTGGACGCCGGTGCCGACGACTACGTGGTCAAACCTTATGACACCGACGAATTGCTGGCCCGCATACGCGCACTGATACGCCGCAGCGCGGGCCGGGCCGAACCGGCGTTTGAACACCGGGGCGTGAGCCTGAATCCCGCCACCCGTGAAGCCAGTCTGAACGGTGAACCGGTGTCGCTGTCGGCGCGCGAATGGGCGGTGCTGGAGCCGCTGCTGCAGCGCCCCGGCACCGTGTTGTCACGGGCCCAACTGGAGGAAAAACTGTTCAGCTGGAAGGATGACGTCAGCAGCAACGCGGTCGAAGTCTATATTCACGGCGTGCGCAAGAAACTCGGCAACGACATCATCCAGACCGTGCGCGGTCTCGGCTACCTGGTGCCCAAACAATGACCTTGCCCGAAGTAAAAAGCGTGGGGGCCCATTCTCTGAAAGCCCGCCTGCTCTGGTTTGTACTCGCCGCGATTTTGCTCGGTGCGGTGCTGCAGGCCACCACGGCCTACCGCGGTGCGCTGCGCCAGGCCGACGCGATGTTTGACGACCATCTGCAACAGATGGCGCGCTCGCTGCGCGGCGGCATCCCGCTGGGTGCCTCCATCCCCGACGTCGAGGACGAAACCGGCTTTGATCTTTATGTGCAGATCTGGGGCCAGGACGGCACGCAAATTTTCCGCTCCACCCGTTCGGCCCTGCCGCCGCGCGCGGTGCTCGGGTTTTCCGACGTGGAGGCCCACGGCAACCGTTACCGCGTGTACTCGCTGCAGACGCCTTTCCAGACGGTGCAGATCGCGCAGGACCTGGATGCCCGCACCGCGCGTGCGCGCGCGCTGGCAGCGCGGGCGGTGCTGCCCTTCGCGCTGCTCACGCCCTTGTTGATGCTTGCCGTCTGGTGGGTCATCAAGCGCTCGCTGGCGCCCGTGGAACGCGCGCGGCGCCAGGTCGCCCAGCGTGCTGCCGATGACTTTTCACCGCTGCCCAACGAAGGTTTGCCCGACGAGGTGCGGCCGCTCGTCGATGAACTCAACCTCCTGTTCGGGCGGGTGCGGGGCGCCTTCGATGCGCAGAAAAATTTTGTAGCCGACGCGGCGCACGAGCTGCGGTCCCCGCTGACCGCGCTCAAGCTGCAGGCGCAGGCACTGCGCCGCAACGGTCCTGAAGTGCACGAGGACCCCGCCGAACGCGAAGCCGGTATCACCCGGCTGAACCAGGGCATTGACCGTGCGATCCGCCTGGTCGAGCAACTGCTGGTGCTGGCACGCGCAGAGGCCGGTGCGGGCACGCCGGCATCGGGCGGCAGCGCGGTGGACTTGCGGGACGTCGTCAATCTGGCCTTCGCCGACGTGTTGCCCCATGCCCGCCTCAAGCACATCGACCTCGGCATGGCCAGCCCGCCTGCCGCCGCGCCCGTCAGCGTCCACGGCCAGCCGGAGGCGCTGCGCGTGCTGCTGCGCAACCTGCTGGACAACGCCGTCAAATACACACCCGCCGAAGGCCGCGTGGATGTGTCGCTGGAACGGGTGCAAGGCCGGCCAGTGCTGCGCGTCGAAGACAGCGGCCCGGGCATTGCCGCAGAGGATCGCGAACGTGTCTTCGACCGCTTCTACCGCAGCGGCAGCGCAGCGGCCGAAACCGGCAGCGGCCTCGGCCTGGCCATCGTTCAGGTAACCGCCGCTGCCCACGGCGCCACCGTACAACTGAACCCGTCGGAGCGCCTGGGCGGGCTGCAGGTCAGCGTGGTTTTTCCGCCCGCCTCTGCGCCCTCCTGAACCGTCAGCGCTATTTATTTCATAGCTGTTCGTGCCCGTCCTATAAGGGCTGGAGCCCGATTTCATGCATAAGTCCGGGCCGCAGCGGTCAGCAGGGACATCCTTCGACAGGCTCAGGACGAACGGATTGCGGCGACCGTGGAGGCACCCGTTTTTCCGCTGGGCCGCTCCAAGGAAAAACCGCTCCCTCAGGGGGGCAGAGAGCTGTGCGCAGCGAGCGAACGTGGGGGCCAGTTTTCCGCCGGGCCGCCCCAAGGAAAAATCCGCCCCCTCGGGGGGGCAGAGAGCTGTGCGCAGCGAGCGAACGTGGGGGCCAGTTTTCCGCCGGG
>CAMLDT010000240.1 GCA_946479075.1 uncultured Polaromonas sp.
GCGCTGCCGGTGATCCGCATCGTGGCGCCCGAGGGCAACTACGACTACCAGAACAAGTACTTCACCGACAGCACGCAGTACCTGGTGCCCTGCGGTTTGCCGGCGGGCGAGGAAGCGGCCATCCAGGCGCTGGTGCTGCACGCCTACCGGGTGCTTGGCTGCCGCGGCTGGGGCCGCCTCGATGTGATGATCGATGCCAAGACCCGCAAGCCCTGGCTGCTGGAAATCAATACCTCTCCGGGCATGACCGGCCATTCGCTGGTGCCGATGTCGGCGCGCGCCGCTGGCATCAGCTACGAGGATCTGTGCCTCGAAGTGCTGCGAACTGCCGGTCTCGATCACACGCCGGAAGGTCTGGCCCCATGACCCAGGCACTGCCCGCACCGATGGACGTCAAGCTGATGAATGTGGCTTCGCTGCTGCTCGGCCTGGCGTTTGTCGGCATGCTGGCGACACTGGGGATCACGTGGCTGGCGCAGCAAAACCTTTTCCGGCTGACGGCCATCCGGGTCCGGGGCGACGTGAGCCACAACAACGCGGTCACCCTGCGTGCCAATGTGGTGCCCAAGCTCAAGGGAAATTTTTTCACGGTGGATTTGGCCCGCGCACAGGCGGCGTTTGAATCCGTGCCGTGGGTGCGGCGGGCGGTGGTGCAGCGTGAGTTCCCGAACCGGTTGCGGGTGGTGCTTCAGGAGCACCAGGCGATGGCCTACTGGGGCCACGAGGGCGATGCGCGCCTGCTCAACACCCATGGCGAAGTTTTCGAGGCCAACCCGGGCGACATCGAGTCCGAGGACCTGCCCACGCTGATCGGCCCGGACGACCAGGCCGCACTGGTGCTGGAGGTCTACCGCCGGCTGTCGCCGCTGTTCGGAAAAATGGAAACGCCGATTGAGCAACTGGAACTGACCAGCCGCGGCAGTTGGCGCGCCCGGCTCGATGACGGCGCGACGCTGGAGCTGGGCCATGGCTCGCCCGAAGAGATTGAACGCCGTGTTCAGCGATTTGTCGCAACGCTCACGCAGGTGGCCGGCAAGTTCGGCAAGCCGCTGGAGTCGGCCGACCTGCGATATGGCAACGGGTATGCGATCAAGCTGAGGGGTGTCACCACGACTGTGACGGGTGACAAGGAAAACGCGAAAGTAAAAAGGTAAAGATATGGCCAAGGAATACAAGGATCTCGTCGTGGGGCTGGACATCGGAACCAGCAAGGTCATGGCGGTGGTGGCCGAGGTGCTGCCGGGAGGCGAGCTCAAGCTGGCCGGGCTCGGCATCGCCTACAGCAACGGGCTCAAGCGCGGGGTGGTGGTCAACATCGACGCCACCGTTCAGAGCATCCAGCAGGCGCTCAAAGA
Organism: uncultured Polaromonas sp.; assembly: GCA_946479075.1. The sequence goes on from CAMLDT010000240.1 coordinate 1,356, forward strand.
GGCCGAGCTGATGGCGGACTGCAAGATCGCCCGCGTTTACACCGGCATCACCGGCAGCCATATCCGCGGCATCAACTCCAGCGGCATGGTGGCGGTCAAGGACAAGGAGGTCACCCAGGCCGACGTGGCCCGTGTCATTGAAACCGCCAAGGCCATCAACATCTCCACCGACCAGCGCCTGTTGCTGGTCGAGCCGCAGGAGTTTGTCATCGACGGCCAGGATGTGCGCGAGCCCATCGGCATGAGCGGCATCCGGCTGGAAGCCAAGGTGCACATCGTGACCGGCGCCCAAAGCGCTGCCGAGAACATTATCAAGTGCGTGCGCCGCTGTGGCCTGGAAGTGGACCAGCTCATGCTCAACCCGCTGGCCTCCAGCCTGTCGGTGCTCAGCCGCGATGAGCAGGAGCTGGGTGTGGCGCTGGTCGATATCGGCGCCGGCACCACCGATGTGGCGATTTTTACCGGCGGTGCGATCCGCCACACCGCCGTGATCCCGATTGCCGGCGACCTGATCACCAGCGACATCGCGATGGCGCTGCGCACGCCGACCAAGGACGCCGAAGACATCAAGGTCGAAAGCGGCTTTGCCAAACAATTGCTGGCCGACCCCGACACGCAGGTCGAGGTCCCGGGCCTGGGTGACCGCGGCCCGCGCATGTTGTCGCGCCAGGCGCTGGCCGGCGTGATCGAGCCGCGCATCGAGGAAATTTTCTCGCTGGTGCAGCAGGTGATCCGTGAATCGGGCTACGAGGAGGTCCTGTCCTCCGGCATCGTGATCACCGGCGGCAGCGCGGTGATGCCCGGCATGGTCGAACTCGGTGAGGACATCTTCCTCAAGCCGGTGCGGCGCGGTATCCCGCGTTATTCCAGTGCGCTGGCCGACATGGTGGCCCAGCCGCGGGCTGCCACCGTCATGGGACTGCTCGAAGAAGCGCGGCTGGCGCGCATGCGCGGCCACCGCGTGGCGCAAAAGGCGGGCAGCGTGCACAACGCTTTCGGCAAGGTCAAGGACTGGCTGGTGGGGAACTTCTGATGAAAAAAATCACGACTTTTATCTGGCGGAGCCCGCGTTGCAAACATTCCGGGGGAGCGGATCCCCCTGCATGAGGGTCTCTCAACGCCTTGCTTTCACAACAAAATTTTTGGCAACTGCAAACATACCGACAGGAGGCTCACATGAGCATCGAAATGATTGAAATCGAAGAGTTCAACCAGGGCACGCAAATCAAGGTGATTGGCGTGGGTGGCGGCGGCGGCAACGCGGTCGAACACATGATTGAACGCAATGTGCAGGGCGTGGAATTCATCTGCGCCAACACCGATGCCCAGGCCCTGGGCCGTGGCAGCGCCCACAAGCAGATCCAGCTGGGCGGCAGCGGGCTGGGCGCAGGCAGCAAGCCCGAGAAGGGCCGTGACGCCGCCGAGATGGCCGTCGAAGACATCCGCGAGGCGATTGCAGGCGCGCACATGCTGTTCATCACGGCCGGCATGGGCGGCGGCACCGGCACCGGCGCGGCCCCCGTGATTGCACGCGTGGCCAAGGAAATGGGCATCCTCACCGTCGGTGTGGTGACCAAACCTTTCGAGTTCGAGGGCGGCCGCCGGATGACCAACGCCGACCTCGGCCTGGCTGAACTGGAAGCCAACGTCGATTCGCTGATTGTGGTGCTCAACGAGAAGCTGCTCGAAGTGCTGGGTGAGGACGTGACACAGGACGAAGCCTTTGCGCATGCCAACGACGTGCTGAAAAATGCTGTCGGCGGTATCGCGGAGATCATCAACGTCCCCGGCCACGTCAACGTCGACTTCGAGGACGTGCGCACCGTGATGGGCGAGCCTGGCAAGGCCATGATGGGCACGGCCCGTGCCAACGGTCCGGACCGCGCACGCATCGCCGCCGAACAGGCCGTGGCCTGCCCGTTGCTTGAAGGCATTGACCTGTCGGGTGCCAAGGGTGTGCTGGTCCTGATCAGCGCGGCCAAGGGTTCGCTCAAGCTCAACGAGTCCAAGCTCGCGATGAACACCATCCGCGCTTACGCCTCGCCCGATGCGCACGTGATCTACGGCACGGCCTACGACGATGAACTCGGTGACGACATCCGCGTGACCGTGGTGGCCACAGGCCTGAGCCGCCAGGGCGCACGCCGCACGGCGCCGCCGCTGCAGGTGCTGCGTACCGGCACCGACAACATGCCGGTACTCAACATGGCCGTGGGCGGCGCGTCCGTCAACAATGCCCAGCCCGGCGGCAACAGCATGGGTTCGGCCCAGCCGGACTACGGCAACATGGCGGTGCCCAGCGTCTGGCGCACCAACCGCACCCAGGCAGCGGCCAAGGTCGATGCACTGGCATCGGGCGGCATGGACGACTTCGAGATACCGGCTTTCCTGCGCAAACAAGCTGATTGATCGATGTAAAGCTACTGCGCGGGTCGATCTTGAGTTTGCGATGCTCGCCGTACCTGGGTACGGCTGCGCTTCTCAACACAAGCTCGTTCCCGCTCGCTACGCTTTCCATTCGATCAATCGCTGGTTCAGTGGCCTAATTGGTATTCACGCAGACTATGTGCGTCATTGCGCAAGACCGGTGCGCCGCGCCGGGCGCCCAACTAAAATAGTGTCATGCTTGCCCAACGCACCCTCAAATCCCTGACCAGGGCCGTCGGCGTGGGCCTGCACAGCGGTCAGCGGGTTGAGCTGACTTTGCGCCCGGCCGCGCCGGACACCGGCATTGTGTTTCGCCGTGTCGATTTGCCGCAGCCGGTGGACATCGTGATCTCCGCCGAATCCGTCACCGACACGCGCCTCGCATCGACGATCAGCAACGGCAGCGCCAAGGTGCACACCGTCGAACATTTGATGTCGGCCTGCGCCGGCCTGGGCATCGACAACCTCTACATCGACATCACGGCCGAGGAAGTGCCCATCCTCGACGGCTCGGCGTCGTCCTTCGTGTTTTTGCTGCAGTCCGCCGGCATTGAACTTCAGTCGGCGCCCAAACGATTCATCCGTGTGCTCAAGCCGGTGGAAGTGCGTGAAGGGCAGGGCGCGACCGAGAAGTGGGCGCGCCTGTCGCCCTACAACGGCTACAAGCTCGGCTTTGAAATCGACTTCGACCACCCGGCGGTGGACTCCACCGGCCAGCGTGTCGAGTTCGACATGGGCAGCGGCTCCTACAGCCGCGACATCGCGCGGGCCCGCACCTTTGGCTTCACCAAGGACGTCGAGATGATGCGCGCCAATGGTCTGGCACTGGGCGGCGGTCTGGACAATGCCATCGTGATGGACGACTACCGCGTGCTCAACACCGACGGCCTGCGTTACAACGACGAGTTTGTCAAACACAAGATCCTCGACGCCATGGGCGACCTGTACCTGATTGGCAAGCCGCTGCTGGCCGCCTACAGCGCCTTCCGTTCTGGCCATGCGCTGAACAACAAACTCCTGCGGGAATTGTTGTCGCACAAGGACGCCTACGAGCTGGTGACCTTCGAGGACGAAAAAAAGGCGCCCCAGGGGTTTGCGCAGCTCGCGCGGGCTTGGTAGGACCGGCTGCATGGCCGTCTTTCGCATTGCCGTTTTGCTGCTGCTGGTGTCAGCCGGCATTTCCTTTGCGCTGTTCGCGCTGACTTCCGATGTGCGCTACAAACGCACCGGTCTCAGGATACTCACCGGCACCCTGATCGC
>CAMLDT010000241.1 GCA_946479075.1 uncultured Polaromonas sp.
TGACCAACTTCCGCGTGTCGGGCAAGGAAGACGCGATCAAGATCACGCCGCCTATCGAGCTGACCCTCGAATACGGCGTCGAGTTCATTGAGGAAGACGAGCTGGTCGAAATCACGCCGAAGTCGGTTCGCCTGCGCAAGCGCCACCTCAAGGAAAGCGACCGCAAGCGGGCCAGCCGCTGAGCTTGACGCACGGACGGGCAGGGCGGAACCGGGTGATACCTGCTTCCGCTTTTTTTTGTTTGGACACCCATGAAACTGACACATAGCCGCGCTGTTTTCCTGATGGTCGGGGTCACCCTGATGTGGTCGATTGCCGGCGTCGTGACGCGGCATCTGGAGTCGGCGCGCAGTTTTGAAGTGACTTTCTGGCGCAGCTTTTTCACCTTGCTGGCGCTGCTGGTGATCCTGCCGCTGTTCCAGGGGCGGCAGGTGTTCTCGCGCATCCGCCATGCCGGACCTTATCTGTGGATCTCCGGTGTCTGCTGGAGCATCATGTTCACCGCCTTTATGCTGGCCTTGACCATGACGACCGTGGCCAATGTGCTGATCACGCTAGCGCTCGGGCCCTTTCTGACGGCGCTGGCTGCCAGCTTTTTCATTGGCCACCGGATCGCCCCGCGGACCTGGGCCGCGATTGCCGTGGCCGGCGTGGGCATCGCGTGGATGTATGGCAGCCAGGTCAGCCTGGGTGGGGGCCTTGCGCAGTTTGCGGGCACGCTGGTGGCCTTGCTGGTGCCCATCGCGGCGGCGGTGAACTGGACCGTGGTGCAGCGCAGCCAGGCCCACGGCGAAAAAATCGACCTGGTGCCGGCCGTGCTGGTGGGTGCCGCAATTTCCGCGCTCACAACGCTGCCGCTGGCTTTCCCGTTTGCGGCGACCGGGCGCGATCTGGGCTTGCTGGCACTACTCGGGCTGGTGCAACTGGCGATTCCCTGTGTGCTATCGGTGATCTGCGCCCGCGTGCTCAAGGCCCCCGAGGTGGCGTTGCTGGCGCTGCTGGAGATTATTTTCGGCATTTTGCTGGCCTGGCTGGGCGCCGGGGAAGTACCTGCCGCCACCGTACTGAGCGGCGGCCTGCTGGTCATCGGCGCGCTGGTGGCCAATGAATTGATGGGATGGAGACAGAGGGTATGAGGACGTACGAAACAAAGAACACCGGGGAGGTGCTGACCGAAGTGCGCGGCGGCGTGGGCTTCATCACGCTCAACCGGCCCAAGGCGCTCAACGCGCTGTCGCTGCCCATGGTGCGCGAACTGGCGGCCGCGCTGACGGCCTGGCGGGACGATGCGGCTGTGCTGGGCGTGGCGGTACGCGGCACCAACAAGGCCGGCCGTCCCGGCACGCCCGAGGCGCTGTTTGGCGGTTTCTCGGCCGGCGGCGATATCCGCTTTTTCCACGAGGCGGCGCTGGCCGGCGACCGCGCACTGGACGACTTTTTCACCGAGGAATACCGACTCAACCAGCTGATCCACAGCTATCCCAAGCCCTACATCGCTTTCATGGACGGTGTGGTGATGGGCGGTGGCATGGGGATTTCGCAGGGTGCGACAGTGCGTATCGTCACCGAGCGCAGCAAGCTCGCGATGCCCGAAACCAACATCGGCCTGTTTCCCGATGTGGGCGGCGGCTACTTCCTGAGCCGCTGTCCTGGCAGCGTGGGTGAATACCTGGCGCTGACCGGCGTGGTGATCCATGCGGACGAGGCGCTGGCTTATGGCCTGGCCGATGTGAAGCTGCCGGCAGCGGATCTGCCCGCGCTGTGGCAGTCGCTGGGCGATCAGGACCTGGCGTCGGCGGCTGCGCTGGAGGCCTGGATTGCTACACATTTGATAGCTGGTGGCGCCCGTCAGGAAAGGGCTGGATGCCAATTTGATCAATATTTTTCACTGGCCCGTGTGAAACACATCGTGGATGCGCTGGACGCTTCACCCGATGAGGCGGCCCGCAAGATCGCCGCCATGCTGCGCAAGCGTTCGCCGCTGATGCTGCATGTCACGCTGGAGCAAATCCGCCGTGCGCGCACCATGACACTGGCCGACGACCTGCGCATGGAGCGTGACATCGTCCACCATTGCTTCCATTGGCGTCCCGGCGCAGCCAGTGAGACGGTCGAAGGCATTCGTGCGCTGGCCATCGACAAGGACTACACGCCGAAGTGGAACCCGGCACGCATTGAAGACGTCAAGCCCGAGATGATTCAGGCCTTTTTTACCAGCCCCTGGACAGCAGACCACCATCCCCTGCGCGACCTGGCCTGAGCCCGGGCGCTGCCAGCCCGCTCAATTCACACCACGGCGCCAAACAGGGTGCCCACGCCGGCCGTGATCACCATCGCGAGCGCGCCCCAGAAGGTCACCCGCCAGGCGCCGGTCAGGACCGACGCGCCGCCGGCGCGCGCTGCCACCGCACCCAGCAAGGCCAGGAAGAACAGCGATGTGCCGGCCATCCATGGAATCATCCCGCCGTAGGGCACCACCCCAGCCACCAGCAGGGGCAAGGCTGCGCCCACCGCAAAACTGGCGGCCGAGGCCAGCGCCGCCTGGATCGGGCGGGCGCTGAACGCCTCTGAAATGCCCAGCTCGTCGCGTGCATGGGCGCCCAGCGCGTCATGCGCCATCAGTTGCGTGGCGACCTGATGGGCGAGGTCGGGCGCCAGTCCGCGTGTTTCATAAATGGCGGTCAGTTCCCGCATTTCGGCCGCGGGGTCGGCCTTGAGTTCGGCACGTTCACGCGCCAGATCGGCTTTTTCGGTGTCTGCCTGGGAATGCACCGAAACGTATTCGCCGGCGGCCATGGACATGGCGCCGGCGGTCAGTCCGGCCACGCCGGTGAGCAAAATGCTGCCCGGCGTGGTGTGGGCCGCCGCCACACCAATCATCAGGCTGGCCGTGGAGACAATGCCGTCATTGGCCCCCAGCACCGCCGCGCGGAGCCAGCCGATACGCGCTGTTTTGTGACGTTCGAGGTGTCGCATGGAGTCTTTCAGTGAGGAGGGTATGACCCGGGATCAGCGCCGGTCCCACAACATTCGCCGCAGGGTGTTGTCGCGCACGATGTAGTGGTGAAAAAGAGCTGCAGTTGCATGCAGTCCCAGCAAGAAATAGCCGGCCGTGGCGCCTGCTTCGTGAATTTCCTTGAGCAGGCCGGCCGTGGTCCTGTTCTCCGTGATGAGCACCGGCAGTTGCAGGCCCAAAAAGGGCACCGGCTGACCACTGGCATTGAGAGCCAGCCATCCAGCCAGCGGCATGGCGACCATGAGGAGGTACAGGGAAAACTGCACCACGCCAGACAGCCTGCGTTGCCAGAGCGGCAGGCCCGGAACAATGGAGGGCACACGCGTCGTCATCCGCACGGCAATGCGAAGCCAGACCAGAAAAAACACGGACATGCCGAGCATGTAGTGCCAGGTTTTCAGGCCATTGCGGGCATCGCTGCCTTTGGGGAAACTATCGCTCAAGATCATGGCGCCGTACACCGCGGCCAGCAGGGGCAGCATGCACCAGTGCAAGCCCATGGACAGCCGGTTGTAACGAAAATTTTCTGGTGGGGGTTTCATGGAATTTTGCCAGGACGGGTTATGGGGGCCAGGATTGCCAGGGCCCTGGCCGGCCCGGTTGCCGTGAGACAGCCAGTCTGCGGCTGCCGACTTAACGCCGCCTTAACGCCGACTTAAGCTGCTGTTGCCATCCTGCGCTGAATAAACGAAGGCCGCTCCGGTTGGCGATCAAGCTGCGGAATTGTGCGCTCAACAGTGTTGGCGACATCGGGCCGCACGGCGTTGACCTGGATCAAGGGCGGATTTATTCCTGCTCTCCAGGAGCGTGACTGCCGCCGCCCCGGGCCTCAAAGCTGGGCGTAACTCAGAGCTGGCGGTAAACCAGTTCGGCCAGCTTCATCAATTCCTCGCGGGAGACCGCACCACTGAGGGCGTAACCAAAGCCCTGGTCCACCCAGTAAAACGAAGGCACCGGCCCATCGGTGCTGTAGCGAAAAGCGGTCTCGCGGCTGGCCGCGGTTGCACTCGAATTGCCGTCCACCGCACCCAGGTAAAGGGTGATCCGCCCGCCGGCCGCATTTTGAAACATGAACTGCGCGCGGGCGCCGCCCTCACCGGGCAGCAGGCGGCCTCCGACCAGTTCATACCCCTGCTCAGCCAGCACCGGCAGCTTCAGCGGCTTGCCCAGGCGTTTGGACAGCCATTGCACCAAGTGTTCCTGCTGCGCGGCCGGCACTTCCACCGGATGGCGCACCTCGGGCGAGTACACCGCATGCGCGAGCGAGGCCTGGTGCACAAAAGCCTGCGTGGCACGGGCCGAGGCGCCCGCCAGTTGAGAAACCGCCGGCCTGTCCACGCGGCCATGCGACAACCAGCCCACGCCAAAGACCAGCACCACGGCGGCAGCCATGCCGCCCCAGCGCCACCACTGGTTCAGTTGCTGGCGGCCCAGGTCCACGCGGCGGGCAGCGGCAAGCAGGGTGTCGGGCACCGGTTCGCCGAGCAGCGGGCGGTGCAGGGCGCGCAGGGCTTCGCGCTGGGCCTGCCACGCCTGCTGCGTGTCCCGGGCGGCCGGATCGGCGTCCAGACCGGCCAGCACGGCGGCCTGCTGATCCCCCGGCAATTGCCCATCGATCAGCGCGTTGATCTTGTCCTGCATGAAAGCGTTCTGTGGGTCCATGGTGTTTACTTGAGTCGGCGCATCAGCGGCCGGACCTGGCCCGCCGCCGGAGCAGCCGGGCCGTCCATCAGTTCGCGCAGGCGGGCGCGGGCGCGCGACAGGCGCGACATGACGGTGCCGACCGGTACGCCCGTTATTTTTGCCACCTCGGCGTAGGACAGGTCTTCCAGGCTGACGAGCAGCAACACGGCCCGCTGCTCGTCCGGCAAGCGCAGCAGGCAGCGCTGCAGATCCAGCGATTGGGCGGTTGCGCTGCTGTCGGCGATTAGTTCATCGGCCACGTCGTCGGCATCGACCGGGGTTCCGGCAGCGGCGCGGCGCACGGCTGCGCGAACCTGGTTCGCAAAAA
>CAMLDT010000242.1 GCA_946479075.1 uncultured Polaromonas sp.
GCATGGGTTGCCGTCGGCGGCCTGATGAATTCAAGGAGTTGTTGTGCGATCCATTGTTTGTGCGGGTGTTTTATCTCTTGGCCTTGTGTCTGCTGCCTGGGCCCAGCCTGATGCGGCTGCGGCGGCCGCCGCGAAGGAGGCGGGCGCGTCGGTGACGGCCAGCGGGCTGGTTTACCGGCCGCTCAAGGAAGGCAGCGGCGCCAGCCCGGCCGCCAGCGACACGGTTCAGGTCCATTACCGTGGCCGCTTTCCGGGCGGCAAGGAGTTCGACAGCTCCTGGTCGCGCAACGAGCCGACCGAGTTTCCGCTGAACCGCGTCATCCCCTGCTGGACCGAGGGCGTGCAGAAAATGAAGGTCGGCGGCAAGGCCAAGCTGACCTGCCCGTCTGCGATTGCTTACGGTTCACGCGGTGCCGGCGGCGTGATCCCGCCGAACGCCACGCTGGAATTCGAGATCGAACTGTTGGCAATAAAGAAGTAGAGACCTGGCTTCGCCCGCCGATTTTCCGTTCGTCCTGAGCCTGTCGAAGGATGGCCTCCGCAGCCTCAGTCCCGCAGGCTGGCCGTGATCTCGTAAGAGCGCAGGCGCGCGGCGTGGTCGAAGATCTGCGAGGTGATCATCAGCTCGTCAGCGCCGGTGCGGTCCACAAAGGCCTGCAGTTGCCGTTTCACCGTGTCCGGTGCGCCGATGGCCGAACAGGTCAGCGTCTGCTCCAGGATGGCGCGTTCGGACGGGCTCAAGCGTTCTTCGTAACCGGGCACCGGCGGCTGCAGGCGCGAGGGCCGGCCGCTGCGCAGGTTCACAAAAGCCTGCTGCATCGACGAGGACAGCAGCCGCGCCTCGTCGTCGGTGTCGGCGGCAAACACATTGAAGCCCAGCATCACATGCGAGCGCTGCAACTGCGCCGAGGGGCGGAAGCGGCTGCGGTAAACCTCGATGGCCTGCATCATCTGCGCCGGCGCAAAGTGCGAGGCAAACGCAAACGGCAAGCCCAGTTGCGCCGCCAGTTGCGCGCCGAACAGGCTGGAGCCCAGAATCCACACCGGCACATTGAGCCCGGCGCCGGGCACGGCGCGCACGCGCTGGCCTTCCTGCACCGGCTGGAAGTAATGCATGAGTTCCACCACGTCCTGCGGGAACTCGTCGGGGTTGGCGTTCAGGTCGCGCCGCAGTGCGCGCGCCGTGGCCTGGTCGGAGCCGGGCGCGCGGCCCAGGCCCAGGTCGATGCGGCCGGGAAACAGCGATTCGAGCGTGCCGAACTGCTCGGCAATCACCAGCGGCGAATGATTCGGCAGCATGATGCCGCCGGCGCCCACGCGGATGCGCGAGGTGCCGCCCGCCACATGCGCCATCACCACCGCGGTGGCGGCGCTGGCGATGCCGGCCATGCCATGGTGTTCGGCTAGCCAGTAACGCTCAAAGCCCCAGCGTTCGGCATGCTGGGCCAGATCCAGCGTGTTGTGCAGGGACTGGGCAGCGTCGCTGCCCTCCACGATGGGGGACAGGTCGAGGACGGAAAAAGGGATCATTTTCTGCAGATGGGTCGCGCTGGCGGTTTATCAATCCCCCGGCGGGGCGGGTGTACCATTTGCCGGGCTGCCCCGCAGCCCTGCGCCACTTCCGGAGGCCCCATGCACGCCAACCAGCAAACCCTTGAAAAACTCTACAGCGCCTTCGCGCGGCTGGATTCAGCCACCATGGCCGAGTGTTACGCGCCCGACGCGAGCTTTGACGACGAGGCTTTTTCGCTGCGCGGCCACCGCGAGGTCACCGGCATGTGGCACATGCTGGCGGATGCCACCAAGGCCAAGGGGCGCGATGTCTGGAAGCTGGACTACAGAGGACTGGAAGCCGACGCTGCCACCGGCCAGGCGTATTGGGAGGCCGACTACCGCTTCAGCGCCACCGGCCGCATGGTGCACAACATCATCGACAGCCGCTTCACCTTCAACCCGCAGGGCCTGATCCAGACCCAGCGCGACCGCTTCGACTTCTGGTCCTGGTCGCGCCAGGCGCTGGGCACGCCCGGCCTGCTGCTGGGCTGGACGCCCTTCCTGCGCAGCAAGGTGCGCGCGACGGCTGCGGGCAACCTCCAGAAGTATTTGTCCGCCCGGCCCTGAACCCATCGACAAGGACGCGCCATGGCCTCGACCCTGCCCGACAACTGGTTTGACGGTTTTGAAGCGCGCGACTTCGAGGTCAACGGCACCTCCATATTCGCGCGCTTTGGCGGCAACGCCCAAGGCCCGGCGCTGCTGCTGCTGCACGGTTTTCCGCAAAGCCATGTGATGTGGCACCGCGTGGTGCAGGCGCTCAAGGCCAAATTTTTCCTGGTGCTGCCCGACCTGCGCGGCTACGGCGACTCGTCCAAGGTGGCCGGCCTGCCCGACCACAGCAACTACAGCAAGCGCAACATGGCCGCCGATGCGCTGGGTGTGATGGACGCGCTGGGCATCAGCCGCTTCGATGTCTGCGGCCATGACCGCGGGGGCCGCGTGGCGCACAGGCTGGCGCTGGACCACCCGGGCCGCGTGCGCAAGCTGTGTGTCATCGACATCGCGCCCACGCTGGACATGTACAACGCCACCGACCTGCGTTTTGCCACCGCCTACTACCACTGGTTCCACTTGATCCAGCCCAGCCCTTTGCCCGAGACCATGATAGTCGGCAACGCGTTGCCCTATCTGCACGCCAAGCTCGGCGGCTGGGGCGCGCAGGGGCTAAGCTACATCGAGGCCGAGGCGCTGCTCGAATACGAGCGCTGCTTCTGCACGCCCGAAGCCATCCACGCCGCCTGCGAGGACTACCGCGCCAGCGCCGGCATCGACCTCGTGCACGACCGCGAGAGCCGCGCGCAGGGCGAAAAAATCCGCTGCGATGTGCATGTGTTGTGGGGCGAACGCGGCGTGGTCAACAAGCTGTTCGAGCCGCTGGTGCTGTGGCAGGCGCAGTGCGCCGGCACCGTCAGCGGTCAGGTGCTGCCGGCCGGGCATTTCATTCCCGAAGAACTGCCGCTGGAAACCGCGCATGCGCTGACGCAGTTTTTTGGCAGCAAGGCCGGCGCGTGACGCGCGACCGCCTCCTGCTTTTGCTGGGTGCCGTGGTGCTCGCCGCACTGGTGGCGTCGGGCATTGCACCTTACGAACGCGGCACCTGGGTGCTGGAAGTCGCGCCGGTGCTGCTGGCCCTGCCTGTGCTGGCCTTCACGCGCGAGCGCTTTCCGCTGAGCACCTTGCTCTACATCCTGATCGCCATCCACATGCTGGTGCTGATCCTCGGCGGCGCGTATACGTATGCGCGTGTGCCACTGGGCTTCTGGATGCAGGACCTGATGCACCTGGGCCGCAACCCCTACGACAAGATCGGCCACTTCATGCAGGGCCTGGTGCCGGCTCTGGTCGCGCGCGAAGTCCTGCTGCGCGGCGCTTACGTCAATGGCCGGCGCATGGCGGGCTTTCTGTCGGTCTGCGTGGCCATGGCCATCAGCGCGGTGTACGAGCTGATCGAGTGGTGGGCCGCCCTGGCCCTGGGCCAGGGCGCCGATGAATTTTTAGGCACCCAGGGCGACATCTGGGACACGCAGTCGGACATGTTTTTGGCGCTGATCGGCGCGACGGTCGCGGTCACGCTGCTGGCGAAGTGGCAGGACAGTCAGATGGCGGCGTTGCCGAAACGCTCATAAATTGATAGCTGCTTGCGCTTGCTGGACGGGGGCTGGAGGCATAAATCGTCATTGAGTTGCGAGCCGTGATGGGCTTTACCCCGAAGAACGAGCCGCCTGCGGTGTTTCACAGAATTTTTATACCTGTATAAATCCGTACAAAACTGCGGTAAAACCCAGCAAGCACGCCACTTTCAGGAGGAAGTCATGACCAGAATATCGAGCAGAGGCCAGTTTATCGAGCAGGTTTTGCTCCATACATTGCGTTAGAAGGCAGCGCATGCATCACTGCTACGTTTGCGGAGCACCGACTGAAAATCCGCCTTGGGGAGAGGATGGACGCTCACCTCTCTTTGAAATTTGCCCATGTTGTGGCTGTGAGCATGGCTATGAAGATTCCTCAGTCAAAGGCATCGAGGCTTTGCGTGCAAAGTGGCTTTCGCTTGGTGGTGAGTGGCGCGAGCCGAAATTCAAGCCGGAGGGCTTGAGTCTTCAGCAGCAGTTGCTGTGTGTTCCGAAGGAACTGCCTATTGGGGGCCCACGGGAATGGACAGTAGGCCTTCTAACCCATCATTCCAGCGGACCGCCTTCGGCGGCCGCTGAATTCAAACGTTAAACATCGAAAGCCTATGAATCCAGAGTCTGTACCTGTAGAGGAGTTTGCTGGCGGTGAAGTCGTGATGTGGCTTGATCCAAGTGGCGCAATTTGCCTCAAGACTTTGAACCCGCACAATGATCCTGTGGAATTGGCAGACCACGAAGCCATTGAGATCGCTGAAGCACTTACTCGCCTCGTTCGAGCGCAGAGGTAGTACGCCTAATGCTTAACATGTCAATCGACACGGACCCACAACAGCAGGAGGCGGCTTCGCCGCTCGTGTTGGTGGTCCGGTCATTTTTGCGTTATCGAGCAGGTTTTGCTCCATACATTACGTTAGACCTCACCATGAAGCTGTCGACGCACGAAAAGCAGACCCTCGCCGGCCCCGCGGCCGTGGGAACGCTCCTGGGCGCGTTCGGCGCTTACGCCGTCTTCGCGTTTGCGAGCGAGTTGTCGCTCCAGGGAACGGAGGCAGCGGATCGCGTACAAACCGCCGTCGAGGCATTGGTGGTATTCCTGACCGCACTCGTCGGAACTGTCACTATCTTAGGAGTTCTGCCTATTGCGGTTCGACGGTTGCGCGCAAGGAAGGAGGCGAGTGATGTCTAACAGGTCGTTCGACACGGACGCCCAACGGCGGGCCTTCGCTTCGCTCCGGTCCTCTCCGCCGGTCGCCGGTCAACTCCGACGTTGAACAGCAGCAATGCGGCTAGTCACAGTTGTCATCGGTATCGGAATTC
>CAMLDT010000243.1 GCA_946479075.1 uncultured Polaromonas sp.
TGAGCACCGTTTTGACGCCCGTCCCGATCACCGCAACCGTTATTTGCGCGGCGGGATACGCCAGCGTGAGGCCGGCGACGCCATTGAGCATGGACTGCATGCGGCGGGCATGCCAGGTGCATCGTTTGAGCTTCCACCCGGCGCTACTTTTGAGCCTGATCCACAAACCAGTCTGGCCAGCCTGGCCGCCGCTTCCCGAAATGAAAAACATGACCTTTAAATCCCTGGCGATGGCCTGCCTGCTGGTGTTGTCGGCAAGCGCCTGGGCGCAGCGGGATGCCGAACTGGCTGACTGGAAGGAAGAGGCGGTTCCGCCACCGCCTGCATTTGATACCGGCAAACTGTTGACCTTCGATGTCTCGCAGGCCTCCTCGCTGTCCTACGGCGTGGACCCCGCGACCCTGCGCATCTCGAAAGATGGCGTGCTCAGCTACGTGATGGTCGCCACCAGTGCCAGCGGGGCGCGCAATGTCCTTTATGAGGGTATTCGCTGCGTCACGGGGGAAGTCAAGACCTATGCGCGCTACAACCCATCGGGTAGCTGGACACCGGTTTCCCGGCCTGAATGGCAGTCGATGTTCGACAACATGCCTTCCCGGCATGCCTTGGCTTTTGCCCGGGCCGGTGCCTGCGACAACGCCGCACAGGCGTCCTCGGTGGACGAGGTGATTCGCAAGCTGAAGTTCAACCGCTTCAGCCGCTTCAACTGGTGAGGACCAGGTTGGTCCGGTGGACCATCTCGGCTTCACCGGTGTAGCCCAGCAGCTTTTCAAATTCCGCTGACGGTTTGCGGCAAATCAGCCTGGCTTCCGCACTCGAGTAATTGGCCAGGCCCCGTGCGATCTCGCTCCCGGCGGCGTCGTGCACGGCGATCACGTCGCCGCGCGAGAACTCTCCCTGTACCGACACCATGCCGATCGGCAACAGGCTTTTGCCTTCGTCGCGCACCTTGACGGCCGCGCCGGCATCAACGACCACGGCCCCACGCAACTGGAGATGATCGGCCATCCATTGCTTGCGCGCCTGGTTTTTCTGCGTTTGCGCCACCAGCAAGGTACCGATGGCCTCACCCTGCGTCAGGCGGATGAGTGCATTGGGCTCCCGCCCCCAGGCGATCACCGTGGAAGCCCCCGAGCCGGCAGCCCGCTTGGCTGCGAGGATCTTGGTGATCATGCCGCCCTTGCCGATGCTGGAGCCGGCACCGCCAGCCATGGCCTCCAGGGCGAGGTCGCCGGCCACCGCTTCATCGATGAAGCGGGCATCGGGATTTTTGCGGGGGTCCGCGCTGTAGAGTCCGCGCTGGTCGGTCAGGATGATCAGGGCATCGGCTTCCACCAGATTGGCGACCAGCGCGCCCAAGGTGTCGTTGTCGCCGAATTTGATCTCGTCGTTGACGACCGTGTCGTTTTCATTGATGACCGGCACCACGCCGAGTTGCAGCAGGGTCAGCAGGGTGGAGCGGGCATTGAGATAACGCTCGCGGTCGGCCAGGTCGGCGTGGGTCAGCAGCACCTGGGCGCTGCCGACGCCGTTGTCGCGCAACTGGCTTTCATACACCTGCACCAAGCCCATTTGCCCGACGGCGGCTGCCGCCTGAAGCTCATGGATGGCCTTGGGACGCGTCGCCCAGCCCAGGCGTTTCATGCCTTCAGCAATCGCGCCGCTGCTGACCATGATGACCTCCCGGCCGCTTTTGACCAACAAGGCCAGCTGTTGGCACCACTGGCCGATGGCGGCAGCGTCCAGGCCGCGGCCTTCGTTGGTCACCAGGCTGGAGCCAACCTTGACCACGATGCGCCTGGCGTTCAGAAGGACGGGGGACCCTGTTTTTTGCCGCATATTCCGGTGGTTTTATGGCTCCAGCCCATACAGGACGGGCGGGACTAGCTATGATTATTGTAGCGAATGAGCCCGTGCCAATCAGCCTGCGTCGGGCTCACCCGGCAGGTCGGCAAAACGCGGGTCCACCGCTTCCGGCGCCTGCTCACTTTTTTGCACGCTTTTGACATGCTGGTAGATCGTCCTGACCAGTTGCTCACAGCCTTCGCGCGTCAGGGCCGAAATCTCGAACACCGGCCCCTTGAACTTGAAGCGTTTGACGAAGTCCTTGACGAGTGCGGCGCGCTTGTCGGCATCCACCATGTCGAGCTTGTTGAGCACCAGCCAGCGCGGCTTGTCGTACAGCGCGGCGTCGTATTTTTTCAGTTCCCCCACAATCGCCCTGGCTTGCGCGACCGGATCCACGCCCTCGTCGAACGGCGCCATGTCCACAATATGCAGCAGCAAACGGGTGCGCTGCAGATGGCGCAGGAAGAGGTGGCCCAGGCCGGCGCCTTCGGACGCGCCTTCGATCAGGCCTGGCAGGTCGGCGACGACAAAACTCTGCTCCGGGCCGACGCGCACCACGCCGAGGTTGGGGTGCAGCGTGGTGAAGGGATAGTCGGCGATCCTGGGGCGTGCATTGGACACCGCCGAGATAAAAGTGGACTTTCCCGCGTTGGGCATGCCGAGCAGGCCAACATCAGCCAGCACCTTGAGTTCGAGCTTGAGGCTTTTGCGCTCGCCCGGCCAGCCCGGCGTCTTGCTGCGCGGCGCGCGGTTGGTGGAGCTCTTGAAGCGCAGGTTGCCGAAACCGCCGTCGCCGCCTTTGGCGATCAGCACTTCCTCGCCGGGGACCAGCAGTTCGTAAAGCACCTCACCGGTTTCGGCGTCGGTCAGGATGGTGCCCACCGGCATCTTGAGCATGATGTCGTCACCCTTGGCGCCGAACATGTCCGAGCCCATGCCATGTTCACCGTTGCGAGCCTCGTGACGGCGCGAAAAACGGAAATCCACCAGGGTGTTCAGGTTGACGTCGGCCACCGCATAAACGTGGCCACCGCGCCCCCCATCGCCGCCGTTGGGGCCTCCGAATTCCTTGTATTTTTCGTGGCGAAACGAGACGCAGCCACTCCCGCCATCGCCGGCGGCGATGTCAATATAGGCTTCGTCAACAAATTTCATGGGTTTTGGAGGGGCAGGAGGGCGACGGGGCGCCAACGATCAAGGATAGTCCAGAAGCGCACAAGGCGGAAAGGCCAAAACAACAAAGCCCCGGCCAAGCGGGGCTTCGGCGTGATAGAGGTGATCAGCTTACGCTGGCGTCACGTTGACCGTGTGCTTGTTCAGCGCGCCCTTGACGGAGAACGAGACTGAACCGTCCACCAGTGCAAACAGGGTGTGGTCTTTGCCGATGCCGACATTCAGGCCCGGGTGGAACTTCGTGCCACGCTGGCGCACGATGATGCTGCCTGCGTTGATCACTTCGCCGCCGAACTTCTTGACACCCAGCATCTTGGGCTGCGAATCGCGCCCGTTTCGCGTAGAGCCGCCGCCTTTTTTCTGTGCCATTTTTTACTACTCCTTGGTGAGTCCTGGTACTTCGCTGCTTAGCCGACGATGGCGCCGATTTGCAGTTCAGTGAAGTTTTGCCGGTGACCCTGGCGTTTTTGATAGTGCTTGCGACGGCGCATCTTGAAGATGCGAACCTTGTCGTGCCTGCCTTGCGAAAGGACAGTAACCGTAACAGTAGCGCCGGACACCAAGGGCGTACCAACCGTGATTGTGCTGCCGGTTCCGACAGCCAATACCTGGTCAATAACGATCTCTTGGCCTACGTCCGCAGCAATCTGTTCTACTTTAATTTTTTCGCCAGTAGCAACCTTGTATTGTTTGCCACCGGTTTTTATGACCGCGTACATGTAAGACCTCTTGAATTGAGTTCTGCGGACGGATTTCCACAGAGCCCTAGATTCTAGCATGGGATGCGGAAAACCCGCATTTCAGGTGGTCCACCCGGTTCTAGGGCCGCAAGGCGGTTTCGGGCTTCCTATAATCCGGGCAAGCTCTTGTCTGGATCGCCTTGACTGTCAATTCCTCTCGCACGGCCGCGGCGCTGGCCCTGATCGCCGGCGACATGCAGGCCATGGACGCGGTGATCACGCGCCGTCTCAGTTCCGACGTTCCGCTCGTCAGCCAGGTGTCCCAGTACATCATTGCTGCCGGTGGCAAGCGGTTGCGGCCCTCACTGCTGCTGCTGATGTGCGGCGCCCTGGAGTACCGCGGCGACCAACGTTTCAACCTGGCTGCCGTTGTGGAATTCATACACACCGCCACCTTGCTGCACGACGATGTGGTGGATGAATCCACCTTGCGGCGGGGCCGGGCCACGGCCAACGCCTCGTTTGGCAATCCCGCCAGCGTGCTGGTGGGGGATTTCCTGTATTCCCGGGCTTTCCAGATGATGGTTGATGCCGGCGACATGCGCATCATGCAGACCCTTGCCGAGGCCACCAACATCATTGCCGAGGGCGAAGTGTTGCAGTTGATGAACATGCACGATGCCAGCCTGTCTGAAGAAGGCTATTTGCGTGTGATTCGTTCCAAGACCGCCAAGCTGTTCGAGGCCAGCGCCCGGCTCGCGGCCCTGCTGGCAGGGGCTTCGCCTGACATCGAGCAGGCTTGCGCCGACTACGGACAGGCGCTGGGCACGGCATTCCAGGTGATTGACGACGTGCTTGATTACGACGGCGATGCGACCGAGATGGGGAAAAACCTGGGAGATGACTTGCGGGAGGGCAAGGCCACGCTGCCACTGATTGTTGCCATGCAGCGCGGCACCCCGGCAGAACAGGCCACCATTCGCGAAGCCATCGAAACAGGTGGAACAGAGCATCTGGCCGAGATTGTCGCCATCGTCCGGCAAACCGGCGCCCTGCAGGCGACCCGCGATGCCGCAGCTTCTGAAGCGCAGCGTGCGATCACGGCGCTTTCGGCACTGGGGCGCAACAAATACATCGACGCCTTGCTAGAATTGGCGTCCCAGTTGCTCCAGCGCCGTTCCTGACATCGCGCCTGGCACCTGTCGGGGTGTAGCTTAGCCTGGTAGAGCGCTACGTTCGGGACGTAGAGGCCGGAGG
>CAMLDT010000244.1 GCA_946479075.1 uncultured Polaromonas sp.
GCCCAGGCTGCCTTCGGCAAGTACTTCACCCTGTATTGTTTGAACCAGCAAAATGCATCCCAAAAAACCTGATCTCCCCCCCCAAACACTCGAAGCTGTCCACCGGCGAAGCCTGCTTGGCAGCCTGGCCGGACTCGGTGCCCTCACGGTGTTGCCGCCGGCCTGGGCCCAGTTCCGTGTCGAGGTGTCGGGTGTCGGCCTGACACAGTTGCCCATTGCGATTGCCGCGTTCCGCGGCGACGCGCAAGCCCCCCAGAAAATGGCAGCCATCGTGCAGGCCGACCTGGAAAGAAGCGGCCAGTTTCGGGCTGTCGATGCCAGCGGCAACCAGCTTGATGAAAGCTCGCGCCCGGATCTGTCGGTCTGGCGCCAGCGCGCTGCAGACTCCCTGCTGACCGGCAGCATTTCCCGGCTGGCCGATGGGCGGTATGACGTGCGCTGCCGTCTGTGGGATGTGGTGCGCGGCCAGGATCTTGGCGGCCAGAGTTATGTGGTGCCGCAAGGCGATTTGCGCCTGTCGGCCCACCGGATTGCGGACTTCGTCTACGAAAAACTGACCGGCGAAAAAGGGGTTTTTTCCACCCGCATCGCCTACGTTACCAAGGCTGGCACACGCTACAACCTGTGGGTGGCGGACTCCGACGGGGAGGGGGCCCAGTCTGCGCTGGCAAGCCCCGAGCCCATCATTTCCCCCTCCTGGTCGCCCAACGGCTCACAGCTGGCTTATGTGTCCTTCGAGTCCCGCAAACCGGTGATTTATGCCCATGATGTGGCCACGGGCAAAAGGCGCTTGCTGGCCAATTTTCGCGGTTCCAACAGCGCCCCGGCCTGGTCGCCCGACGGCAGCCAGCTGGTCGCTACCTTGAGCCGCGATGGTGGCTCGCAGCTTTATGCCATTTCCTCGTCGGGCGGCGAGCCACGCAGGCTCACGCAGTCGGCCAGCATTGACACCGAGCCGGCATTTTCACCGGATGGCCGCTACATCTATTTCGTCAGCGACCGGGGCGGTTCGCCCCAGATCTACCGCATGGGCGCGGGCGGCGGGGGCGTCGAACGGGTCACCTTTACGGGGAGTTACAACATATCACCGGCCCTCAGTCCGGATGGCCGCTGGCTGGCCTATATTTCACGCATCGGTGGCGCATTCAAGCTGCATGTCATGGAGCTGGGCAAGGGAACGGCCACCGCCATCACGGACACCAGCGGCGACGAAAGCCCGAGTTTTGCACCCAACAGCCGGCTCATCGTTTACGCCACCCAGCAGCAGGGCCGGGAAGCCTTGCTTACCACCACGCTGGACGGAAAGATCAAGGCCCGGCTGACCGGGTCCTCTGGAGACATACGTGAGCCGGACTGGGGTCCTTTTCACAGATAACCCCCGCCAGCAACAAGCTTCTTTCTTTAATTTTTTGTGAAAGCACCTATGAAATCCATCCTCTCACTCACCGCCATCATCGCCCTGAGCGCCGCCATCGTCGGTTGCAGTTCCGGTGTCAAACTCAATGATGTCCCCGTGGAAAACCGGGCGCCTGTCACGACCGGCCAAAACGGTGCGGGCGACGCTTCCGGCGTGGCCGGCCGCGATGTCGCGCCGGTGCTGATTGGCGCCACCGATCCCTCGATGGCTGGCCCCGCCGGCGCCGCCCGTGTCATCTATTTTGATTACGACAGTTTCGTGATCAAACCCGAAGCGCAGGCCACCGTTGAGGCCCACGCACGCTTTCTGAGCGCCAACAAGGATCGCAAGCTGGTCATCGAGGGCAGCACCGATGAACGCGGTGGACGCGAATACAACCTGGCGCTGGGGCAGAAACGTGCTGAAGCAGTGCGCCGCGCGCTGGTGTTGCTGGGCGCTGCCGATGCACAGATTGAAGCCGTCAGCTTCGGTGAGGAAAAACCTGCCGAGACCGGTAGCGACGAAGCGGCCTACGCCAAGAACCGCCGCGCTGAATTCAACTACCGTTAAGCCGGAGCCTGATCTTGAAGACTTTCCGGATTGTCCTGGCCGCTGCGGCTTGCGTGCTGGCCTTCAATGCGCAGGCCGGCCTGTTCGAGGACGACGAAGCCCGCAAGGCAATTCTTGAGATGCGGCAGCGTCTCGATGCGTCGCAGCAGCGCATGGCGGAAGATCTGCGCAAGGCCAACGAGGACAATGCGCAGCTCCGCCGCAGCCTTCTCGATCTGTCCGGCCAGATAGACGCCTTGCGCAGCGAGATGGCCCAGATGCGCGGCCAGGGAGAACAGATGACGCGCGAGTTGTCTGAAGTCCAGCGCAAGCAAAAGGACCTGACCCAAGGACTGGATGACCGGCTCAGCCGTTTCGAGCCCTCCAAGGTCACGGTCGATGGCCGGGAATTTGTGGCGGAGCCCGCTGAAAAGCAGGAGTTTGAAGCGGCTTTGGCGGTCTTGCGAAAAGGCGATTTCGCGTCGGCGCAGACGGCCTTTTCCGGCTTCCTCAAGCGTTATCCGCAAAGCGGCTACAAGGCGCCTGCATTGTTCTGGCTGGGAAACGCCCAGTACGCCTTGCGCAACTATCGTGACGCCATCACGAACTTCCGCACCCTGGTGGCCACCGACACGGAACACCTTCGCGCGCCTGAAGCGGTGCTGGCCGTGGCCAACTGCCAGATTGAACTCAAGGACACCAAGGGCGCGCGCAAGACGCTGGAAGATCTGCTCAAGGCCTATCCACAGTCGGAAGCCGCCTCGGTGGCCAAGGACCGCCTGAGCAAGCTGAAGTAAGTGCGGTGGGGGCAAGCAGGCGTGCCGCGCGCCGCCTGCCGTTCAGCCCCTAAAATCGGGCGATGGATACCTCCCAGCTCAATGCCCTCACCACCCAGGTTCTCTGGGCGGCTTTCATTCTTTCCGCTCTTTTCGGCGCCATTGCGCAGCGCACCCACTTCTGCACCATGGGCGCGGTCAGCGACATCATCAACATGGGCGACTGGACCCGGATGCGCATGTGGGGCATGGCCATGGGCGTGGCCATGATCGGCTTTTACGGCCTGGCGGCAGCTGGCCTGATCGATCCTTCCAAAACCCTGTATTCGTCGAACCGCTTCATCTGGCTGTCGGCGCTGGTGGGCGGCGGCCTGTTCGGCTTCGGCATGGTGCTGGCATCCGGCTGCGGCAGCAAGACGCTGGTGCGCATAGGCGGCGGCAACCTCAAGTCGCTGGTGGTGTTCCTGGTCATGGGTGTGGCAGCGTTTGCCACCCTCAAGGGCATCACCGCCGTATTGCGTGTGGCCACTGTGGACAGCGTTGGTGTTGATTTTGCGGGCAACGCCGCCCTGTCGGTCTGGGCGGGAAGCGCGCTCGGCGTGTCGCCCGCGCTGGCGGGCCTGGTGATTGCTGCGGTTCTTGGCGGCGGGCTGATTGTCTGGGCGCTGGCAAACGCCGATTTCCGGCGTTTCGACAATCTGCTGGCTGGCCTGGGCATTGGCGCGGTGGTTGTAGGGATGTGGTGGGTCAGCGGCCATCTGGGTTATGTGGCCGAACATCCCGATACGCTGCAGGAGGCTTTTCTTGCGACCAACTCCGGCCGCATGGAAGCACTGAGTTTTGTTTCGCCGGTGGCCTATACCGTGGACTGGGTCATGTTTTTCAGCGACAAGAGCAAGCTGCTGACGATAGGCATCGTTTCCGTCTTCGGTGTGGTGGTGGGTTCTGCCGTGTATTCACTGCTGTCGCGCGGTTTCCGCTGGGAAGGCTTCCGCGATGCCGAAGATACCGGCAACCACCTGGTCGGGGCTGTGCTGATGGGTGTGGGCGGCGTGACCGCCATGGGCTGCACCATTGGTCAGGGCCTGTCCGGCATGTCTACATTGAGCGCCACCAGCTTCGTGGCTGTGGCCGCCATCCTGGCCGGCTGCGTGGCCGGGGTCAGGTATCAGATCTGGCGGCTTGAGCAGGGCAGCTGATGCCCCTGACTTTTGTCTGGAGGAGGCGTGTATTTGGCTGACCCGACCGACAGTTCCACCGTGGGTTCCAACGTGGACATGGAGCGCCGTTTTGGCGGCCTCGCGCGCCTGTATGGCGCTGCCGGTGCGCAGAGAATTCGTGATGCCCACGTTATCGTGGTGGGGCTCGGCGGTGTGGGTTCCTGGGCCGCCGAAGCGCTGGCGCGAAGTGGTGTGGCACGCCTCACGCTGATCGATCTGGACCACGTCGCCGAGTCCAACATCAACCGACAGGTTCATGCGCTGGACAACACGCTCGGTCAGGCCAAGGTGCTGGCCATGCGTGAACGCATCGCGCAGATTCATCCTCAGTGTGTGGTCGATGCGGTCGAAGAATTTGTTGACGCCGCCAACTGGCCGGGCATCGCCGGTATCGCCGATGTGCAGGCTGGCAGCAGCGTCGCGGTGATCGATGCCTGCGACCAGGTCCGGGCCAAAACCGCGATGGCTGCGTGGGCCCTGCGCAGCAAGACAAACCTCATCAGTGTCGGTGCGGCGGGTGGCAAGCGCCATGCGCACAAGGTGGATATCGATGACCTCGCGCTGGTCACGCACGATCCCCTGCTGGCGCAATTGCGTTACCGCCTGCGCAAGGCGCACGGTGCCGCGCGCAAGGGGCGCATCGGCGTCGCCTGTGTGTTCAGCCGCGAAGCCGTGATGCAGATGGCTGGCCCGGCCGGCGGCGCTGCCGATGACGGCGAAGGCCTGGCGTGTGCCGTTTCCGCTGAAGCGCAAAGCGACGGCAGCCTCAACTGCCACGGCTACGGCTCGGTCGTCAGCGTGACCTCGACCTTTGGCCTGTGCGCAGCAGGGTGGGTGCTCGATAAAATTGCGGCGTGAGTTTGCAAAGCGCAAAAAAATGACGCTATAATTCAAGGCTTTGCTGCACACGATGCAGCAAAGACCAGGAAGTATCGAAAGATGCTCCCCGGGGCCTTAGCTCAGTTGGTAGAGCAGCGGACTTTTAATCCGTTTGTCGTGGGTTCGACCC
>CAMLDT010000245.1 GCA_946479075.1 uncultured Polaromonas sp.
GATCTTCCACTTGTTCTGCGTCAGCGTGAACATCAGCACAAACACCGCGCCGGCAATCGCGCCGGTGACCAGGGCGCCCAGCGGGTGCATCAGGTCCGAGCCGGCACACACGGCGACCAGCCCGGCCAGCGGGCCGTTGTGCACAAAGCCCGGGTCGTTTTTGCCCAGCGCCAGCGCCGCCAGCGTGCCGCCCACCATGGCCATCAATGAATTCACGGCGACGAGGCCGGAAATCTTGTCGATGGTCTGCGCGCTCATGACATTGAAGCCGAACCAGCCGACCGTCAGGATCCAGGCGCCCAGCGCGAGGAAGGGAATGCTGGACGGCGGGTGCGCGGAAATACCGCCATCCTTGCGGTAGCGGTTGCTGCGTGCGCCCAGCAGGATCACGGCCGGCAAGGCCAGCCAGCCACCGACCGCGTGGACCACGATGGAGCCGGCAAAATCATGGAACTGCGCCCCCGTCAGGGCCTCGATCCAGGCCTGCACCCCAAAATGCTGGTTCCAGACGATGCCCTCGAAGAACGGGTAAACAAAACCGACGATGACGGCGGTGGCCAGCAGCTGCGGGTAAAAACGCGCGCGTTCGGCAATGCCGCCGGAAATGATGGCCGGGATGGCTGCTGCAAAAGTCAGCAGGAAGAAAAACTTCACCAGTTCATAGCCGTTTTTGGCCGCCAGCTGCTCGGCGCCGATAAAAAAGTGGGTGCCGTAGGCCACGCCGTAACCGACCATGAAATACACCACCGTGGAGACCGAAAAGTCCACCAGGATCTTGACGAGCGCATTGACCTGATTTTTCTTGCGAACCGTGCCGAGCTCCAGAAAGGCGAAGCCGGCATGCATGGCCAAAACCATGATGCCGCCCAGCAGGATGAACAAGGCATCCGAGCCCTGTTTTAGTGCGTCCATAAAATCCTCTTGAATGGTTTGTGCTGTTTTAGTGCGAAACAGGATTGAAAAAATCAAAAGCACCAAAACCAAGCAATAAACGCGCCAGATGGGTGCGCACCGGATCGGGGCGGCTTGTAGACCGCCGTGCGCTAGAATAAGAGCTTGTCATTGGGGAGTAGCCACCCTTTCAATCCTGAAAGGGGCTTGCGTCAACAGACTTGTCCGTCAGGACATGGCGCCAGCAGTCCATGGGGACCCAGCGAGACCTTTGACTGCACAGCTCCTGCTCAAGGCCGCGGATGCCGTGCAGTCAATGGTTTTACGGCCGGAGTCTTTTTTTTCATGGAAGCTTTCCTTGTCTCTACGGGCATCGTCGCCCTCGCCGAAATGGGCGACAAGACGCAACTCCTCGCTCTCGTCCTCGCTGCACGTTTTCGCAAGCCCTGGCCCATCGTCGCCGGCATTTTTGTGGCGACCATCGCCAACCACGCCCTGGCTGGCGCGCTCGGCGCCTGGCTCACCACCATGGTCAGTCCGCAAATGCTGCGCTACATCCTTGGCGCGTCTTTTCTGGCGATGGCGGTGTGGATGCTGATTCCCGACAAGCTGGACAGCGGCGAGGAAAGCAAGGCGCCGCGTTTTGGGGTGTTCGCGACCACGGTGCTGGTGTTCTTCCTGGCCGAGATGGGTGACAAGACCCAGATTGCGACGGTCATGCTGGCTGCGCGTTACGACGCCATGGTCAGCGTCGTGGCCGGCACCACCCTGGGCATGATGCTGGCCAACGCGCCTGTCGTCTGGCTCGGCGAACGCGTCACGCGGCTGGTGCCGCTGCGCGTCGTGCATGTTGTGTCGGCGCTGATTTTTGCCGGTCTGGGCCTCGCGGCCCTGCTGATCAAGGCGTGAGCCCGGGGGCGGGCTTGCCGCTGCCCCCTGTCGTGGAGATTCTCCTTTCAGGCAGGGGCGGCGCATTCCGCAGAGCCGAAGGCGTGGTGAAAAGCGTGGGGGTATACTTCTTCAGCGCCGATTTGCCAGCTTGCGGGCGCTTAAAAAGTACAGCTAAAGACGACTTCCAGGACCCGGACTCGCTTTAGCGATGCCGGGTTTTTGTTTTGTGGGGCTTTCCTTGACGCTTGTTGCCACGCCGCAGTCCATGCATTTTGCCGACGCCTTGCCGCTGCAAAGCGGCGCGTCCATCCGCGCCTACGACCTCAGTTACGAGACCTACGGCACGCTCAACGCCGACAAGTCCAACGCGGTGCTGATCTGCCACGCGCTTAATGCTTCGCACCATGTCGCCGGCATTTACCTCGACGCCGCGGGCGCCCCGGTGCCGCGTTCCGAAGGCTGGTGGGACACCATGATCGGCCCCGGCAAGCCGGTCGATACCAACCAATTTTTTGTCATTGGCGTGAACAACCTGGGCTCCTGCTTCGGCTCTACCGGGCCGATGCAGACCCAGCCGGACACCGGCGACATTTACGGCGCCGACTTTCCGGTCGTCACCGTGCAGGACTGGGTCGATGCCCAGGCCCGGCTGCTCGACGCCCTGGGCATCACCACGCTGGCGGCCGTCATGGGTGGCAGCCTGGGCGGCATGCAGGCGCTCAGCTGGACGCTGCAGTACCCGCAGCGCGTGCGCCATGCGGTGGTGGTGGCCAGCGCGCCCAACCTGACCGCCGAAAACATCGCTTTCAACGAGGTGGCGCGCCGCGCCATCGTGACCGACCCGGATTTTCACGGCGGCCACTATGGCAAGCGCGGCGTCTTGCCGCAGCGCGGTTTGCGCATCGCCCGCATGATCGGCCACATCACGTATCTGAGCGACGACGTGATGAATGAAAAATTCGGGCGCCAGCTGCGCGAAGCGGTCGTGGGTGATGGCAGCGGTTACCGGTATTCCACGCAGGATGTCGAGTTCCAGATCGAAAGTTACCTGCGTTACCAGGGCGACAAGTTCAGCGAGTATTTCGATGCCAACACCTATTTGCTGATCACGCGGGCGCTGGACTATTTTGATCCCGCCGCCAGCCACGGCGGCAACCTGACACGCGCGCTGGCGCAGGCGAGTGCGAAATTTTTGCTGGTGAGCTTCACCACCGACTGGCGTTTTTCGCCGGCGCGCAGCCGTGAGATCGTCAAGGCCCTGCTCGACAACCAGCGCGACGTAAGTTACGCCGAGATCGATGCACCGCACGGGCACGATGCCTTTTTGCTCGATGACCCCCGTTACCTGGGCGTGGTGCGCTCCTATTTTGAGAGCAAGGTGGCGCCATGCTGAAAACCGACGCGCAACTCTCCGCCGACCAGCTGCTGATTGCCCGCCTGGTGCCACCCGGCTCACGCGTGCTCGATCTCGGCTGCGGCGACGGCGCGATGCTGGACCACCTGGTGCGCGAACGTGGCTGCACCGGTTACGGCGTGGAGATCGCCGACAGCAACATCCAGGCTTGCGTGGCGCGTGGCGTCAATGTGATCCAGCTCAACCTCGACGAGGGCCTGGCGATGTTCGGCGACGCGAGTTTTGATGTCGTCCTGCAGATCGACACGCTGCAACACCTGCGCAACGCCGAGGTCATGCTGCGCGAGACGGCGCGCGTGGGCCGCACCGGCATCGTCGCCTTTCCCAACTTCGGCCACTGGCCGAACCGCCTGGCGGTGCTGCGCGGCCGCATGCCGGTGACCCGGGTTCTGCCCTACCAGTGGTACGACACGCCCAACATCCGCGTTGGCACCCTGAAAGACTTTGCCGCGCTGGCCACCAAAAACCGCCTGCAAATCCTCGACGCCTTCGGCTTGCAGGACGGGCGCGAGATTCGCCTCTGGCCGAATGCCCGCGCCAGCCGCGCCGTCTTCAAGTTCCAGCACGCGTAGGTGTGGGCCCGGCACCGGCCGCCGATTCTGTATCAAATGGGCTGCCAACCCTTGTCTGACAGGCGCTGGCAGCTACTGATTTCATAGCGATGACGGCGCCGCTCCAGAGGGTTGGGGGCGGCGTCGGCATCTGCCGCAACGGCTGGCGCGCGGTGTTCAGCGACCGGCGTGCCGGATTGCGAGCTCGGTGTCCGCGGTATGCTTCAGCCCATGCAAGGCACTTCCACAGACAGGGTTGCGTCGCTCACGCTGGCTGAGCGGCTGTTCGGGAGCTGGGTTCGCATCGTCACACCCGCCACCCTGCGCCAGGACCTGCTGGCCGCACTGCTGGGGGCCGTGCTGGTGCTGCCGCAAGGCATTGCTTTTGCCACCCTGGCGGGATTGCCGCCCGAGTACGGCCTGTACACGGCCATCGTGCCCTGCATGGTTGCGGCGCTTTTCGGCTCCAGCTGGCATGTGATGTCCGGGCCTACCAATGCCAACTCGCTGGCGCTGTTTGCCATGCTGGCGCCGCTGGCCGCCGCCTTCAGCCCGGCCTACATCCAGCTGGCGCTGGCGGTGACGGTGCTGGTCGGCATCATGCAGTGGCTGATCGGTGCGCTGCGCCTGGGCAGCCTGGCCAATTTCATTTCACCGGCGGCGCTGTTTGGCTTTACCTCGGGCGCGGCCCTGCTGATTGCGGTGTATGCCTTGCCGGACCTGCTGGGCCTGCCTGCGGCGGCAGAACACGGTGCAGCGGCGGTGTTGTCGCATGTCGGTCGTGAGTTGCATGCCGTCCAGCCGGCCGCAGTGGCGGTGGCGGGCATCACGCTGGCGGTGGCCGTGCTGCTGCGGCGCTGGCGGCCGAGCTGGCCGTCCATGCTGGCCGGTCTGGTGGTGGCGACGGCGGTGAGCTGGCTCTGGTCGGCGCATGTGAGCGCTGCGCCATTGCCGCTGCGCACCGTCGGGCAGATCAGCACCCCCTGGCCCAAATTCTCCGTGCCCAGCGTCAGCTGGTCGGCCTTGTCCGAACTGCTGGGGCTGGCCTTCGCGCTGACCATTGTGGCGCTGGGCCAGTCGATCTCGATTGCCAAGGCGGTGGCTGCGCGCTCGGGCCAGCGCATTGACGCCAACCGCGAGTTCCGCGGCCAGGGCCTGTCCAACATCGT
>CAMLDT010000246.1 GCA_946479075.1 uncultured Polaromonas sp.
ATGTTGTCTCCTGTTGTGAATCAAAAAAGGTGAAAAAACAAAGATCAAATATACAAATCTTCGATGGCACCCGATACCGGGATTTTCCCCTGCGCCAGCAGCGCGCGGTGCTTGTCGAGCCGCTTGAGGTCATAGAGGTAATTGACCATCAGGCCGCAGGACTGCTTGAGTCCTTTGGGGGAAGGATCACCGGCCCAGTTGATGCGCTCCACGCGCGCACCGTTGCCGAGATGAAAGCGCGCCACCGGGTCCAGCGGCTTGCCGTCGCTCATTTCGCGGCCCAGGTACTGCGCAGCGCAATGCAGCAGCATGCGGCGCACTGCCGACTTCTCGCTCAGGGCCAGCGGGTTGTCTGCGGCGGTCAGGAAATGCTGGGCCGTGGGCGGCTCGAAACCAATGGCCCGGCCCAGCAGCGTGAGTTCTTTTTCATCCAGCTGCGCCAGCAGGCTGGCGGCGTTTTTCCCCAGCCACGAGCGGAAACCGGGAATGGGCGACAGGGTTGCAAAGTTCTTCAGGCGCGGAAATTCCTCATGCAGGGTTTCAACCACACGCTTGATCAGCGAGTCGCCAAAACTCACGCCGCGCAGACCGGTCTGCGTATTACTGATGGAATAAAAAATCGCGGTGGTGGCTTTTTTCAGGTCCGCCGGTGCCGCCGCCTCGTCGAGCAGCGGCAGGATGCTGCCGGCCATGTCGTCAATGAGCGCTACCTCCACAAAGATCAGCGGCTCGTCCGGCATGCGCGGATGAAAAAATCCGTAACAGCGGCGGTCGCTGTCGAGCCGGTTCTTCACGTCGGCCCAGCTCTTGATGTCGTGAACGGCTTCGTATTTGATGAGCTTCTCGATCAGGGAGGCCGGCGAGTCCCAGCTGATGCGGCGCAGGTCCAGAAAACCCACATCGAACCAGGTCGAGAACATGTATTCCATCTCGACGTCGAGCGCCTGCAGGCGCTTGTCGGCCTTCAGGTGCGGCAGCAGGTCGGCGCGCAGGTTCACCAGAAACCGGAAGCCTTCCGGAAAGGCACTGAACCGCTGCAGCAGCCGCCGGCGCGGAGACACCGTGGCTCGGCGGTAGCGCACCTCGGCCACGGCTTCGTCGGGCGTGCCCACCGCGGCGGCAAACTGTGTTTGCGCCAGCTTGACCTTGGCGGCGTCGGCAACAAACTGCTCGCTCATCAGCAACCACATGTCACGCCGCTCGTCGGGCGAGGCCTTGGCATACCAGCCAGCCACGCCCATGGCCCGGCGCCCGCCCTCGACCTCGCTGACCTGCGGGTCCACGATGGCCTTCAGTTCTTCCAGCGTGCGGCGCAACACCCGCGGCGACAGGGCTTCTTCCTTTTGCCGCAAGGTCGCATTCAGGCGTTCGCGCGTGCTGCGCACCGCGGCTGCTCCTGATTTGGTAGCGGCTTGCGCCCGATCCACCTGGGCTGGAGCCTTTTTTGGTTCAGATTTTTCAGCGCTGCGCAGGATGGACACGCTGCGGGCAATCCAGTCGGGCGTGTTCATGGGGTGGCCTGTGCAAGGGTTGAGGATCGGGGTACTGCGATGGCCGGGTTTGCGAACTGGCTCATGCCGTCGCCTCCCGCCACGTCAACGAATTGCGCGCGAAAAGGGGGCGGCTCCTTGCTGGCATGAGCTTTACTGTCGATCCCCGTCGTTCCGACGGGGCCCCTCGCCAGGTAGCTCATGCCGTCGCCTCCCGTTGCGCGAGCGGTCTGCACGCGAAAAGGTGTCGGCTCCTTGCTGGCATGAGCTTTACTGTCGATCCCCGTCGTTCCGACGGGGCCCCTCGCCAGGTAGCTCATGCCAGCACCCTCGACGTCTGATTCCTCGCCAAATCTCTGAGGGCTTCTCGCTGGCGGGTCAGGTGGGTGCGCATGGCGGCGTCGGCGCCTTCGCTGTCTCTGGCCTTGAGTGCGGCGAACACGGCCATGTGTTCGGACAGGCTTTGCTGAAGGCGTCCGGGCGCGTGCAGTTGCTGCGAACGGGCGAGCTTGAGGATCTTGCGCAGGTCGGCGATGGCCATCGCCAGCCAGCGGTTGTCGGCCAGCGTGATGATGGCTTCGTGGATGGCGTAGTTGGCGTCGTAGTAATCGTTGATGCGGCCGGCCAGCGCATGGCTGTTCAGGCGCTCGTGCAGGGTGGTCAGCGCGGCCAGGTCGGCGTCGGTGGCGTTGCGGGCGGCCTCGTAGGCGCAGCGCCCTTCCAGCAGTGCGATCACCGGGAAAATATCGTCCAGGTCTTTCTCGGTGACCTCGCTGATGAAGCAGCCGCGGCGCGGCTCGTGACGCAGCAGCCCTTCCGCCGTCAACACCTTCAGCGCTTCGCGCAAGGGGGTGCGTGAAATCTGCAGGCGCTCGCAAAGCACCAGTTCATCGAGAAAGCTGCCAGGCGCGTAGAGGCCGGCAAAAATCTGCTCACGCAGGGTCGCGGCGACCTCCTGGTGCAGGGAATTCTGGACAAGGCGCATGGTCACCGCCCCCCTTTGACGCCAGGCCCACAGGCCGGCAAGCGCCGACCCGGATGGCACGCGCCCGGTACCGCAGGGCCCCGATGGGGAGATGAAGACAATGAGCGCGGTGAAAGCTGCATAATTTTCTGTAATTACGAGTAATTATGAGATGCGGGTATGTCGCTGGCAAGCGCTCACCCACAAAAAACCAACAGGGGAAAACCCGGACATAACGGGTTGCCGAGGCGGAAACAGGCGCTGCCACCGCCGCGGTGCCGGGCGAGTTTGCTATCAGGACAATAGCAGGCTATGCCCGCCGGATAAGGGTCAGGCCCGTTTTTCAGCCCACAACCAGAGCCACACGCCCGCGGCAATCATGGGCAGGCACAACCACTGCCCCATGCTCATGCCCAGCGCCAGGATGCCCAGGAAGTCGTCCGGTTCGCGGAAGAACTCGGCGATGAAACGAAACAGGCCATAACCGACCAGAAAAGCCGCGGAAACCTGTCCGGTCTTGCGCGGCTTGCGGGCATAAAGCCAGAGCAACACAAAAAGCAGCAGCCCTTCCATCAGGAATTGGTACACCTGCGAGGGATGGCGCGGCGCCAGGGTGCCGCTGTTCCTGAACACCATGCCCCAGGGCAAGTCCGGGCTGCTCAGCCGCCCCCAGAGTTCGCCGTTGATGAAGTTGCCGACGCGCCCGGCCGCCAGCCCGGTCGGCACGCAGGGCGCGATGAAGTCCATCACCTGCAGCCAGGGTTTGTGCCGCGTGCGCGCAAACCAGATCTGCGATATCAGCACCCCCAGCATGCCGCCATGAAAACTCATGCCGCCCTGCCAGACGAAAAAGATCTCCAGCGGGTGCGCCAGGTAATAACCGGGCTTGTAGAACAGGCAGTAACCGATGCGCCCACCCAGCACCACGCCCATCACCCCGAGAAAAAGAATGTCCTCGATGTCCTTGCGGCTCCAGGCGGCGTCGCCGGTCATCGATGCATAGGGCTCGTGATGCAGGCGCCGCATGCCCAGAAAGAGAAACAGGCCGAAAGCGGCCAGATAGGTCAGGCCGTACCAATGGATGGCCAGCGGGCCCAGTTGCAGGGCGACGGGGTCGATGGTGGGGTGAATCAGCATGGGCGTATTTTGCACGGCCGCGCCGGACGCTTGTGTAGGCCATGGGCTTGGGAGCGGCACCGGCCGCCACGCGGCGCACCGGCGCCGGCGCTTCAGCAGTTCAACCGGGCAAGTCCGGCGCACAGTCGATGAAGCGCGCGACACAAGCATTGGCCGAACCCTCGGGCCAGACCAGGCTGGTTTCACATACCGGCACCTTGCGGCTTCTTGCGCCGGACAGGCTGCGGTAAAGCACACCCGGCCGCTGGAACTGTCGAACACTGTGGGGCACCCACGCCACGCCCAGACCGGCCGAGACCAGGTTGACGATGGTCTGCATCTGGATCGCCTCCTGGACCACCTGGGGCGACTGCGCGGCGGCGTGGTACATGCCGAAAATCGCGTCGTAGAGCGAAGGCAGGATGCGGCGCGGAAAAATCACCAACGGCTGGGACAACACTTCGGCCAGGGTCAGCGAGGCCCGGGCAGCCAGCGGATGCGCCTCGGGCAAGGCCAGCACCAGCGGTTCGCGCGCCACACGCTGGCTGCGCAGCCCTGGCGGCGAAAACCCGGGCGAATGCAGGATCACGCCGGCGTCAATGTCATGGTTGTCAAACGCCTGCAGTTGCATGTCCCCGGTGGCCTCCAGCAGCTCCAGCCGCACCTGCGGATGGCGTTCGCGAAAAGCCCGCACCCATTGCGGCAGCAGCGAAAACCCGGCCGTGGAGACAAACGCCAGGCGCAGCCGCCCGACCTCCCCGGCATCCGCCGCCGCTGCCTGCGCGGGCAGGGCCTGCGCCCGCGCCAGCAGGTCCCGCACTTGCGGAAGCAGCGCCTCGGCCGCTGCCGTCATGTGCACACTGCGTTTGGTGCGCTCGAACAGGCGCACGCCGAGCAGCGCCTCCAGATGTGCAATCGCCTGCGTCAGCGGGGGCTGCGTCATGTGCAGGCGGGCCGCGGCACGGCCGAAATGCAGTTCTTCGGCGAGCATCGCAAACTGGCGCCACAGCCGCAGTTCAATGATCGGGTTGCTCATATGCTTCGCATATTAATGGATACCCAAAAATATATTGGAGCCGCAAAACGAGGCGGGGCATACTTTGCCCTTCACCTCCCACTACAAAGACGAGACCCCCAATGAACCAGCAGGACAAGGACGGCGCCGGCGACGCGATCAACCGCCGCAGCAAAAACATCACCGAAGGCACCTCGCGCGCACCGAACCGCTCGATGTACTACGCCATGGGCTACGAGGCCGGCGACTTCAAGAAACCCATGGTCGGCGTGGCCAA
>CAMLDT010000247.1 GCA_946479075.1 uncultured Polaromonas sp.
GAGGCCGCGGTGAGCGGCGCGCGCATCACGCCCCAACGCGTGGTGATGGGTGACAAGGTCAACATCGCTTTCGATGTGACCAACATCGGCACGAAGCCGCAACGTGTGCTCGTGGACTTCTGCATCCACTACGTCAAGGCCAGCGGCAAGAGCAGCGCCAAGGTCTTCAAGCTCAAGGTGCTGGTCCTCGCGCCGGGTGAAAAGGCACGGCTGGCGAAAACCGTCTCCACCGCCGAGATGACGACACGCAAACACCACGCGGGCAAACATCGGGTGGAGGTGCTGCTCAATGGGCAAGCCCAGGCGCTGGGGGCATTTGAGCTGGTGGCTATCGCTGGACGGTAAAGCCTCTTTTTGACGGGCGTGGGGCGTTGTCGTGGCTCAAGGCACCAGCAGCGAATTGATCAGCAGCAAATCTTCCGGCGTCAGCGTGCCATTGGCCTGGCGCAGGCGCAGGCCGC
This sequence comes from uncultured Polaromonas sp., assembly GCA_946479075.1. The sequence continues at coordinate 462 of CAMLDT010000247.1, forward strand.
CGAGCAGCACGTTGTAGCGCGCCACCGCGAGGTCGCGTTTGGTCTGGAACAACTGGCTTTGCGCGTTCAGCACGTCGATGTTGATGCGCACACCGACCTGGTAGCCCAGCTTGTTCGCATCGAGGGCGCTCTGGCTGGACGCTTCGGCGGCTTCGAGCGCCTTGACCTGACCCTGGCCCGACAACACGCCAAAGTAGGCGGTGCGGGTGCCGAGCGCGACGCCGCGTTTGGCGGCTTCGAGATCGCTGCGGGCCTTTTCTTCGAGCGACAGCGTTTCGCGGATGCGATTTTGCGTGGCGAAGCCGGCAAAAAGCGGCAGGTTCAGCGCCAGGCCCACCGTGGTGGTGTTGGCGCGCGAGTTGAGGGTGTTCAGTGAGCTGGCGCTGCCTTGCGGGTTGCGCTGCACGCCGTAACTGGCGGTCAGGTCCACCGTTGGTTTGTGGCCGGCCTCGGCCTTGTCGATTTCGAGTTTGGCCACTTCCAGATTGGCCTGCGCCTGGCGCACGCTGGGATGCACAGCTTCTGATTGCTGCACCCAGGTGTTCACATCGGCGGGCGCCAGGGGCGGAAGTTCGGCGGGGACCGCCAGCGGCCGGGGCTGGGCGTCGGCACGCCCGACCAGCTGGTCTAGTGCGATCTTCTTGACGCGCAGGTCGTTTTCGGCGGCGAGTTCCTGGGCAATCACCAGGTCGTAACGCGCCTGCGCTTCACGCGAGTCGGTGATGGTGGAGGTGCCGACCTCAAAATTGCGTTTGGCCGAAGCCAGTTGTTCGGCAACTGCGGCTTTTTGCGCCCGCACAAATGCCAGCGTGTCCTGCGCCGCCAGCACGTCGAAGTAAAGCTGGCTGGTGCGCACGATCAGGTCCTGCTCGGCCGCTTCGAGCTGGGCTTTCGACAGTTCAACCTGCTGCTTGCCCTGCTCATAAGTGGCCCAGTTGCCGGGCCGGTACAGCGGCTGTGACGCGTTCAGGGTTGCGCTTTGCTGCGGGAAGCTGCGGTCCACCGCCGGGTTGTTGTTTTCATAGTTGGCCCGGGACACGCCCATGGACAGCCCCGCCTGGGGCAGGATGCCGGCCCTGGCCTGCTCGGCGCGGTAAAGGTTGGCCTCATACAGTGAACGTGACGACTGGTAGGCCGCGTCGTAGTCGCGCGCCGAGCGGTACAACTCCACCAGGTTCTGGGCCTGAGCCGAAGGCGCCAGTGCAGCCAGCGCCGCGCCAAGTGCCAGCACCAGTGGCAGCAAGGTGGGTTTTTTCAGTAACGTCGTCATGGGTGTCCTGATGGAAAGAAAAAGGGCGAAGGCGTGGGGGCAACAGTTCAGTACAGCGGGACGGTGTTGTCCCGCTGCCGCGACCAGGCATCGATGCCGCCCTGCAGATTGACGACCTGAGTGAAACCGCTTTGCGCCAGGAAATTGGCGACCTGCAGGCTGCGCATGCCGTGATGGCACAGGCAGGCCATCGGCTGGTCCTCGCCAAACTGTTCCCTGAGTTGTTCAACACGGGCCGGCACCTCGCGCATCGGGATACGCAGCAGGGTGAAACCATCCTCGGTGACCGAGGCCGTCTGCAACTCCCAGGGTTCACGCACGTCCAGCACGACCGGGACAGCTGCGTTGGCGCCCGCGCTGTCACGCCAGGCGCTGAAATCGGCAGGAGAAAGCTGGGCAATCATGACAAAGAATCCGGAAAAATCAGAAACTGAATCTGGAAGGCTCGGGGAAGTTGGCCAGGCGCGGCGCCACCGTGTCCCAGGCTTGTGTGGTGCGGAAGGCGTTGTCGCCGACGCGGGTCACCAGGGTGGCGCGCATCATGGGCTCGGCGCCAACAATCGCACTGAGGCGGCCACCGGTCTTGAGCATGGCCAGCAGGCCGGACGGCACGTCGGCGACGGAGCCGCTGAGCACGATGACGTCAAAGGGACCGCTCAGCGGGTCGTTGCTGGAGACCGCCTGCCCGAGTTTGGCGGCGCCGTCACCGGTGCGCACTTCGGCGTTGTAGATGCCGGCTTTCTTGAGGTTGTCGCGGGCAAGCTGGGCCAGGTCGGGATCGATTTCAAGGGTGATGACCTGCTGCGCACGGTGGGCCAGCAGGGCCGCCATGTAGCCCGAGCCGGCGCCGATTTCCAGCACCTTTTCATGTTTCTGCACGGCCAGGTCCTGCAGGATGCGGGCCTCGACCTTGGGTGCCAGCATGCACTGGCCGGGCTTGGACGACAGGGGGATTTCCATGTCCACAAAGGCCAGCGCCTTCTTGGCCGGTGGCACGAAGTCCTCGCGCCTGACCACGGCCAGCAGCGAAAGAACCTGGCTGTCCAGCACTTCCCAGGGGCGGATTTGCTGCTCGATCATGTTGAAGCGGGCTTGTTCGTAGTTCATGGTGGTGCCTGTGAAATAGAGGGGGTAAAAATGCGGGTAAACCTGTGATTTTACCGGCGGCCTTCCTGCGCGGCGGGCAGGGTTCGGGGGGTGGTGAAGCGGCGTTTCAGCCACTGCGCGAGGTCGTCCAGGTAGCAGTAAGCCACGGGGACCACCACCAGTGTCAGCAAGGAGGACGTGATCACGCCGCCGATGACGGCCTGGCCCATGGGCGCCCGCTGCTCCGAGCCTTCGGTCAGCGCAAACGCCAGCGGCACCATGCCGAAAATCATGGCCAGCGTGGTCATCAGGATGGGGCGCAGGCGCACGCGGGCTGCCATCAGCAGGGCGTCGCTGCGCGCCATGCCGGGGATGCGCTGACCGTCCGCATCGATCCGGTCTTCGCGCATGCGGATGGCAAAGTCCACCAGCAAGATGGCATTTTTGGTGACCAGTCCCATGAGCATGACCACGCCAATGATGGAAAACATCGACAGTGTGGAGCGGAACAGCAGCAGGGCCAGCACCACGCCGATCAGGGTCAGCGGCAGGGCGGTCATCAGCGCCAGCGGTTGCAGAAAGCTCTTGAACTGGCTCGCCAGAATCATGTAGATGAACAGGATGGCCAGCACCAGGGCGGAAATCGCGTAGCCGAAGGATTCAGCCATGTTTTTGGTCGAACCGCCAAACTGGTAGCGGTAGCCGGGCGGAAAGCTGATGCCGTCCAGCGCGGTCCGGATGTCATTGGACACCTCGCCGGCCGAGCGCTGGTACACATTGGCGTTGATGGCCACTTCACGCGTCAGGTCACGCCGGTTGATCTGGTTGGGGCCGGTGGCTTCTTTCAGCGTGGCAAGCTGCCCCAGGCGCACGGTGCGTGCCGATCCATCGGGGTTGCTGCCGATGGCGCTGCTCAGGAAAGGCAGACCTTCCAGATCCTGCGGCGCATTGCGGGCGTCGGGCGAGAGGCGGACGTTCACGTCGTAGGTCTGGTCATCCGGCGCGCGCCAGTTGCCCACGGTCTGCCCGGCCACCAGTGTGCGCAGGGACGTGGCAATCTGCGACACGGTCAGGCCCAGGTCAGAGGCCGCCTCGCGCCTGACGGCGATCTCGATGGTGGGCTTGTCCGGCTTGAGGCTGGAGTCGAGGTCCACCAGGCCGGGGATGTTGGCGATGCGTTCCGTCGCCAGCCGGGTCAGGCGCTCCAGCTCCTTGAGGTCGGGGCCCTGCAGCGAAAACTCCACCTGCTTGTTCCCACCCACCGAATCGAGCAGGCCCACATGCGTGACGGTGATGCCCGCCACCCGCTGGAGGCGCTCCCGCAGCACCCCTGACAACTCGTCCACGCTGCGGCTGCGCGCCTTGCGGTCCACCAGGCGGATGTAGAGGCTTGCATACATCTTGCCCTGGGCGTTGCCGGTATTGATGGTGGCCAGGGTGTACTTCACTTCCGGAAATTCGCGCACGATGGTCTCGACCTGCGCGGCCTTCGCCTCGGTCGCTTCAAGCGAGGACCCAACCGGGGTATAGAACGTCAGCGAGGTTTCGGAAAAATCGGCCTTGGGCACAAACTCCGTGCCCAGCAAGGGCACCATGAAAATGCTGACGACGAAGATGGCCCCCGCCAGACCCAGCGTCGCCAGCTTGTGCATCAATGACCAGCGCAGGATGCGCTGGTAGGTTTCGGCCAGCGTGTCGGTGGCGCGTTCAAACCATGCGGTCACGCGGCCTATGGTCTTGTCGTAAAAAGTGACGGGTGCGTGGTGCTTGCCGTGCGCCTCAATGCTGGGGTCGTGCCAGATGCTCGACAGCATCGGATCCAGTGTGAAGCTGACAAACATCGAGATCAGCACCGCCGCCACGATGGTGACGCCGAACTCGTGAAAAAATTTGCCGATGATGCCGCCCATGAAACCAATCGGCAGGAACACCGCCACGATGGAAAAGGTGGTGGCCAGCACGGCCAGGCCGATTTCCTGGGTGCCGTCCAGGGCTGCGTGGTAGGGCAGCTTGCCCATCTGCACATGGCGCAC
>CAMLDT010000248.1 GCA_946479075.1 uncultured Polaromonas sp.
AGGCATCACGGTCGCAAAGTGCACCACCGTGGCAGTTGCCTCGCTGGCACCGAAGCGGCAATCAAAGTCCCAGAAATCCACACCCTCGGGCAGCGGCACGCGGCGCTGGCGTTTGACGTATTTGCGGATGTCTTGTTTGACCGCGTCCAGCACGCGGTCACGGTTTTTGCCTTCGATGTTCAGTTTGAATGTCTTTTTCACGGGTGCCTTGAAGTCGGTCGGTCTCCGGCGCCTGAAAAGAGCCGGTTGCCATCCGCCGATTATGCGGCGGCCTGCAGTGCGGGCTTAAACTGCACGGGTGCAAAGCCGGTTCCGGCCCTTGCCACTTCACAAAGCCCTGTTCATGCCATTTTCTTCCCTGGGCTTGTCCCCCGCCCTGTTGCGCGCCGTCAGCGCCCGGGCTTACCTGGCGCCCACCGCCATCCAGGCGGCCGCCATTCCGGCGGTGCTGCAGGGGCGCGATGTCCTCGCCTCGGCACAGACCGGCTCGGGCAAAACCGCTGCATTTGCACTGCCGCTGCTGCAGTTGCTGCAGCAGCAACCCGGCGGAAAGCCACGCCGTGTTCGCCTGCTGGTGCTGGTGCCCACGCGCGAGCTGGCCGCGCAGGTCGGCGAGGAAATCCGCAGCCTGGGCCAGCACCTGCCGCAGACGCTGAAGGTCGCCGTGGTGTTCGGCGGCGTGTCCATCAACCCGCAGATGATGAATCTGCGGGGCGGCGCCGACATCGTGGTGGCCACGCCGGGCCGGCTGCTGGACCTGGCCGACCACAACGCCCTTGTCCTCTCGGGCGTGTCGGCCCTGGTGCTCGACGAGGCTGACCGCCTGCTGGACCTGGGTTTTGCCGATGAACTCGGCCGCATCCTGACCCTGCTGCCGGCCCACAGGCAAAACCTGTTTTTCTCGGCGACCTTTCCGCCAGCCGTGCAAGCGCTGGCCCGTCAGTTGCTGCGCGAACCCGTGCAGATCGATGCGCCGGCCGAGCCCGGCGGTGAGCCCGACATCACGCAGCGGGCCATCGCGGTGGATACGGGCCGGCGCACCCAGTTGCTGCGGCACCTGATCACGCAAAACGCCTGGCGCCGCGTGCTGGTGTTTGTCGCGACCAAACACGCCGCCGAAATCGTCGCCGACAAATTGCGCAAGGTGAGGATTTCCGCCGAACCCTTCCACGGCGAACTGAGCCAGGGCAAACGCACCCAGGTACTCGCCGACTTCAAGGCGTCGAGGCTCAAGGTGGTGGTGGCCACCGACGTGGCCTCACGCGGCATCGACATCGCGCAGCTGCCGGTGGTGGTCAATTACGACCTGCCACGCTCGGCGCAAGACTACGTGCATCGCATCGGCCGCACCGGCCGCGCCGGTGAAAGTGGCGTGGCCGTGAGTTTTGTCAGCGCAGCGACCGAAGCGCATTTCCGGCTGATCGCCAAACGTCAGGGGCTGAATCTGCCGCTGGAGCAGATAGCAGGCTTCGAACCGGTCGAGGTCTTGCCCGGCCCGCCCGCAGAAAGTGCAGCACCTTCCACCGGTGGCATCAAAGGCAAACGCCCGAGCAAAAAAGACAAACTACGCGCGGCAGCTGCCGCGGCAGAAGGCCAGGGCGACTGAGCGCGGTCCCGCCGGTCAGTCCGGTGCTTCCACCCTGTCCTTGACACTGGTGATGGCATAACCTTTTTCGCTGATCTGCTGCTCCATCGCGACAATGGCATATTTGCCGAGTTGCTCAGCGTGTGCGCCGCCTTCCAGCCCGCGGGCCTCGGTCTCCCAGTCGGTGTTGGTCGCCTCCTCGGGAATCACCCGGCCCTCAGGCACGGCCAGATAGGAATAACGGTGACCTGATTCGGCCCGGCGGTAAATATCCACTCGCATGCTTGCTCCTTTGCACTTGCTGGGCATTCCACCTTAACGCCTGGCGCCGGCAGCGCTGTAGGAGAAACCCGCATTCGGGATTGGCCCGCCCTGCGCCAGGTGGCGCCAGCCGCAGTTTGCTCTCTTTTTGATAGCTGGATGCGCATACCCGTCAAGGGCTACGAGCCTGTTTTTCTTGAAAGACGGGCGGCATGCTGCAGCTTCAGCGCTGGCGCACAGACACGCAGGCGACGCGGCACGATGGCCGATGGCGCTAAGCTGCGCCGCAACGGACTGACGTCCAGTCCACCCGCATCAGGAGTACCGCCATGACCGATCTGTTTTCCCTGCAAGGCCGCACCGCACTGATCACCGGCGGATCACGCGGCATCGGCCGCATGATTGCCGCCGGCTTTCTTGCGCAGGGCGCGCGTGTCTACATTTCCGCCCGCAAGGCCGAGGCCTGCGACCAGACCGCCAGGGAACTGTCCAGCCAGGGCCCCTGTGTGTCCTTGCCGGCCGACGTGTCCACGCCGGCAGGCATCGCCGCGCTGGTTGCTGCCTTTTCGGCCCATGAAAGCCAGCTCGACATCCTGGTCAACAACGCCGGCGCGGCCTGGGGCGCGCCTTTTGACGGCTTTCCCGAAAACGGCTGGGACAAGGTGGTGGACCTGAACCTCAAGACGCCCTTCTTCCTCACGCAGGCGCTGGCGCCGCTGCTGCGCAAGGCGGCGGCGCAGCGCACGGCCAAGGTCATCAACATCGCCTCCATTGACGGCATCTCCGTCAATCCTCAGGAAACCTATTCCTACGCGGCCAGCAAGGCCGGCCTGATCCAGCTCACGCGCCGCATGGCGCTGCGGCTGATCCAGGACAACATCGCCGTCACGGCCATTGCGCCGGGGGCCTTTGCCTCCGACATGAACCGGGACGCGCGCGACCATGGCGAGGCCGTGGCGGCGCGTGTGCCCGCCGGCCGCGTGGGTGAAGACGCCGACATGGCCGGCGCCGCGATTTACCTGGCGTCACGGGCCGGCGACTACGTGGTCGGCTCCACCCTGGTGGTGGACGGCGGCGTGACCCACGCGCGCTAGGCCGCTGCCGTCCTGCCGCAGCGGCCGCGGGGTCGGGGCCGAGGTCGGGTTGCTCTCTTTTTAATAGCTGCTTGCGCCCGTCAGCAAAGGGCTGGAAGCATTTTTCATGCATCAAGCCAGGGGATGGCCCGGTGGAGCGCCGCAGCGCCAGGCGTCGCGCATGTTCCGGCCGGCGCGCAGGGCCCCGCGACTTCGTGCCGCCGCCGCGGAACAGGTAAAACTACCTAAGTCCTAACCCGCTGGCGTGCGCCATGGCAAGCCGATAGCATGCATCCTCTTGTGGCGGGCCTTGTGGTCGGCCTGCTTGTGTGCCCATGCAACATCATCAGCCGGAGAACAATTTGCCAGCGGAGTTCATTCTTGAAACGCGGGACCTGACCAAGGAGTTCAAGGGGTTCGTGGCCGTCAACCAGGTGGACCTCAAAGTCCAGCGCGGACACATCCACGCGCTGATCGGCCCCAACGGTGCCGGCAAGACCACCTTCTTCAACCTGCTGACCAAATTCCTGGCGCCGACCACGGGCACCATTCTTTTCAACGGCATCGACATCACCACCGAGCAGCCGGCGCAGACGGCGCGGCGCGGCATCGTCCGCTCCTTCCAGATTTCGGCCGTGTTTCCGCACATGACGGTGCTGGAGAACGTGCGTGCCGCACTGCAGCGCAACCTCGGCACCTCGTTTCATTTCTGGAAAGCCGAAAGCACGCTGTTTCACCTGCATGCGCGCGCCCGCCAGTTGCTGGCCGAGGTGGACCTGCAGGACTTCGCCGACGAACTCACCGTCAACCTGCCCTATGGCCGCAAACGCGCGCTGGAACTCGCCACCACGCTGGCGCTGGAGCCCGAGCTGATGCTGCTCGACGAGCCGACCCAGGGCATGGGCCACGAGGACGTGGACCGCGTGACGCAGCTGATCAAGAAGGTTTCTGCCGGCCGCACCATCCTGATGGTCGAACACAACATGAACGTGGTGGCCTCGATTGCCGACCGCATCACCGTGCTGCAACGCGGCGCCATCATCGCCGACGGGCCGTATGCCGAGGTGTCGAAGAACCCGCTCGTTGTCGAAGCCTACATGGGCAGCGCCAACACCGAGTTGCAGGGAGCGCACTGATATGGCCCCCACGCTTGTCACTTCGTGTACTGCGCTGCGCTCCGGGGGGGCTCATTTTCCTGGGGGCAGCCCGTCGGAAAATTGCCTTTTGGGAGCCTTGCAATGACCAAAGAACTCCTGAAAATCGAGGACCTGCACGCCTGGTATGGCGAATCGCATGTGCTGCACGGCGTCAACCTGACCGTCAACGAAGGTGAAGTGGTCACGCTGCTGGGCCGCAACGGTGCCGGCCGCACCACCACCATGCGCGCCATCGTCGGCCTGACGGGCACGCGCAAGGGCTCGATTCGCATCCAGGGTGAAGAAACCATCAAGCTGGCGCCGCACAAGGTGGCGCGGCTGGGCGTGGGCTACTGCCCCGAAGAACGCGGCATTTTCGCCAGCCTGACGGCTGAAGAAAACCTGATGCTGCCGCCCACCATAGCCCCCGGTGGCATGAGCCTGGACGAGATCTACGGCATGTTCCCCAACCTCCGGGAGCGCGCGTCCAGCCCCGGCACACGACTGTCCGGAGGCGAGCAGCAGATGCTGGCCGTCGCGCGCATCTTGCGCACCGGCGCACGCCTGCTGCTGCTCGATGAAATTTCCGAAGGCCTGGCGCCCGTCATCGTGCAAAAACTCGCCGAGATGATCCTCACGCTGAAAGCCAAGGGCTACACCATCGTGCTGGTCGAGCAGAACTTCCGCTTTGCCGCTCCGCTGGCCGACCGCTTCTACGTGATGGAGCACGGCACCATCGTCAAGCAGTTTGCCCAGAACGAACTGACCC
>CAMLDT010000249.1 GCA_946479075.1 uncultured Polaromonas sp.
CGTAACCACTTGTCACGGGACGTTGTCGTCAGACAACAACCGAAACTTGTAAGTTGATGCTAACCCCGCGTGTCAAAACTTAAGTGCTGTCTTAGCTTGTCAGCCTAATCCCTTGATGTTAATGTTATTTATCGAAAAAAAGCGCAGGGGTTTTTGTGCGGACAAGCAGAATAAAATTTGATGCAGACCGAGCACCGGAGGCTCACATTCCCATGAATCATCCTCGTCCCTGGCGTCTCGGTGCGGTTGCGGCCGCCATTGCACTGGCTGGCACTTTCACCAGTTTGCAGGTTCAGGCACTCGGGCTGGGACGGGTCACCGTTCAGTCCTCACTCGGCGAACCGCTGCGCGCCGAAATCGACATCGCAGATATCAACGCCGAAGAAGCCGCCAGCCTGCGCGCCAGCGTGGCCGGTGCGGACGCCTTCAAGGCTGCAGGCCTGGAATACAGTGCGGCCGTCACCAACCTGCAGATCAGCCTGCAGCGCCGGCCAGATGGCCGTTCCTACCTGCGACTGAGCAGCGACCGTCCCGTCAGCGAACCCTTTGTGGACCTGATCCTGGAAGCCCGCTGGGCCTCCGGGCGCATTGTGCGTGACTACACAATGCTGTTTGACCCGCCCAATCTGCGCGCCGCTGCACAGCCCATGCCCGCCCCGGTGGCGCCCATGGTTTCGCGTCCGCAGGCCCCCGTCGCCACCTTGCCGCCCCCACCGGCTCCGGCCGCGGTTCCCTATTCACCCCCCAGCCCGCCCGCCGTGATGCCGGCGCCGGCTGTCAGGCCTATCGCACCACCGCCACCGCCACCGCCACCCGTTGCCACCGCCCGCGCCCCGTCGCCCGCTGGCGAGACCGTCACCGTCAAGGCCGGCGACACCGCCGGCAAGATTGCCGCGCAGACCAAGCCAGCGAGCGTCTCGCTGGACCAGATGCTGGTCGCGCTGCTGCGCAGCAATCCGGATGCTTTCATCAATGGCAACGTCAACCGCCTCAAAGCCGGTGCCGTGCTGGAAGTGCCGGGCGCCGATCAGGCCGAGGCCGTGTCCGCCAGCGAAGCCAGCCGGACCATCGTCGCGCAAAGCCGGGACTTCAATGCCTTCCGCCGCAAACTCGCTGAAAGTGCACCCGACACCCAGACCGCCAGCGCCGACCGGCAGGCCACCGGCCAGGTCCAGGCCAAGGTGGAAGACAAGGCGCCCGCCGCTGCCACGCCTGACAAGCTCACCTTGTCCAAAGGCGCAGTCCAGAGCAAGGCCGCCGCCGAAGAAAAGATCGCCCAGGACCGCCAGGCCAGGGAAGCCGCAGCGCGTGTGGCCGAGCTGTCCAAAAACATCAGCGACCTGAACAAACTGGGCGCCACGTCCGCACCGTCGGCAGCGGCGGCGCCGGCCGCCCCGGCAGCGCCAGCTTCCCCAACGCCCGGCGTGGCAGTCAGCACCCCCGGCGCCCTGGCCGGTGCCGCCCCGGCAGCCTCAGCGGCAGCAGCCGCAGCCCCTGCAACACCTTCAAGTGCAGCTGCTGCGGCGGTCAGCCCAGCGACTGCAGCGAGTGCAACGCCTGCCCCGGCCCCTGCGCCAGTGAAAAAACCGGTGGTGGTCCCGCCACCTCCGCCTCCTGAACCCAGCCTGATCGACGAACTGCTGGAGAACCCCCTGATCCTGGCGGGCGGCGCGGCCTTGCTGCTGCTTCTGATCGGCCTGGCGGTTTACCGGGCGCGCCAGCGCAAAAATGCGGTGTCCGTGGACAGTTCCTTCCTCGAAAGCAGGTTGCAGCCCGATTCTTTTTTCGGCGCCAGCGGCGGCCAGCGCATAGACACCAATGAAGCCAATGTCACCGGCTCGTCCATGGTGTATTCGCCGAGCCAGCTTGACGCCGCTGGCGACGTCGATCCGGTGGCGGAAGCCGATGTGTACCTGGCTTATGGACGCGATCTGCAGGCCGAGGAAATCCTCAAGGAAGCCATTCGCATCAGCCCGACACGCATCGCCATTCATGCCAAGCTGATGGAGATTTATGCCAAACGCCGCGACGCGACAGCCTTCGCCGCAGTGGCCGCCGAGGCGTTCAACCTGACCCGGGGTCATGGCGTGGAATGGGCCCACATTGCCGAGATGGGCCGTGAACTCGATCCCGCCAATCCCATGTACCAGCCGGATGGCCAGCCACCAGCCGCCCCCGGTGCTGCGCCGGCCGCAGGATTGGCAAGCGCGTCTTTCAACACGCAGACCGCTCCCCAACCTCTGCAGCCCATCCCGGAACCCGAACCCTCGGCAGTGGACTTCGATCTGGATCTGGACTTTTCGCTGGGTGACGAGGAAGCGGCACCCGCGGCAGCAACGCCTGCGCCTTCAGCTGCACCGGTGGCGCGCACGGAGCAGACGCTGGTCATGCCGCCTGTGGCCGCGGCACCGCCCATGGACAACAGCATGGACTTCAGCACGGCCACCCTGTCGATGCCGTCCGTGAGCTCGCCTCCGCCACCGGCACCTGCGCCAGCACCGCTACCTCCGATGGACGCCGGCCTGAGCTTCACCACCGATGAGCCGGCCGTCACCACAGCCGCCACGCCGCTGGACACCTCCGGCGGCATGCTTGAGTTCGACATGGGCGCGCTGTCGCTGGATCTCGATGGCCCGACCACGGAAAGCCCGGCCATCGCGGCTTCGCCTGCGCCGTCCATGGACGTGAACATGGAAGATCCGCTGGAAACCAAGTTCGCGCTGGCTGAAGAGTTCCGCGCGATTGGCGACGTGGATGGTGCGCGTTCGCTGGCCGAAGAAGTGCAGGCGCAGGCTAGCGGTTCGCTCAAGGCCAAGGCCCAGGCTTTCCTGAACGCCCTGGCCTGACGCGCTTGCACTTTCCCCCTGGGAGCCGCCCGTGAGGATCGCTCTGGGCCTGAGCTACAACGGCGGCGCCTATGAGGGCTGGCAAAGCCAGTTGTCGGGCAAGACCGTGCAGGACCAGCTCGAAAAAGCCCTCGGCAAGTTTGCCGACCTGCCCATTCGCACCCTGTGCGCAGGACGCACCGATGCCGGTGTCCATGCGCTGATGCAGGTGGTGCATTTCGACACTGCGCTGCAGCGCGAATTGCCTTCGTGGGTGCGCGGCACCAATGCTTTTTTGCCGCGCGACATTGCGGTGCAGTGGGCGCGCGCCGTTCCCGACGCGTTCCACTGCCGCGGCAGCGCCACCAGCCGGCGTTACGCCTATGTGCTGCTGGAATCCCCGGTCCGCCCCAGCGTCGAGGCCGGGCGCGTCGGCTGGGTTTATCGCCCGCTGGACGGTGCGGCCATGCGCGAGGCCATCACCCACCTGATCGGCGAGCACGATTTTTCATCCTTCCGCGCTGCCCAGTGCCAGGCCAAAACGCCGGTCAAGACCCTCACGCGCATCGAGGTCTCGCAGCGCGCGGGCTACTGGCGTTTCGAATTCGAAGCCAATGCTTTTTTGCACCACATGATCCGCAACATCATGGGTTGCCTGATCACCATCGGCCAGGGCCAGCAGCCGCCCGGCTGGATGGCCGAGGTGCGCGACGCGCGACGCCGCGACGTGGCGGCACCGACCTTTTCGCCAGACGGTCTGTATTTTCTGGGCCCCCGATATGACGCCAGTTATGGGCTGCCGGACCGCACCGCAGCTTATGATTGGTTGCCATGAACAGCCTTTCAAGCCCGGTAGCCGAACGCATCCGCATCAAGATCTGCGGTCTGACGCGGGAAGAAGATGTGGACGCCGCTGTTGCCGCAGGTGCTGATGCGGTCGGCTTTGTCATGTATGCGCCCAGCCCGCGATATGTCAGCGCCGAACGCGCCGCCGAACTGGCGCGCCGGCTGCCGCCGTTCGTGACGCCGGTACTGCTGTTTGTCAATGCTTCGGCGACAGAGATCGCCGCCGCGTGCGCCTTATTGCCCAACGCCCTGATTCAGTTCCATGGCGATGAAACGCCCGACGCCTGTCTGGCAGCAGGACGGCCATTCATGCGCGCCGCCCGTATCCCGCTCGATACAGTTGGAGCCCCCACGCTTTCCGCTGCGCGTGATGCGCTGCCCCCCGGGGGGGCGCAATTCGCCTTGGGGCGGCCCGGCGACGAATCCCCCGCGTCTGGCGCCCCTGCTTTCGATCTCGTAAAATACGCCGAAGACTTCAAGGCCGCCCAGGCCATCCTGCTCGACGCCCATGTCGAGGGATTCGGGGGCGGCGGAAAAACATTCAATTGGTCACTTCTTCCTCCAAGCGTCAACGCTCACCTCGTTTTGTCTGGTGGACTCACACCTGCAAATGTGACCGATGGCATTTTGCAAGTGCGGCCGCGTTGTAAAACGCTGGCCGTCGATGTCAGTTCGGGCGTCGAGATTTCCGCACCCGGGGGTTCCACCCTCAAGGGAATCAAAAGCGCCGAAAAGATTCATCAGTTCGTTGCCGCCGTTCGCGCCGCCGACGACCTACTTGCAGGACAACATGTACGACTACCACCAACCTGACCCGACAGGCCACTTCGGGATTTACGGCGGCAGTTTTGTCTCCGAAACACTGACCCACGCGATCAACGAACTCAAGACTGCGTACGCCAAGTACCAGCACGACCCGGAGTTCCTCGCCGAATTCCAGTACGAACTCGCGCATTTTGTGGGCCGCCCCTCGCCGATCTACCATGCGGCGCGCACCAGCCGTGAACAGGGCGGCGCGCAGATTTACCTCAAGCGCGAAGACCTGAACCACACCGGCGCGCACAAGATCAACAACACCATCGGCCAGGC
>CAMLDT010000250.1 GCA_946479075.1 uncultured Polaromonas sp.
GCGATCTTCTGTGCCATCGGCAGCCGCCACAGGCTGTGGAACTCCACCATGATGTCCATCTGCTCGCCGACTGCGCTGCGGATCTTGCGAAACGGCTCCAGCGCGAGATCGAGGTCCGCGTTGCTGATGTACTGACCATCGCTTTTTTCGGCGGCAGGATCAAAGGGCCAGATTTTCATGGCCGTCACCCCTTCGGACAGCAGGGATTCGGCCAGTTCGTCGGCCCGGTGCAGAAAACCCTCCAGGTCTTCGTAAGGGCCGGCGTTGGCCTTTTTGGCTGCGCCTATGCCCCAGTTGGCGGTGTTTTGGTTGACGGTGCTGCGCACGTACTGGTAACCGGCGCAGGTGTTGTAGATGCGGATGCTGTCGCGGCTTTTACCGCCCAGCGCGGTGTACAGCGGCATGTCGGCCGCCTTGCCGAAAATGTCCCAGAGTGCGATGTCGATGGCGGAGTTGCCGCGTGTTTCGACGCCGGAGCCACGCCAGCCCAGATACCCCGTCAGTTCGCGGTTGCGCGCCTCGATGGCCAGCGGGTCCTTGCCCAGCAGCTTGGGGCCAGCCCATTCGTGGATGTAGGCTTCCACCGCCTGCGCGCCCATGAAGGTTTCGCCCAGTCCGACCAAGCCTTCGTCGGTGTAAATGCGGACCCAGATGATGTTGGGGAACTCGGCGAGGCGCAGGGTTTCAACTTTGGTGATTTTCAAGAAAAACTCCGAAAAAAAGGCCGCAAGAGTGAACCCTTGCGGCCTGGACGGTCACAGCGCTTGCGCCCTCAATCAGCCGCCCCGCACCTTTTTCAGTGCGTCCATCACCATCTTGACGGGTTCGGCGCCGATGGTGGGGATGTTTTTGTCATACACAGGCTTGACCTTCTCGAACATGCGCTTTTGTTCGGCTGGCGACACATCATTGACGGTCATGGTTTTGCGGAGATTGGCCAGCGATTTTTCGTTCAGCGCACGGTTGGCCGCACGCTGCACCTTCTGGCCTTCCATGGCGGCTTCACGCAGCACGGCTTGCTCCTGCGGGTTGAGCTGGTCCCACAGTTTCTTGCTGTAGAGGATCAGGAAGGGGGTGTAGGCGTGACGGGTCACGCTCAGGTACTTCTGCACCTCGCTGAACTTGGACGTCTCGATGGTCACAAACGGATTTTCCTGGCCGTCGATGGTCTTGGTTTCCAGCGCGGTGAAGACCTCGCCAAAGGCCATGGGCACGGCATTGGTGCCCAGTGTCTTGAAGGTGTCCAGGAAGATGTTGTTCTGCATCACGCGGACCTTGACGCCCTCAAAATCTTCCGCCTTGGCGACCGGGTGCTTGCTGTTGGTCAGGTTGCGGAAACCGTTTTCCCAATAAGCCAGATTGATCAGGCCGGCTTCTTCGAGCTTCTTGTTGAAGTAGGCGCCTGCCGGGCCGTCCAGCACCGCATCGGCTTCCTTCTCGTTGGCAAACAGGAAAGGCAGGTCAAAAGCCCCCAGTTCCTTGACGATGCCCACCAGCGGCGAGCTGGAGGTGCAGACCATCTCCTGGGTACCGGCACGCAGCGCCTGCGTGGCCGGCAGGTCGCCGCCGGCAGCGCCGCCCCAGAATGCATTGATTTTCATCTTGCCGCCGGTCTTGGCGGCCAGCACTTCCTGCATTTTCTTGACGCCGACGCCGACCGGGTGGTCTTCGTTGACGCCATTGGTGAACTTGATCGTGCGGTCGGCAAACTGCGCGAACGACGAGGTGGCGACGAGCAAGGCGGCGGCCGCGAGGGCCAGGGTTCTGCGTTTGAACATGGTTGTCTCCTTTTATATAAAACGACAGGGTTGGGAAAGGGTTGTCAGCGCATCAGCCATTTCAGTGGCTCGGTGACGATGGAGGGGAAAAGCACCAGCAGGAAAAGCACGGCGAGTTGCGCCATCAAAAAGGGCAGCACGCCCTTGAAAGCGTCATCCATGCTGATCTTGGCGACGCCGCAGACCACGTTGAGCACCGTGCCCACCGGCGGCGTGATCAGGCCGATGGCGTTGTTCATGATGAACATGATGCCGAAATAGACGGGGTCGATGCCGGCCTTGAGTACCACCGGCATCAGCACCGGCGTGAGGATCAGCACCGTGGGCGTGAAATCCAGTGCCGTGCCCACCACCACGATCAGCACCATCATCACCAGCATCAGCAAAATCTTGCTGCCCATGAAAGGCGCCATCAGGCCTGCGACCTCGGTCGGGATGTTGGCCACGGTGATCAGCCAGGCGCTGACCATGGCCGCGGCCACCAGGAACATCACCACGGCTGTGGTCTTGCCTGCCGCCAGGATCAGGCCGTAGAGCTCTGACCACTTCAGCTCCCGGTAGATGAACATGCCGACCACAAAGCTGTAAACCGCCGCCACCACCGCCGCTTCGGTCGGCGTGAAGATGCCGAACTTCATGCCACCGATGATGACAATCGGCAAGGTCAGCGCAAAACCGCCTTCGGCCGTGATGTGCAGGCGGCCGGCCATGGAGAGTTTGGGAGCGGGTGGCACGTTTTCCTTGCGCGCAATCCACCACCAGGTCAGGCCGATGGCCGCGCCCATCAGGATCCCAGGCACGATACCGGCCAAAAACAGTTTCGTGATGGACACGTTGCCCGCCACACCAAAAATGATCAGGCCGATGGACGGCGGAATCACCGGCGCAATGATGCCCCCCGAAGCGATCAGCCCGGAGGCGCGGCCGACGTTGTAGCCAGCGGCCCGCATCATGGGAACCAGCAGCGCCGCCAGCGCAGCGGTGTCAGCAATCGCCGAACCGGACAGCGAAGCCATGATGACTGCGGCAATCACCGTGACATAACCGAGGCCGCCCCGGTAATGGCCGACCCAGGCCATGGCGAGATTGACAATGCGGCGGCTGATGCCGCCGGCGTTCATGAACTCGCCGGCCAGCAGGAAAAACGGCACGGCCAGCAGCGGGAAGTTGTCCGCCCCGTCCACAAACCGCTGGGCCAGGATCTGGCTATCGAAAGGCACGAGGCCGCTGGTGGCGGCCAGAAACCCCATCAGCGAGACGCCGCAGACCAGCAGCGCGTAGGCAATCGGCATGCCGATGGCCATGGCGGCGAGCAGACTGAGGATAAATACGGTGACGGTCATGGTGAAGTGCCCCTTGCGCCTGCTTCATCCCGTGTGTCCTGAGCTTGTCGAAGGATCATGCCTTGCTTCCCTGAATTTGTTTTTCCACATCGGCGAGGCCTTCGGTCTCAATCACCTGCACCAGTTCGTCATCCCTGATGCGTCCGGTGACCAGCCTGAACAGCACATTCAGATTGATGGTGCCCATCACCACGCTGACGATGTAGCCAATGCCGTAAATCCAGATCATGGAAATACCCACAACCGGCGAGATATTGCTGACCTGCAGCTCATGCATCTCGAAGGTGCCCATGAAGAACAGCACATTGCAAAACAGCATCAGCGCCTCACTCAGGAACAGGCAGAATTTCTTGCCGAGAACCGGCAGGTGCTTGACCAGGGTGTCCACGCCCAGATGCCCGCCTTCGTACATGGCCAGCATGGCGCCGATGTAGGTCAGCCAGATGAAAAAATAGCGCGACATCTCGTCCGACACCGAAATGCCGGAATTGAAAGCGTAGCGCAGCACCACATTGCCAAACACCATGGCCACCATGGCCACCATGCAGACCACCACCAGCAGTTCCAGCAGCTTGTAGAACCAGCGAATCGAGGTATCGACAGCTTTTTGCACCCGCGTCTCCTTGTTTGTCTTGCGTGTGATTCAGGCAGCCTTGAGCTGCCGTGCCGGGCCGCCCAGCACGGGAAGCCGCCGGCGCGAGGCCAGCACTTCCTCGATGTCTTCCTTGGCGCCATCAATCAGCACCCGGATGGCGGTTTCCGCTTCGTCGGGCTGGTGGGCGATCACTGCATCAAGCACCGCGCGATGCAGCGGCAGCGAGTGCACCGGTCCGTCCTTGCGGCGGGTGGAAATTTCAAAGCTGGTGCGCAACAGCGCGCCCAGCACCTTGCTCATCTGCACCAGCATGCGGTTGCGGCTGGCGCGCAGCAGGCCCTGGTGAAAGCGCAGGTCATGGGTCACGTAGTCGCCGCCCTCTTCCACCGCGTGTTTCATGCCGGCATAGGCGGATTCGACCTCTGCAATGTCCTGGGCGGTGGCGCGTTCGGCGGCCAGCCGCATCGCAGCAGGCTCAACCACGCGCCGCAAGTCCTGCAGGTCGCGCAAAAACTCGGGCGTCAGCCCCACCTTCGATTGCCAGATGATGACGTCGGGGTCGAACCAGTTCCAGTGGTCCTCGGACAACACGCGGGTGCCCACCTTGGGCCCGGTGGTGATCAGCCCCTTGGCAATCAGCGACTTCACGGCCTCGCGCACCACGGTACGGCTGACCCCCAGCTCCCGGCACAGCACAGGCTCCGGGGGAATCGACGAACCCACGGCGTAACGCCCTGCGACGATGGCTTCGCCGAGGTGATCAACTGTATTTCCGTGGACGTTTTTAATCATGGTTTTCACTGAGGAAACGGCCGCAATGGTATGACGATAATACGTTTAACACTTCCGGATTTACCCTATGACCGACCCCACCCGTCCCAAAAAGAAACCTTCCGAATTACGCAGCCAGCAGTGGTTTGGCCGCCAGGACCGCGACGGCTTTGCCTACCGCAGCTGGGTCAAGGGCAAAGGTGTGCCGCACGACCAGTTCGACGGCCGGCCCGTCATCGGCATCTGCAACACCTTCA
>CAMLDT010000251.1 GCA_946479075.1 uncultured Polaromonas sp.
CCAGGAAGTTGGCCGGCTCGCCGCCGAACAGCTTGATGGTGTCCATGGTCGCCATCGCCAGCCCGGCGCCGTTGACCAGGCAGCCGATGTTGCCGTCCAGGGAGATGTAGGCGAGGTCGAACTTGGAAGCTTCGACTTCGGCCGGGTCTTCTTCGTCCAGATCGCGCAGAGCCACGATTTCGGGGTGGCGGAACAGCGCGTTCGAGTCAAAGTTGAACTTGGCATCGAGCGCCATGAGTTTGTTCTTGCTGTCGCGGTTCAGCGGATTGATTTCCACCAGCGAGGCGTCGGTGTCCATGTAGCACTTGTAGAGCTTCTGGAAGATCTCGACAGCCTGGGCGGTCGATTCGGCCGGCAGGCCGATGCCGCTGGCGATCTTTTTGGCCTGCTCTTCGCCGAGGCCCGTCAGCGGATCGATGAATTCGGTGATGATTTTTTCGGGCGTGGAATGGGCCACTTCCTCGATGTCCATGCCGCCTTCGCTTGATGCGATGAAGGCGACCTTCTGGGTGCCGCGGTCAGTGACCAGCGACACATAGTATTCCTTGTTGATGTCGGCGCCGTCTTCGATGTAGAGGCGGCGAACCTTCTGGCCTTCGGGGCCAGTCTGGTGCGTCTTGAGCTGCATGCCGAGGATTTCGCCAGCGATGCGTTTGACGTCTTCAATCGTTTTGGCAACTTTCACGCCACCGCCCTTGCCGCGTCCGCCGGCATGGATCTGGGCCTTGACCACCCAGACCGGGCCGCCCAGCTTCTGGGCGGCTTCAACAGCTTCCTGCACCGTGAAGGCCGGTATGCCACGTGGCGTGGGGACACCAAAGTTGCGCAAGATTTCCTTGCCTTGGTATTCGTGAATTTTCATGAAAATTACTTCCAGGAGTCGGTAAAAAAAGGGACGTTCGCGGGGTTGATGTTGATCTGCCACAGTCCGCAGAATTCACCAAAATGTAACGCCTTCGATCACTGCAGGCAGCAGCGCAGAACTGTATCATGTTGCGATGCACAATTCTTGTGCGCGCCTGACGGGCGATTTGCACGTATTTTTGACAGGAAGAAAGCCACATGGCCAAGGTCTTTATCGACGGCGAAGCGGGAACCACGGGTCTGCAGATCCGGGAGCGCCTGCAAGCCATGCCCGCCATCGAACTGGTCAGCATCGCGCCCGAGCTGCGCAAGGATGCGGCAGCCAAGCGCGCCTTGATGGGCACGGTGGATCTGGTGGTGCTCTGCCTGCACGACGACGCGGCGCGCGAGTCCGTCGCCATGATCGACGACCTGGCGCGCACCAGCGGCAACCAGGGCCCGAAGATCATCGATGCCTCGACCGCGCACCGCACCGCGCCCGGCTGGGTGTTCGGCTTTCCTGAACTGGCGGCCGGCCAGCGCGACGCGGTGGCCAAGGCCGACCGGGTCGCCAATCCCGGTTGTTACTCCACCGGCGCCATCGCCCTGATCCGCCCGCTGGTTGACGCGGGCTTGTTGCCCAAGGACTACCCGCTGGCCATCCCGGCGGTCAGCGGCTACTCGGGGGGCGGCCGGACCATGATCGAGGACTACGAAAGCGGCAAAGCACCGCTGTTCCAGATCTACGGCCTGAACCTCAAGCACAAGCATCTGCCGGAAATCATGAAATACACGGGCTTGACGCGGCGCCCGGTGTTCACGCCGTCGGTCGGCAATTTCAAGCAGGGCATGCTGGTGCAACTGCCGCTGCACCTGGACCTGCTGCCCGGCCGGCCAACGGCAGCCCAGCTGCAGGACGTGCTGGCTCGCCACTACGCTGGCAGCCCCTGGGTCACGGTCGAGCCGGTCGGGGATTCCACCTCAATTGACGCGCTGGCGCTCAACGACACCAACAAGATGGAAATACGGGTGTTCGGCAACGAGGAATTCCGCCACGCCGTGCTGATTGCCCGGCTGGACAACCTCGGCAAGGGCGCATCCGGCGCCGCCGTGCAAAACCTTCAGCTGATGCTGGGACTTTGAGCTGCTACTGGATTAATAGCAGCCAAGTCCCGCCAGTTAAGGGCGGGAGACACTTTTACTGATGGTTCGAGGCGGGTCCGGCTAATCGTCTTCGGCCTGCGACACCACGCGGCGAATCGCTTCCGAGCCGAAACCGCGCGCCGCCAGAAACCTCATCTGCTTGCCGCGCGCGGCGGCGTCTGCTGCGGGTTCACCAAATTTCTTGCGCCAGACCTCGCGGGCACGCTCGGCCTCGCTGGCCTTCAGGCCGTTGACGGCGTCGGCCACGGCTTCCGGCGCCAGGCCCTTGCCCTGCAGTTCGTGGCGGATACGCGCCGCGCCAAAACGGCCGGCGCGGCGGTTGATCACCGACTCTACAACCCGGGCCTCGCTGATGAAGTCCTTGGCCTGCAGTTCATCCAGCACCAGCGCCAGTTGTTCTGGCGATTCGGCATGGGCGGCCAGCTTGCGCTCCAGCTCGGCGCGTGAATGCTCCCGCGCGGCCAGGTAGCGCAAGGCCCGGCCCTTGAGCGACAGGCCGAAACCCGACGCGGCCTTGTTCACCGCCCCGTGGGGTTCCGACTCTTGATCGCTACGGTTTTGATAGCTGTTCATGCTTACTGGACGGGGGCTGGAGGCCAATTTGATGCTCCAACCAGCGAACCCGTCCCGGTTTATCCAACAGTGGCGGCTTTGGGGGCTTTTTCGGCTTTGTCCAGCTTGTCGGCTTTTTCAGCCTTTTCCGGCTTGCCGCCCACCGCATCCTGAATCAGCGGGATGCCCAGCGACTCACGGACCTTGTTTTCGATCTCGATGGCGAGTTCCGGGTTTTCTTTCAGGAACTCGCGCGAGTTGTCGCGGCCCTGGCCGATTTTTTCGCCGTTGAAGGCATACCAGGCGCCGGCTTTTTCGACGATGTGGCCGGCCACGCCGAGGTCCAACACCTCACCCAGCCGGCTGATGCCTTCGCCGTAGAGGATGTCGAACTCCGCCATCTTGAACGGTGAAGCCACCTTGTTTTTCACCACCTTGACCCGGGTTTCGTTGCCGACGACTTCCTCGCCCTTCTTGATCGAGCCGATACGACGGATGTCCAGGCGCACCGAGGCGTAGAACTTCAGCGCATTGCCGCCGGTGGTGGTTTCGGGGCTGCCGAACATCACGCCGATCTTCATGCGGATCTGGTTGATGAAGATGACCATGCAGTTGGCCTTCTTGATATGGGCCGTCAGCTTGCGCAGCGCCTGGCTCATCAGGCGGGCCTGCAGGCCGGGCAGCGAGTCGCCCATTTCGCCTTCGAGCTCAGCCTTGGGCGTGAGCGCCGCCACCGAATCGACCACGATCAGGTCGACCGCGCCGGAGCGGGTCAGCGAATCGACGATTTCCAGCGCCTGCTCACCGGTATCGGGCTGGCTGATCAGGAGGTCCTGCAGGTTGACGCCCAGTCTTTGGGCGTACTGGATGTCCAGCGCGTGTTCGGCATCGACAAAAGCGCAGGTGCCGCCGAGTTTCTGCATTTCGGCAATCACCTGCAGGGTCAGGGTGGTTTTGCCCGAGGATTCCGGACCGTAAATTTCAACCACGCGGCCGCGCGGCAAGCCGCCCACGCCCAGGGCGATGTCCAGGCCCAGCGAGCCGGTGGAGACCACCTGGATGTCCTCGATCACCTCGCCAGCGCCCAGCTTCATGATGGTGCCTTTGCCGAACTGCTTTTCGATCTGGGCCAGGGCCGCTTGCAGGGCCTTGGCTTTTTCGCTGTTCAGGGCGGGATTGGTCTTGTTCGGCATGTCCATGGAAAACTCCTTGAATGTCAGTGGGGAAACTTGGGCTTGGATTCAGCCTGCTTTTAATCACAGTACTGAGTGCATGACCAGTACTTTATGAGCGACATATCAATAAGTAAACCCCATTTTTAGTCAGTTTGCCTGATTAATTCTGGTTATCATCCGGGCATGGATTCCAGCCCCGTCATCCCTTTAACCAGCCCGCCTGCCGACGAGGAAAACTGGCGCCTGACGCACCTGGGGCGCCTGCTGGGCCACGCGCTGCGGCGTTTTGACGAGCGCGTGCTGGTGCTGATGGCGCGCAATGTGGACGTGCCGCTGGCGCTGTCGAACCTGGCCGCGCGTGCCCAGGTCGGTGCGGCGCACATCCACATCACGCGCCATCTGGCGGTGGGCGGCTCACGCCTGACCGACCTGGCCCAGAGTGCGGGCATGAGCAAACAGGCCATGGGTGACCTGGTGGACCAGTGCGAAGCCTGGGGCCTGGTCACGCGCGAGCCCGACCCGCACGACAAACGCGCCCGGGTGGTGAGGTTCACCGCGTCCGGCCTGCACTGGCTGCAGGCCTTTCGCACAGCCGTCGGCCAGGCCGAAGAAGAATTCCGCCAGGCCGTCGGCACCGATGTCGCCACGGTCGTCGCGCTGGGCCTGGAAGCCTACGCCGGCTGAACCTGGCTCCCACGGCCCCGCACTGCGCACGCTCTCTGCCCTCCGGGGGCCACAGCGCCTAAAATCCATACTCAGGCAGCACAACAAACGGCACGCCACACGCCGCCACCCTTTCGGAGACAAGCATGCGCATCCTGATTGCCGAAGATGACCAGGTCCTGGCCGACGGCCTGCTGCGCACACTGCGCGCCTCGGGGGCGGCGGCCGACCACGTGGCCAGCGGCACCGAAGCCGATGCCGCGCTGCTGACCAACACCGAATTCGATTTGCTGATTCTCGATCTGGG
>CAMLDT010000252.1 GCA_946479075.1 uncultured Polaromonas sp.
GGTGTTCCCCACCCCCCCCCCCACCCGGCCGGACGCCGCGCTTCCCCGGCCCCGCCTGGCGTTCCCGCGGCACCCGGGTCCCGGGGTGTGGGGCGGGCGGGTGGTTTTGACGGACGGCGGGTTGCAGGAAGCAGGCAACGCGATTTTCAGCAATGGTCTGACCGTCGGTATCGGCCGCCGCGAAGATCCCTTCTGCCACGCCGCGCGCGCCAGCCGGTCAACGGACTATGTCTCGGGGGTGTTTTTGGTCACTCCACTTGCGCTGTGGCACAGGCTGGGCGGATTTGATGAAGCTTTTGTACCGGCGTATTACGAAGACACCGATTACTGTTTGCGCGTCTGGCAGGCCGGCCTGCGCGTGGTGTACGAGCCCACGGTGGTGCTGGAGCATCTGGAGTGGGGCAGCGCGACGGGCGACAGTGCCAGGCTGCTGATCGAACACAACCGCGAATTGTTTTGCAGCCGCTACAGCGAATGGCTCAAAGACCAGCCCAGCCTCCAGCCGCAATCGCTGGAGGGTGACCGCTGGCGCTCACCCGAAGACCGCCCACGTCGCCCGCGCATTCTGGTGATCGACAACGAAGTGCCGCACATGTTCAAGGGCGGTGGCCTGCCACGGGCCCGGCTGATGCTGCAGGCACTCGACGGCTGGCCGGTGACGCTGTTTCCGTTGTGGACGCTGTTCGACGACTGGCGTGCTGTGTATGCATCCCTGCCGCAAAGCGTTGAAGTGGCCATGGGGCACGGTCTGGCCGGGCTGGAGAAGTTTCTGGAGAGCCGGCGAGGCGTCTATGACGTGCTGCAGGTCAGCCGCCCGCCCAATCTGCAGGCCATCCAGCCCCTGCGTTTGCGCCGGCCCGACCTGTTTGCCGGCATGCGCCTGGTTTATGACGCCGAGGCGCTGTTTGCGCTGCGCGAGATCGCCATGGCCGGCGTGCAGAGGCGCCCGCTGTCACACGCCGCAGCGCATGACAGGGTCAGCGCCGAGATCGCGTTGGCCGCGGACGCCAGCGACGTGCTGGTGGTGTCGGGCCGCGACGCCAGCTATTTTGAAACCGCAGGCCACCGCACCCACGTCCTGAGCCACAGCATGGCGGTGCGCCGCAATGCCCCTGGTACAGGCCAGCGGCAGGGCCTGCTGTTTGTCGGCGCGCTGCACCCGGACACGCCGAATGAGGACGGCTTGTTATGGTTCATTCGTGAGGTGATGCCCTTGCTGCGCACGCGCCTGACCCGCCCGCCAGTGCTGTCGGTGGTGGGTGTGTGCAGCTCGCACAAGGTGGCGGCCATGGCGGGTGCCGACATCCACGTGCTGGGGCCGCAGGAGCTGCTGGAGCCGCATTACGATGCCGCCCGGGTGTTTGTGGCGCCTGTGCGTTTTGCCGGTGGCGTGCCGGCCAAGGTGATCGAGGCCGTGTGCAGCGGCGTGCCCACCGTCGCGTCGGCGCTGCTGGTGCGGCAACTCGGCTGGCGCGACGGCGTGGACATCCGGGGTGCAAAGGACGCGCAGCGTTTTGCCTCGGCCATCATTGCATTGCTCGGCGACGACACCGCCTGGCAGCGGCAGCAAGAGGCGGGCTGGAACCAATGCGCGGGGCGTTATGACCCCGACCGGTTTGCCCACACGCTGCGCCGCGTGCTGGCGGCGCCGCCAGATCGGCCCCAGTGACTTAAGGGCCTGTGGAACGGCGCTGCTGCGCGATCACGCAACAGAAGTGATGCTCAAGCTGGCCCTGCCTGTCCAGGTCGTCTTCAGCATCAATCATCGCCTGCAGCCAGAGCTTGGCTTCTGCCGCGTGAAAATTCTGCGCCACGTCGGCCAGCAGCACATGCAGCAGCGAACCCCCATACGGGCGCTCGGCCAGTACCTCGAAAAACTCGGGCAGCAGCGGCAGAATGCCTGACGAGTGCACCGCCTCGCTCGGATCCACCGCGATCACCTCGTCCACCGTGGGCGCGCGAAAGTCGCGTTTGACCACGCCGCCCACGGTGGTGAGCAGCCGGTCCGGCAGCAGTTCGGCCACTGCTGCGACTTGGTCCAGATGCCGGCTCGAATACTGGAAACGGTTCGGCCCCACATATTCGTCCAGATAGAACCAGCCATCCGGCGTGAGAAGCTGGGTCACGGCAGCGTACAGCTGTTGAAGTTGAGAACAATGGTGAACGCTGGAGACCCCCAGCACCGCATCGAAACTGCCGGGCAGGAACGGGGCTTGACCCACCGGCAGGTCATCCATGCTGGCCAGCACATGGCTGATCGCGCTGATGCCGGCGGCGTTGCTTCGGGCCACGTCCAGAACCTTGGGCGACAGGTCGAAAGCCACGATCTCACGCGCCAGACCCATTTGATGCAGTTCGCGCTCTAGATGGCCTGGCCCACAACCCAGCACGAGGACCCGGTGCAGCGGCCAACAGCCCGCATCGGCCAGGTGTTTGCCGAACCAGGCCAGCGGCTTGATCGCCGGGTCGCCGCTGACACGCCGATTGATCAGGCGATGAATGGCGTCCAGGTGTGTCCAGTGCTGGCCATTCGCCACCCAGGTGTCCGGGTCGCCCCAGGTGGCGTCCAGCTTCGCGGGCAACCGGGTTTCAGCCACCGGTAGGTCTTTCTCCGACAACGGTGAACAGCTCGACCGGATGACCGCCGGTTGCCGGTTGCGGCTGGGCATGAAACACGACTCTCGTTTCAGTAAAACCCAGCAGCCCGAGTGCCGAGATAAAAAACTGCGGACTGAAGTGCCACCAGGTGTGCACCTGATCGACGCCGCGGTGCGGCAGGAAGGCGCAGGCGGCTTGTTTCCCGATAGACGCGTTGTAAACCTCGGTGACGATGATGGTGCGGCGTGTCCGTCCTGCCACGCTTTCCAGCAGGTCAAACGGACGCCTGCAGTGCAGAAGCACCGCGGCCAGCACGCCAACGTCAAATTCACCGATCTGGTCGGGAATGTTGTACGGATCGGCTTCCACCATGCGGACAGCAGACTTCATCTCCGCATGGGCGTACCAGAAGGAATTGCGCACGCGCTTTATGCCTTTCGAGAACCCGGCGCGCCATGCGGCGAGGTCCACGCCCTGTGACGGGACAACGTCCCAGAGATGGGACATCGGAGGCTCCAGCGCCGTGACTTGCGCGCCCTCGCGTTCCATGCAAAAGGACAGAAAGCCGCTGGCGGGCCCGACTTCGAGCACCGACCGGCCGGCAAAATCAACATGCCCGAGGTAGGGCTTCCAGTTGTCACGCAAGTCCCATTGACCAACGACATCCCCTCCGGCCAGCGAGAAGGAATGGTAGAAGTCGCAATCTTCGAGCTCGACGGTGCGGGGGGCTATGTACATACGTGCAGGCGGGAGTGGGGAGGGCAAACAGTCCTGAATCTTACAATTGCTCCAACAGGAGAACGCATGGGCTTTCCGGCCGGTCACTACTATTCCGCGATTCCCGACTCCGACGACTTGAAGCGGCGCGCGGAGCAGATCTGGGCCCCGCGCCCCAGCCTGTCGGGGGTGGACATGCAGATACCGGAGCAACTGGCGCTGCTGCACAGCCTGAAGCCGCACCTGGCAAATCTGGACTACCCGGTTGATGCACCGCTGGAGCCTGACCGCTACTACTACATGAACGGCATGTTTCCGGTGCTGGATGCCGAATTTCTGTTCGGCGCGCTGTGCCTGTTCAAACCCCGGCGCGTGATCGAGGTCGGCTCGGGCTTTTCGTCACTGGTCATGGCCGACGCAAACCGGCGGCTCGGCAATCGCATCGACATCACTTGCATCGAGCCCTATCCGCGCGACTTCCTGGTGGCCGGTGTCCAAGGGATCACACGGCTGCTGAGCTCGCGCCTCCAGGATGTGGACCTGTCGCTGTTCGACCAGCTCGAAAGCGGCGATGTGCTGTTCATCGATTCCTCGCATGTCTGCAAGACCGGCAGCGATGTCAACCTGTTGTTCTTCGAGGTGTTACCGCGCCTGAAGCCGGGTGTGTATGTGCACCTGCACGACATCTTTTTGCCCGACGAATATCCCAAGCCCTGGGTGCTGGACGAGGAACGCAGCTGGAGCGAGCAGTACCTGCTGCACGGCTTCCTGATGTTCAACAGCCAGTGGCGCGTGGTGTGGATGGCCCATTACATGCTGAGCCGCCATCCCGAGGCGGTGAGCGCGGTGTTTCCGCGCTGCCCGGCGCTTGGCCATGGCGGCAGCTTCTGGATGCAGCGTCTCAGTCCTGCCGTACCCTGACGGCGACAAAGGTCTGGCTGCAAAAAATCCTCAAAGCGCTTCAGTTGCTATTTTATTGATAGCTGGTTGCGCCCAGCTGGCAAGGGCTGAGGCCACATTCTCTTCATAAATGCTGAGCCTGTGCCGGTCTCACGATGGCCGGCATACAGTCTTTCGGCACACTTGACTTTGCAGAACCCCATGGTTAGAACCGCAAGCACCTATGCCACAGCCGAAGCGGACACTCCATGCCAAAAATCACCCAATCGGACATCTGGAAAGTCCCTGGCCAGACCGGCGCCATCCTTGAGCGCGCCGGTATCCACCCCTCGCACGGGCTGGCGATCCAGTCGGTCGTCAACGAATACGAACGCATCGTGATCTCGCGCTGCGCCACCCCGGCCGGCATCCAGTTGCTGGAGGAGGGTTATTCGTCCAAGGGCTTCGGCATCAAGGCCAAGAGCTGCGACTGGGGGCCTT
>CAMLDT010000253.1 GCA_946479075.1 uncultured Polaromonas sp.
CAAAGACGTGGCGGGCAGCGGCAGCGGTCACTGGGTCAGATCGGAATTGAGATCGGAATTGAGGCATGATTTCCGTTCATTGTTGCAGGCGCTTGCCGTGCCGGCGCCTTTCCCTCCGAAGAAACTCCTTTTGCCATGAACCGTCTCCTGGCCTGCGCCTGCCTTGCCCTCAGCATGTCGCTGGTCGGCAGCTATGTGGCGCTGTCCAGGCCGCTGGTCGCCATCTTCCCGGTCTTTTTGCTGGCCTGGCTGCGTTTCGGCATCGGCGGCGCGGCGATGCTGCACTGGCTTAAAAAACCCGCCGGTGAAGCACCCATGACGCGCCGGACCCGGCAACTGGTGTTCCTCGAATCGTTTCTTGGCAACTTCCTCTTTTCGATCTGCATGCTGTACGGCGTCAGCTTGTCGGGCGCGGTGGCGGCCGGCGTCATCATGGCGGCAATTCCTGCAGTGGTGGCGGTGCTGAGCTGGGTCTTTCTGCGGGAACGCATCAGCCTGCGCGTGGGACTGGCGGTGGGTTGCGCCGTGCTGGGCATTGCGCTGGTTTCGCTATCAAAAACAGAGCTGCCTGCGCCCGCCACACAAGGGCTGGAGCCCGATTTGGCTTCAAACAGCAGAGGGCTGGGCAACCTGCTGTTGATGTGCGCCGTGTTTTGCGAAGCCGCCTATGCGGTGATCGGCAAAAGGCTCACCGGCGTTCTCGGCGCCAAACGCATCACTGCGCTGATCAACCTCTGGGGTTTTGTGCTGGTCACGCCCATGGGCCTGTGGCTGGCCTGGCACTTCGATTTCGCGGCAGTGACTCCGGGCATCTGGTTGCTGCTGCTGTTTTATGCGCTGGCGGCCAGTGTCTGGACCGTGTGGCTGTGGATGACCGGGCTGAAGGGCGTGCCGGCCAGCCGCGCCGGGGTGTTCACCGTGATGCTGCCCATCAGCGCCGCGCTGGTGGGTGTGCTGGTGCTCGGTGAGACCATGGGCGCGGCGCAGTTCGCGGCGTTTGCGCTGGCGCTGGCCGGCGTGGTGCTGGCCACGCTGCCGGAACGGGCAGGCAGCTAAAGCCAGGCACTTTCTTCAGCCTGCGAACAGCGCCTTGTACTGCTCGCGCAGCAGGTTTTTCTGCACCTTGCCCATGGTGTTTCGTGGAAGCTCGGCGACCACAAAACAGCGCTTCGGGATCTTGAAGTTGGCCAGGCCCGCTTTCAGCGCCGCGATGATGGCCTCGCCGTCCAGTGTGCTGCCGGGTTTGGGGATCACGATGGCCACGCCAACCTCGCCGAAATCAGGATGCGGCACGCCCACCACCGCGCTTTCAGCGACGCCAGGCATGTCGTTGATGTAGCCCTCGATCTCGGCCGGATAAACGTTGTAGCCGCCGCTGATGATCAGGTCCTTGCTGCGGCCGACGATGTGGATGTAACCGCGCTCGTCGATCTTGCCGACGTCGCCGGTCTTGAAGAAGCCGTCGGCGGTGAACTCTTCCTTCGTTTTTTCAGGCATGCGCCAGTAGCCCTGGAACACGTTGGGGCCCTTGACCTCGATACCGCCGACCTCGCCGGCCGGCAGGGCCTGGCCGCCATCACCCTGCACGCGCAGCGTGACGCCCGGCAATGCAAAACCGACGGTGCCGCCGCGGCGCTCGCCGTCATAGGGATTGGAGGTCAGCATGGCAGTCTCGCTCATGCCGTAGCGCTCAAGAATCGTGTGGCCGGTGCGTTCCTGCCAGGCCTTGAAGGTTTCGATCAGCAGCGGCGCGGAGCCGGCGACAAACAGCCGCATGTTTTTGCAGGTCTCGCGCGTGAGACCAGGCTCGGCCAGCAGTCGCACATACAGTGTGGGCACCCCCATGAACACCGTAGCTTCAGGCAACTTTTCAACCACCAGCTTCGGATCGAATTTCGACAGCCAGATCATCTTGCTGCCGTTGATCAGCGCGCCGTGGATAGCGACGAACAAGCCATGCACATGGAAAATCGGCAGCGCGTGGATCAGCACGTCGCCACGGCCTTCGGGCCCTCCGGTCGCCGTCCAGCCCCAGTAGTCCTTGAGCACCAGCGCGTTGCTCAGCATGTTGCCGTGCGACAGCATGGCGCCCTTGCTGCGCCCGGTGGTTCCGCTGGTGTAGAGGATGGCGGCGAGGTCATCAGCCTTGCGCAGCACCACCTCGTGGCGGTCACTGCACTGCGCAGCGCGGTCCAGCAGGGAGCCGGTGCGGTTGTCGTCCAGGCTGAAGACGTTGTACGTGCCCCGCTGGAAGGCAATCTTGCTGACCCAGCCGAAGTTCTTGCGGCTGCACACCACCACCGAGGGCTCGGCGTTGCCGATGAAATACTCCATCTCGGCACTCTGGTAGGCCGTGTTCAGCGGCAAAAAGACGTAGCCGGCGCGCAGCGTGGCCAGGTACAGCATCATGGCCTCGACCGACTTTTCGACCTGCACCGCCACCCGCGCTCCGTCGGGCAACTGCAGGGATTTGAGCAGGTTGGCCAGCATGGCGGTGCCACGTTCCAGATCGCGCCACGAGTAATACAGGCCGTTGTCGGTCTCCACCGCAATGGTGTCGAGATCCTCGGGGAAAGCCGCACGCAGGGCGGCATACAGATTGTTGTTCTTCATGGGTGGAGCACCTGGGCTGTCGACATCAAAAAAAGGAAAAAGAAAGGTATCAAGACGTAAGAAAGTGGCCGTCAAAACCGCGGGGAGCGCTTGTCGACAAAGGCGGTGACACCTTCGCGGTGTTCGCTTGAAGCCGCATAGGCATAAGCATTTGCTATCAAATCAGTAGCTGCCAGCGCCCGCTGGACGTGGGCCAGAGCCCTAAAAGACTGTTTATTCAGGCGTGCCGCCTGCGGCGCGAGGCTGATGATTTGCCTGACGCTTGCCGCCACTTCGTCGCCCAGCTGCGCATCCGGCACCACGCGGTTGAGAAAGCCCCGCTGCGCCAGTGTCGGCGCATCCAGCACCGCGGCCGCCAGCAGCATCTCGCGCGCACTGAGTTCGCCTGCGGCACACATCACCAGCGCCAGTTCACGCGGCGCCATCGGAAACCCCAGCCTGGCAATCGGTGCGCCAAACTTCGCCGACGCGCCGGCCAGCCGCAAATCGCAGCAGCTGGCGAGCTCCACGCCGGCGCCCATGCACGCACCCTCCAGCTGCGCAATCACGGGCACCTCGCAGTCGAGCACGGCTTTCATGCCACCCCAGACCAGCTCGTCGTGAAACTGGCGCAAGGTGGCTTCCTCGAAGCGGAAAGCGGCGTATTCGGAAATATCGCCGCCGGCGCAGAAGTTGCCGCCCTCCCCCGCCAGCACCACGCAACGCAGGGCCGCATCCTGCTGGAGGCGCTCGAATACCTCGCGCAGCTCCTGCCACATGGCCCGTGACATGGCATTGAGTTTGCCGGGAAAGGACAGGGTGACCCGCGCGACCGAATCAGCGATGGTCAGCCTGACCTGTCCCGTCATGCAGACACGCCGGCAGAGGCAAAGATGCGATCCACCGCCGCGCCGCCACATGGCGGAGCCGCCCCCTGGGAGGGCTGCCTGTGACACGGAGTGAAAAGCGGGGGGGCCATTTCAGTCGAGCTTGGCGCCGGAAGCCTTGACCACCTGGGTCCACTTCTTGATCTCGGCGCTGACGAAGCTGCCGAACTGCGGGCCGCTCAAGCCGGAGAATTCGGCACCCTGGCGTGCCCACACGGCTTTGGCTTCATCGGTGGTGCAGGCCTTGCGGATCTCTTCAATGGCGCGGGCCTGCGCGTCAGCGGGCATGCCCCTGGGGCCCCACACACCGTACCAGGTGGTGACGTTGTAGTCGGGCAAGCCCATTTCCGTTGCGCTCGGAACATCGGGAATGGCCGGGTTGCGTTTGTTGCCCGCCACCATCAGCGCCTTGATGCGGCCGCCTGCAATGTGCGAGGCCGACGAACCGAGACCGTCAAACATCATCTCGACGTCACCCGCGATCAGGCCCTGCAGGGCCGGTCCGGCGCCGCGGTAGGGAATGTGCGTGATGAAGGTTTTGGTCTGCTGCTTGAACAGCTCGCCAGCCAGGTGATGGGAGGTTCCGGCGCCAGCCGAGCCGTAGTTGAGCTTGCCGGGATTGGCGCGCGCGTAGTCCAGGAATTCCTTGAAGTTGGCGACCCGCAGCTTCTGCGGATTGATCACCACCACCTGCGGCACGCTGGCCACCAGGATCAGCGGCACCATGTCTTTTTCAAGGTCGTAGTCCAGCTTGGGATACATACTGGGCGCAATGGTGTGGTGCACCGCACCCATGAACAGGGTGTAGCCATCGGGCGCAGCCTTGGCGGCAATGCCGGCGCCCAGCGTGCCACCGGCCCCACCGCGGTTGTCGATGATGAGTTGCTTGCCGGTCAGCCGCGCAAACTGAGCCGACATCGGTCGCGCAAACGCGTCCGTACCGCCACCTGCGGGAAAGGGCACGATCATGGTGACAGGCTTGGTGGGCCACGTCGACTGCGCATGGCTGCCCAGCGAAAATGCAGCGGCGCCCGCCGCGGCGGCGCGCAGCACATCCCTGCGGGATGCCTTGATGTCAAAACTCGATGTCATGTTGTCTCCTGTTGTGAATCAAAAAAGGTGAAAAAACAAAGATCAAATATACA
>CAMLDT010000254.1 GCA_946479075.1 uncultured Polaromonas sp.
CGCGGCGGCACCTGGGACAAGGGCAAGGGCTGCGACACCTTCGGCCCGCTGGGCCCCTGGCTGGTGACGCGCGACGAGGTGCCGAATCCGCAAAAGCTCTCCATGTGGCTGGACCTCAATGGCAAGCGCATGCAGACCGGCAACACCAAAACCATGATTTTCAGCATCGCCAAGATCGTCAGCTACTGCAGCCAGTTCATGACCCTCATGCCCGGCGACGTGATCACCACCGGCACGCCACCCGGCGTCGGCCTGGGCATGAAGCCGCCGCTGTACCTGAAAAAAGGCGATGTCATGACGCTGGGCATCGAAGGCCTGGGCGAGCAGCGCCAGGTGGTGGTGCCCTTCAAGCTCTGAGGCTTTCCGCGCTGCTTGCAGCGCGGGGCGGCAGGTAAACTGGTGCGCATGAGCGACGCCTCCGACCTGCCGTTTTTCTCCGGCAACACGCCAACGGTGCGCCTGACGCGCGAAAAGGACTGGTCCGGCTCGCCGCTGGGCGAACCCCGGCAGTGGCCGCAACCCTTGCAGTCGGTGGTCAGCCTGATGCACGGGTCGGCCTTTCCCATGTTCGTGGCCTGGGGGCCCGCGCTGCACATGCTTTACAACGATGCTTATGCCGAGATTCTTGGCGCCAAGCATCCACATTCACTGGGCCAGGCTTTTTTTGATGTCTGGCACGACATCCGCACGGAGATCGAGCCGCTGGTCCGGCGCGCGATGGGTGGCGAATCGCTGTTTGTCGACAACCTGTACCTGCGCATGCACCGACGGGGTTTTGACGAGGACACCTGGTTCACATTTTCCTATTCGCCGGTGCGGGACGAGACCGGCACCGTGGCCGGATTTTTCTGTGCCTGCACCGAGACCACCGCCATGGTGCTGGCTGAGCGCCACCAGCGCGCCGAGCAGGAGCGGCTGCAGTCGCTGTTCAGCCAGGC
Organism: uncultured Polaromonas sp.; assembly: GCA_946479075.1. The sequence goes on from CAMLDT010000254.1 coordinate 939, forward strand.
ACCGGGGTTTGTCGCCATCATGCGCGGGCCCGATCACGTGTTTGAGATTGCCAACCATGCCTATGAGCAGCTGACCGGCTTTCGCGACGTCATCGGCAAGACCCTGGCCGAAGCCTTGCCCGAGGTGGTCGAGCAGGGCTTTGTCAAACTGCTGGACCAGGTGTTCACCACCGGCGAACCCTATGTGGGCCGGTCCGTGCGCCTGATGCTCAATCGCGAGCGTGATGCGCCGCCCACCGAAGCCTGGCTGGATTTTGTGTACCAGCCCTTGCGGGATGCCACCGGCGCCGTCAACGGCGTGTTTGTGCAGGGCCACGAAGTGACCGAGCTGCAGCGGGCGCAACAGGCCCTGCTGGCGTTTTCAAACAGCATTCCTGCCATTGCCTGGGTGGCTTCGGCCGATGGGCCGCTGGAGCGTTTCAATTCGCAGTGGCAGATCTACACCGGCCAGACGGCCGAAAGCGCGCTCGGCCATGGCTGGCTGGATTCCCTGCACCCGGATGACCGCGAACTGGCGCGCCAGACCTGGCGGCGTGTGCGTGGCGGCAACCAGGAGTGGCAGGTGGACTACCGCTTGCGCGGCGCCAGCGGCACCTACCGCTGGTTCAAGGCGCGTGCTGTTCCGCAGCTGGATGCAGAAGGCCGGGTGTTGCGCTGGTTCGGCACCACCACCGACATCGAGGAGATCCGCGTGGCAGCGCAGCTGCTGCAGGATGCCGACCGGCAGAAGGACGAGTTTCTGGCCACGCTGGCGCATGAACTGCGCAACCCGCTGGCCCCCATCCGGACGGCAGCCCAGTTGCTGGCGTCGCCGGCGGTGGCGCCCCAGGCCCGTGAACATGCGACCGCTGTGATCAGCCGGCAGGTGGGTCACATGGCGCATCTGCTGGATGACCTGATCGACATCGCCCGCATCACCCGGCGGCGCCTGGTGCTGAAGAAGGAAACGGTGTTGGTTGACGAGCTGGTGGACACCGCGCTGGAAACCGCCAGGCCGCTGGCCGAAGCCCGGCAGCAAGTGCTGAGCGCCAGTGTGGCGGTGCCCGGGCTGCAGCTGGTGGCCGATCCGGTCCGGCTGGCGCAAATCCTGTCCAACCTGTTGAACAACGCATCGAAATACACCGATGCCGGCGGGCAAATCACCCTGGCCGTCACACTGGAGCCGGGCGCCGTGGTTTTCGCCGTGACCGACAGCGGCATTGGCCTGAGCGAAGCCGCCATGGGCAACATCTTCACGATGTTCGCCCAGGAGCAATCGGCGCTGGACCGCTCTGAAGGCGGGCTGGGCATCGGGCTGGCGCTGGTCAAGGGGCTGGTGGACCTGCATGAAGGCAGCGTTGCTGTCTACAGCGCGGGCCCGGGCCAGGGCAGTTGTTTCACGGTGAAGCTGCCCGGCCCGCTGCAGTCGCCCGGGCAGGCGCAAGCCGCGCAGGCCGCTGAAACAGCCGTGTCGCATGACCGTCCCCGCGTCGTGCTGCTGGCCGACGACAACCGCGACGCGGTGGATGTGCTGGCGGAACTGCTGCGCATGGACGGCCACGTGGTGCACATTGCCAACGACGGCCTGCAGGCGGTGGCGCTGGCCGCCCGGCTTCAGCCCGATGTGCTGGTGCTGGACATCGGCATGCCGGGTATGAACGGTTATGAGGTGGCCCGCCACGTCAGGGCGCAGCCGGGTGGCGCGCGGCCCTTGCTGATTGCCGCCACCGGCTGGGGCCAGGACGACGACCGGCAGAAGGCCATGGCGGCGGGTTTTGACCAGCACCTGACCAAACCCTTTGATCCGCTGCAGCTGTCCGCCGTGATCTCGGCGCGCGCCGTTTAGGGCTCCGGGTTTACCCGCGCCGTCCCTAGGCCCGACCCTCTATTTGCCCCGGTTTTTTCCGGGCTTTCCTTGATGGCGCTGGTTTTGCGGCAAAATAGAACGGTCGTTCGTTTTTTAATGAAGCTTTGCCGTTTACCCGAACCATGTCCGTGACTGAACTTTCCACCAAACCCGTACGCTCCGGCGGCCGCGGCGCGCTGTCCGGCCTGCAGAAAGGCCAGCAGACCAAGGCCGCCATCGTGGATGCGGCTTTGGGGCTGGCGACGCAAATCGGGCTGGAAGGCCTGAGCATTGGCGCGCTGGCCGAGGTGATGCACATGAGCAAATCGGGCGTTTTTGCCCATTTCGGCTCGCGCGAGGAGCTGCAGATTTCGGTCATCCGCGAATATTTCGCGCGTTTTGAGGACGAGGTTTTTTATCCCGCCATGACGGAGTCCAAGGGGCTGCCCCGCGTGCAGGCGCTGTTTGCCAACTGGATGAAACGCGTGGCGGTCGAGCTCCAGTCCGGATGTATTTTTATCAGTGGTGCGGTCGAATTTGACGACCGGCCCGGCCCGGTGCGCGATGCGCTGGCCACCTCGGTGCAAACCTGGCTGGCCGCGATGCACCGCGCCGTGGTGCTGGCCAAGGAGGCCGGCCACCTGCGGGCCGACGCCGACGAGCGCCAGATTGCCTTCGAGATCCACGGCCTGATTCTTGCGCTGCATTACGAGGCCCGTTTTCTCAAGACGCCGGGTTCCATCGAGCGGACCCTGCAGGCTTTCCAGAGCATCCTGGCACGTTACGGCAGCCCCGCCAGCCTGGCCGCCGCACAAGGCGCCACGCCCCTTTCTTCCGTTTAATTTCCCCACAAAGGACGTCTCCATGCCTCAATACACCCCACCACTGCGCGACATGCAATTTGTGATGCACGAAGTGCTGAAGGTCACCGACGAGTTCAAGGGCTTGCCCAAACACGCCGATGTCGATGCCGACACCATCAATGCGGTGCTGGAAGAGGCCGGCAAATTTGCGGCCGAGGTGACTTTCCCGCTGAACATCAGCGGCGACACCGAAGGTTGCAAGCTCGACCAGAAAACGCATGAAGTCACGCCTCCGAAAGGCTTCAAGGAGGCCTACGCGCAGTATGTCGAAGGCGGCTGGGCGGCACTGAGCTGCGATCCTGAATACGGCGGCCAGGGCCTGCCTTTTGTGCTGAACCAATGCCTGTACGAAATGCTCAACTCCGCCAACCAGGCCTGGACCATGTACCCAGGCCTGTCGCACGGCGCTTATGAAGCGCTGCATGCGCACGGCACCGACGAACAGAAAAAGCTCTACCTGCCCAAGCTGGTCAGCGGCGAATGGACCGGCACCATGTGCCTGACCGAGCCGCATTGCGGCACCGATCTGGGCCTGCTGCGCACCAGGGCCGAGCCGCAGCCGGACGGCAGCTACCGCCTGACCGGCAACAAGATTTTCATCAGCGCCGGTGAACACAACATGGCCGACAACATCGTGCACCTGGTGCTGGCCCGCCTGCCTGATGCGCCGAAAGGCAGCAAGGGCATCAGCCTGTTTGTCGTGCCCAAGTTCAACGTCAAGCCCGATGGCTCGCTGGGCGAGCGCAACGGCATCTTCTGCTCCGGCCTGGAGCACAAGATGGGCATCCACGGTAACGCCACGGCGCAAATCGTCATGGACGGCGCCAGCGGCAGCCTGGTCGGCCAGCCCAACAAGGGCCTGGCTGCGATGTTCGTGATGATGAACGCCGCCCGCCTGGGCGTCGGCAACCAGTCGCTGGGCCTGACCGAGGTGGCTTTCCAGAATGCGCTGGCTTATGCCAAGGACCGCATCCAGATGCGCAGCCTGT
>CAMLDT010000255.1 GCA_946479075.1 uncultured Polaromonas sp.
AGCCTGGGCGCGGGTAGCTGGAAACCGGAACGTACTTCAGGGACGTGAGGATTGCCAGACAGGACCCGCAACGACGGATCACAGCCGCGCAGTAGCCGTTAACCGCCGCAGCCGCCGAGGGTGACCTTCACTTCCTTCACGGCATAGAAAAACTTGTCGCCGACCTTGGCCAGCGCGTACACGTTGGAGGACTGCCCCATCTTCAGGTTGGTCGAGACGCTGGCATCGGTGCCGGCGGGAACGTCAAACACGGCGGCCAGCGCGTTCGGGTTTTTCTCGACCACCATGGCCAGTTGTGTGGTGCCGGCGATGTTGCTCTGGGCGCCGACGCGGACCACGCTGCCGTTTTCCGCAATTTCGGGGGCCTGCAGGACGACGTCCTTGCTTTCAACCGCCGCAGCTGTGCCGCCCAGCGCCTTGACGGCTTCAGCCAGCGACTTGCTGTCAAAAGCGGCCTTATTCCAGACCGCCGCGGTTTGCGCGCGGGCTGGCGACAGGCCGGCCGAGGCGGCCAGCGCCAGCGCAGTGGCGCCTGAACCGGTGGCGAGAAAATGACGACGTTCCATGCTCTGAGCTCCTTTGGATATAACTTCAGCGTATTAAAAACTTGACTCGATTGGACACAAAAATGCGGGGCGCGAACAGGGTGTTTATCCCGAGCCGGACCACCTGAAACAGAGGATCATGGCGCGGCCTGCCCAGCCAGCCAGCGCGCCAGCTTGCCGGCGTCGGCTTCGCTCAATGCTTGCGGCGGCATCGGGATGCTGCCCCAGACGCCCTGACCGCCAGACCTGATTTTGCCCGACAGGTAATTCACCGCGTCAGCGCGGCCCTTATATTTGTTCGCGATGTCCTTGAAGGCCGGCCCGACGATCTTGCTGTCCATGCCATGACAGGCCACGCAGGCGTTTTTTTGTAGCAGCGGCATCACGGCAGACGTGCCTGACGCCATGCCTGAAGCTGCGGCCGGCTCCGCCTTTGCTATATTTTCAGGAGCTGCCTGCGCTTGACCAGCAAGGGCTGGAGCCTGTTTTTCCTCCAAACTCGCGGGCGCAGGGCGGCTGGTGTCCGCGCCGCGGCTGCCGCCGATCAGGCGCGACTGGTCGGCCAGCTGCCCATGCGCGTTGCGGGCGTGTTCCGGCAAGGCGCTTTTGACCGTCACCGCTTTTTTACAGTCGTGCATGCAGCTCGACCCCTGCACGTCAGGTTGGGTCAGGCCACCGAACTCCTTGCCAGGCCACATGGCATGCGCCGTGGTCATGCCCTTGCGGTTGGGTAAACGCTGCTGCACCTCGCGCATGTTGGCATCGGACAGGACGAAGTCCGCCGGAACGATGTTGCCCAGGTTCAGGATATAGGCCGTGACGGCATAAACCTCATCGGGGCTCAGCGACTTGGGCGCGTTCCAGGGCATGGCGCGGTTGATGTAGTCCCACAGCGTGGACAGCGTGGACACCTTCATCAGTGTGGTGCGCTGGGGCTGGTTCGCCCCCGGCAACAGGCTGCTGACCCGGCCGGTACGCACGTCGTCGGCCGATGTGCCCCCGGCGATCGGCGTGAAAATTTCGGACAACTCGCCAAAACTGCCATGGCAGGAGGCACATTGCGCCTCCCAGAGCACTTCGCCCTGGTGCACCGAACCCTGGCCCTTGGGCAAGCCCTTGAAATCCGGGCGCACATCGATGTCCCAGGCCTTGACCTCGTTGGGGGTCGCGGGGCGGCCCAGGCCCGGAAATTTTTCCGCTGTACCCGCGGCAGATGCCGAAGCCATCCACAGCGCAAGTCCCAGCGCGACCGCTGGTTTAAGCCAACTGGACATTGCTCACCTCGCCGTTCTCCGCCAGTGCCCAGGACTGGATGGCGTTGTTGTGATAAATGCTGCGGGAGGCGCGCACCTTGCGCAATTCATCGTAGCTCGGCTGGATCTGGCCGGTTTCATCCACGGCCCGGCTCTGGAAGAACGCTGGTTTGCCGTCCCAGACGAAGTCGGCGTTGAAACGCGTCAGGCATTTGGACAGCACCGGGCCTTCGAGCCGGGCCGGCTTCCAGTTCCTGCCGCCGTCCATCGAAACATCCACGCGTTTGACCTTGCCGCGGCCGCTCCAGGCCAGGCCGGTGATGCTGTGAAAGCCTTTTTCAAGCAGCACCTGGCCACCGCTGGGCGAGGTGATGACACTCTTGACTTCCTGGATGCTGGTGTATTGCCGGTGGGTGCCGTCGGGCAGCAGGTCCACGTAATGGATGGTTTCATCCTTGGTGGCATAAGGCATGTCGCCGACCTCGATGCGCCGCAGGTACTTGACCCAGCTCACGCCCTGCACGCCCGGCACCACCAGGCGCAGCGGATAGCCGTTTTCGGGGCGCAGCATTTCACCGTTCTGGCCATAAGCGACCAGCACCTCGCCATTGAGCACCATGCTCATGGGAATGGTGCGGGTCATGCCGGAGCCGTCGGCGCCCTCGGCAAGTATGAATTTCGCGCGTTTCAAGTCAACGCCGCACATTTCCAGCAAGGTCCGCAGCGACACGCCGGTGAACTCGCTGCAACTGAGCATGCCGTGGGTGTACTGCACCGTCGGCACCGCCACGTTGCCCCACTCCATGCCGGTGTTGGCGCCGCATTCGATGAAATGCATGCGGCTGGTGCTGGGCAGGCGCATCAGTTCATCCATGCTGAACACCGTGGGTTGCCTCAGCATGCGCTCGTCCGAGCCGTTGATCATGAGCCGGTGCTTCGAGGGATCGATATCCCACCAGCCCTGGTGATGCCGCTCAAAATGCAGGCCGCTGGGCGTGATGATGCCGAACAGGCCCTGCAGCGGCGCAAAACTCACGCTGGACTGCGGCACACGCGTCAGGCCCGGGCTCTGCCGGCGCTGCAGGTTTTTCTCAAACTCGCTGGGCAAGCCGTAAGGGCGCGCCGCCACCGGCTGGCCCAGGCCCTTGCTGTGTGCCGGCAGGTTCACGATGGCCGGGTCGTCGCCCGCCTGGGCCAGCGCATGGCCGGCGGTCATGCCGCTGGCTGCGGCAGCCATGGCGCCGGCGAGAAAACCGCGGCGCCCGGCGCGAACCGCCTGGATCTGCTCGCGGTCGAGGAAGTTTTCGGGCGCGCGGCGGATGAAGCGGCTCAGCATGGGCGGCCTGCTTTCACCGGCGCCAGGGTCTGGCCCGGAATGGCTGCGTCGGGCTCGTCGAGTTCGATGGCGATCTGCGTGCAGACGCCACGGCACAGGGCCACGGCCTTTTCGCTCTGCACGCGGTAAATCACCTGCGTGCCTTCCTTGCGTTTGGCCAGCACCCCCGTGCGGTACAACACCGCCAGGTGCTGCGACAGGTTGGGCTGCGTGGTGTCGATTTCAGCGAGCAACTCGTTGACCGATTTCTCGCGCTCGCACAGCGCGCTGAGCACGCGCAGGCGCATCGGGGTGGCAAGCACGGCGAACAACTCAGCCGCGAGTTCAAAAACCCGCCCCTGTTCTGATTTGGCCCCCGCCTGAATCATGGTTTCCATCAATGCAACCTCAAATATAAGCAATGACTGATATTAAAGCCGCCACAGGTCAATGCAGCCATCGGGCTTACCCTAGGGCCGCCGCCTTCACACCCGGACGAAATCAGACACCGCGCTATGCAGCGCGTGGCAACAAGCTATTCTTTTGATAGCTGCTTGCGCCCGTTAGACGGGGGCTGGAGGCCTTTTTTGCTCAAATTTTCCAGCCCACGGCGGAGCGGCCATCAGCCGGCCTGCACCCTGTCGCGGATCTGCTGCAGCGCTGCCGGATCGTCCATGGTGGTCAGGTCACCGGCGTCGCGGCCTTCGCACACCGCCTGAATCGCGCGGCGCAACAGCTTGCCGCTGCGGGTCTTGGGCAGCAGCGAGATAAAACGCACACGTGAGGGCCGGGCCAGCGCGCCGAGGTCACCGTCCACCCGTTTCATGATCTCGCCTTCGAGCTTGAGCGCGGCGGTGGCATCAAGCAGCACCGCGCCGTCTTTCGGCACCACAAAGGCCATCGCAACCTGCCCTTTCAGGCTGTCGGCCACGCCGACGACGGCCACCTCCGCCACGCCGGCATGGCCGGAGATGCTCTCCTCGATCTCGCGCGTGCCCAGCCGATGCCCGGCCACATTGATCACGTCGTCGGTGCGGCCCAGGATGAAGTAATACCCGTCCTCGTCGCGTATACCCCAGTCGAAGGTACTGTAGACCATTTTTCCCGGCACGGACTTCCAGTAGGTGTTGACGAAGCGGGCATCGTCTTTCCAGACCGTCTGCATGAAGCCGGGCGGCGTCGGCCCTTCCAGCACCACTACGCCTTTTTCGTTGGGCTGGGTGAGTTCCTCGCCGGTCGATTCATGCAGAATTTTCACCCTGTAGCCGTACATGGGCACCCCGGGGCTGCCAAACTTGCTGGCCTTTTTCTCCACGCCGTTGGCGATGGTGATGATGGGCCAGCCAGATTCGGTCTGCCAGTAGTTGTCGATGATGGGCACGTTCAGGCCCTCGCTGATCCAGCGCGCGGTCGGTTCGTCCAACGGCTCGCCCGCCAGGTACAGCGCACGCAGGCTGGACAGGTCGTATTTTTTCAGCAGCGCCGGG
>CAMLDT010000256.1 GCA_946479075.1 uncultured Polaromonas sp.
TCATGTGTCACTTTTCAAAGCCGCCTCCACCGTTTCCCTGCTGACCCTGGTGTCGCGGATCACCGGCCTGGTGCGGGAGCTGCTGATGGCCTCGACCTTTGGCGCTAGCGCCATGACCGACGCCTTCAACGTTGCTTTCCGCATTCCCAACCTGTTTCGCCGGCTGTTTGCCGAAGGTGCGTTCAGCCAGGCGTTTGTCCCCGTGCTGGCCGCCAGTCATGCCCAAAACGGTGATGGCGCCACCAAGCTGTTGATTGACCGGGTGGCGACCCTGCTGAGCTGGGCCTTGCTGCTGACCTGCGTGATCGGGGTGGCGGCGGCGCCGGTGCTGGTGTGGATGATGGCCAGCGGCCTCCAGCAGGAGCCGCGCGGCTTTGAAGCGGCCGTCTTCATGACACGCTGGATGTTTCCCTACATCGGCTTCATGTCCCTCGTAGCGCTGTCGGCAGGCATCCTGAACACCTGGAAACGCTTTGCCGTGCCCGCTGCCACGCCGGTGCTGCTGAACCTGTCCATGATTGGCGCCGCCTGGCTGGGGGCGCCCTGGTTCAAGGCCCACGGCATCGAGCCGATTTATGCCATGGGCGCGGGCGTGATGCTAGGCGGGGTGCTGCAGCTGGTGGTTCAGGTGCCGGCACTGCTGAAGATGGGGCTGCTGCCCCGCATCGGCCTGAGCCTGACGGCGATCCGTCTGGCGTGGGCCGATCCGGGTACCCGCAACATTGCGCGCCTGATGGTGCCGGCGCTGCTCGGGGTGAGCGTGGCGCAGGTGTCGCTGCTGATCAATACCCAGATTGCCTCGCACCTGGCACCGGGCAGCGTGAGCTGGCTGACCTACGCCGACCGACTGATGGAGTTTCCGACCGCCATGCTGGGCGTGGCCATTGGCGTGGTGCTGATGCCGCAACTGGCGGCGGCCAGGGCGGCCAACGACGCGGAGAAATACTCGGCGATGCTGGACTGGGGCTTGCGCATCGTGGTGTTGCTGGCGGTGCCCAGCGCCGTGGCCTTGCTGACCTTTGCCCAGCCGCTGGTCGCCACGCTGTATCACTACGGTGCGTTTACCGACCGTGATGTGTACCAGACCACCACGGCCCTGTCGGGTTATGGGGCGGGCCTGGTCGGGCTGGTGGCGATCAAGGTACTGGCGCCCGGTTTTTACGCCAGCCAGGACATCCGCACACCGGTGAAGATTGCGGTGGTGGTGCTGGTCATCACGCAATTGCTCAACCTGGCGCTGGTGCCGTTCTTCCAGCACGCCGGGCTGGCGCTGGCCATCGGCCTGGGCGCCCTGGTCAACGCGTTGTGGCTGCTACTGGGCCTGCGCAAACGTGGCAGTTACCGGCCAGAACCGGGCTGGGGCGTGTTTGCGCTGCAGGTGCTGGCGGCCAGTGCCCTGCTGGCGGTGTTTTTGCTGTGGACGGCACAGACCGTGAACTGGACCGGGCTGCGCACCGAATCCTTGAAGCGAATTGGGCTTCTGGCCCTTACCCTGCTTGCGTCAGCTGCTATTTATTTCGGAGCGCTTTGGGCGGCCGGACTGAAGGTGCGCAAGCTGATACGCCGGTGACCGGCATGTAACGACCGGCCAACGGAGGGCACTCGCTTCGCCTGCCGGTTTGTGAGAAAGTAGCGCCATGTCCCTCAATCTCGACGTTCCGTCGCCGCTGCAGTACTTTGCCAGCCTGGTGCAGAGCGACGAGCATTTCCCCTTGCTGGAAGCGGCCATCAGCCTGGCCCAGGACGAATACCCTGATCTTGATGTGCAGCAGGTGCTGGGCGATGTGGACCAGTTGCTGGCCCGCGTGAAACGCCGTCTGCCGGCCGATGCGTCTCCGCTGCAGCGCTTGCGGATCCTGAACCAGTTCTTCTTTCGCGACCTGAGTTTCGGCGGCAACATCAACGACTACTACGACCCGGACAACAGCTACCTCAATGCGGTGCTCCGGACGCGGCGCGGCATTCCGGTGTCGCTGGCGGTGCTGTGGCTGGAGCTGGCCGGTGGGCTGGGCCTGAACGCCCGGGGCGTGTCGTTTCCCGGCCATTTCATGGTCAAGGTCAACCTTCCCAAAGGCCAGGTGGTGATTGACCCCTTCAGCGGCCATTCATTGAGCCGCGACGAGCTGGCCGAGCGGCTGGAGCCTTTTCGGCAGCGCAGCGGGCTGGTGGACGAGTTCGAGGTGCCGATCAGCCTTTACCTGCAGTCGGTCCCGGCGCGCGAGGTCATCGGTCGCATGCTGCGCAACCTCAAGGACATCCACAAGACCCAGCAGGATTGGGTCCGGCTGATCGCCGTGCAGGACCGGCTGATCGTCCTGCTGCCGCAGGCCTGGGCCGAATACCGTGACCGGGGCATGGCTTTGGCGGAGCAGGGCGAGACCAGCCGGGCCGTTGACGATCTGGAAGCCTATCTGGCGCACGCCGAGGACGCGCTAGACCTGGACGTGGTGGCCGAGCGCTTGGCCCTGCTGCGGCGCCAGAAAAGCTGACCGGCTGGTTTTTCCGCCGGGCCGCCCCAAGGAAAATGCGTCCCCCTCGGGGGGCAGAGAGCTACGCGCAGCGAGCGAACGTGGGGGCTCGTCAGCCCCGCTTCAGGAACTGCGGAATCTGCGGGCCGTCGGTGCGCGCGGCGCGCGCCAACGTGGGTTTGGTCACCGATTTTTCCGCCGTGGCCGGTGTGCGCCCCGCGCTCAGGGTGGACAGCCGCCCGCCCTGAACCATGGATTCCTGTGCCGGCATCAAGCTGTTGGGCAGTGCGCCCCGGTGCCGGGACACCACTTCTTCCGAGGCCGATTTCGGCAACACGGCGGCTTTGGGCGCCAGGGTGCGTGCGGGTGGCCGCACCAGGGTGCTGCCGTCGTTGGCGGCCTGCGGTGGGTACAGCTGGGGCTTGAGCCATTGCAGGATCGGTGCCCACTGGGCCAGGTCGGCAGCCGCCTGTTGGGGCTGCAGGTCGAAAATCGTCAGGCCACGTTCCAGGCTGCGCACATACAACTGCGTCTCGCGCAGCGCGCCCAGAAACGGCACCCCCAGCGACTCGCTCCATTGGTCCAGTGTTTGCGCGGCATTGGTGCGCGCATCGATGCGCATGCCGACGACCGCGAGGCGGCAGCGCCCGCTGGCCACGCGCGGCATGGTCATCAATTCAGCGTGGCAAGCCTGGGCGGATTCGCGGTCGAACATCGAATTGCAGACCGGCATGACGATGGCATCGGCGAACATGACCACGCGTGCCAGCTCAAAGCCGTGCATGCCGCCGGGGGTGTCGAGCACAACGTGGGTGATGCCCGTGGGCACACGCAGCATGTTTTTCTGGTCCACCGCCCAGGGCGCAATGGCCGGCAGGGAGGCATCGCGCCGTTTCAGCCAGGTGCGGGCCGATTGCTGGCGGTCCACATCACCCAGCATGACCGAGCTGCCGTTGCGCGCGCACCAAGCCGCGATATGAGCGGCAAGCGTGCTTTTGCCACTGCCTCCCTTGCGGTTGATGACTGCGATGACCGGCATGACTGCTCCCTTTGCGAAAGAGTGAACAGTTTGATACAAATGGAGTCAAAAGTCCAGTACGCCCAATGGCGACATATGCAGGGCGCTAGTATTTTTGTAGCGGCAAATGGCCTGGAAATGCACCGCGCCGGTGCGTCCGGCGATAGCCTCAGGCGACAGTGACGGCCGCCGCGTCGCCGCGGTCGGCAATGACGCCGATGGTGTACACCTGCTCACCGGCCTCGCGCAGGGTGGCTGCGGTGGCCTCGGCGCTGGCGGCATCCACCACCACCACCATGCCGATACCGTTGTTGAAGGTGCGGTTCATTTCCACGTCGGAGATGGCTGCCGTGGTTTGCAGCCAGGCAAACAGTTCGGTCTGCGGCCAGCTGCCTTTTTTCAGGTGGGCGGCCGTGCCTTCCGGCAGCACGCGCGGTATGTTTTCCAGCAGGCCGCCGCCGGTGATGTGGGCCAGGGCCTTGATCGGGTGTTTTGCCAGCGCGGCCAGCACGTTCTTGACGTACAGGCGCGTCGGCTCCATCAGGGCCTGCTTGAACGGCTTGCCATCCAGGGTGGCGGGCAGCTTGCTGCCGGCGCGTTCTATGCACTTGCGCACCAGGCTGAAACCATTGGAATGCACGCCGCTGCTGGCCAGGCCCAGCACCACGTCGCCGGGTTTGACGTCGCGGCCGGTCAGGATTTTTGACTTTTCCACGGCGCCGACTGCGAAGCCGGCGAGGTCGTATTCACCCTCGGGGTACATGCCCGGCATTTCGGCGGTTTCGCCGCCGATCAGCGCACAGCCGCTCAGCTCGCAACCTTTGGCGATGCCGCCGACCACGGCCGCCGCGGTGTCCACATCCAGCTTGCCGCAGGCAAAGTAGTCGAGGAAAAACAGTGGTTCGGCGCCCTGGACCAGCACGTCATTGACGCTCATGGCGACCAGGTCAATCCCCACCGTGTCGTGCATATTCCATTCAAAGGCCAGGCGCAGCTTGGTGCCCACGCCGTCGGTGCCGCTGACCAGCACCGGCTCCTTGTAACGCTTGGG
>CAMLDT010000257.1 GCA_946479075.1 uncultured Polaromonas sp.
TGAATGTCCTGAGCCTAGACCACATGCCGTGGGTTGCAACGCTCCTCAGGAAGCCCGAATTATACCGAAACCGGCCCGCGGGCATCCACCAGCAGGGGCAGAGAGCTGCGCGCAGCGAGCGAGTGTGGGGACAAGGTTTTCCCGCCGGGCCGCCCCAAGGGAAAATGCGCCCCCTCGGGGGACAGAGAGCTACGCGAAGCGAGCGAACGTGGGGACAAGGTTTTCCCGCCGGGCCGCCCCAAGGGAAAAGGCGCCCCCTCGGGGGGCAGAGAGCTACGCGAAGCGAGCGAACGTGGGGGCTAACTACCTTCATGCGAAAATTTCACGATGCAAGAACTGAGCACCTGGCCGGTCGCCGAGCGCCGTGCCATCACCGGCGTTTTCACCGACATCGACGACACCCTGACCACCGAGGGGGCGATCACGCCCAATGCGCTGCAGGCCCTCAGCGATCTGAAAGCCGCCGGACTGCACGTGATCCCCATCACCGGCCGGCCGGTCGGCTGGAGCGAGCCGTTTGCGCACAGCTGGCCGGTCGATGCCATCGTCGCTGAAAACGGCGCCGTCGCGCTGATTTCAAGCCAAATCGGGCTGCAGCCCTTGTCTGGCGGGCGTGAGCAGCTATCAAAAAGATACCAGCAGGATGAGGCCACACGGCTGAGCAACTACGCCCGCATGCAGCAGGTGGCGGCGCGTGTGGTGCGAGAAGTCCCCGGTGCGGTGATCTCGCAGGACAGCGCAGGCCGCGAAACCGACATCGCCATCGACCACAGCGAGTTTGTGCACCTGCCGCCCGCCGCCATTGCGCAGGCCGTGCAGATCATGCAAAGCGAAGGCATGAACGCGACGGTGAGTTCCATCCACATCAACGGCTGGTTCGGCGCGCACAACAAGCTGGAGGGCGCACGCTGGATCGTCCGCGAACTGTTTGACCGCGACCTCGACGCCGAGATGAACCGCTGGGTCTATGTCGGCGACTCGACCAACGACCAGCTGATGTTCGAGGCCTTTCCGCATTCGGTGGGCGTGGCCAACATCCGCCGCTTTGAGGCGGAGCTGAGTCACAAGCCGCGTTACATCACGGACGGTGAACGCGGCGCGGGTTTTGCCGAAGTGGCTGCCGCGCTGCTGGCCGCGCGCAGCCGTTCGATCTGAACAGGATCAGCGCGCAGCGACGGAGAGGGCTGAGGGCCTTGCGGCGGTCAGCACCTTGCCTCCAGCGGCGTTGCTGACCATCTCCAGCCGCACGGTGTAGTCACCGGCTGGCGGGTTGAGCCAGGTTTCCGTCTGGCCACCCGAGAAGTCGAGGACCTCCGGCTTGCGGCCGGTTCGTTCCATGGTCAGCCGGAAGTGCCCTGTATCAGGCACCTGCGTTCCCACATGCGACACGTTGTAGCCACTGGCGTGGAACTGCACCCGAAACGGCCCTTTGACGCTTGCCCGGTCCGCCGGACTCAGCAGCTCGATCCGTGGCGGGCCCTGCACCGAGGCCAGCGACACGCTCTTGTTTTGCTTGGTGACTGTGATGCTCAGCGGCTTGCTGTACACAAAATAGGGAATGTGTCCCTGGTCGGCCAGCAACAGTCGGAGCTTGTATTTGCCGGGGGGCAGGTTAACGACCATTTCCATTTGGCCCTTGCCAAAGTGGATGTACTGGTCAGTGAAGGGCAAGGGCTTCTTGAAGTCCAGCGGCAAATCCTGGTTGACCAGCAGGTGATGGTGGCCGGCACGCCCGGCGGTATGCCCGGCCGGAACCAGACCGCGCATGGACAAGCCGAAACGCGCGACAAAGGGCGACTCGTAACTGCCGCCGTCCTTGAGATTGGTGAAATAGGTTTCTGCAGCCCGGGGCGCCGGCACCACCCAGGGATGAGCAGGCACCTCCGTCTCATCGGCCGGCATCTCCAAAGCCTGCCCCCAGGCGGACAACCCGGTCGCCAGCAACAGCGCCGCCAGGGAAAAACCAACTCCGGGGGATCGCGCGCGCATCAGCATCATGGTGTTTGCCTCAAAAATTAAACCGATCAGTAAACAATATTACTAATCGGTAATTTTATGATCCGATGATTCTTCGGCTGTTCCTCTGACCTTATTCCCCGCCCTTTCTGCAGGGAATTCGGCTAGCGTGCCAGCACCGGTGCCAGCGCCTTGCCCGTGTGTGTGCCCAGTTTCACCACCGCTTCCGGTGGTGCCGAGGCCACCACCTGGCCACCGGCATTGCCGCCGTCCGGTCCGAGGTCGATCACCCAGTCGGCTTCGGCGATCACGTCGAGGTCGTGCTCGATCACCACCACGCTGTGGCCGCCGTTGACCAGGCGGTGCAGCACATGGATCAGCTTTTCGACGTCGGCCATGTGCAGGCCCACCGTGGGCTCGTCCAGCACATACAGCGTGTGCGGCGCCTTCTGGCCCCGCCGCGTGATGTCGTCGCGCACCTTGGAGAGTTCCGTCACCAGCTTGATGCGCTGCGCCTCGCCGCCCGACAGCGTCGGTGAAGGCTGGCCCAGCGTCAGGTAACCCAGGCCCACGTCTTTCAGCAACTGCAGCGGATGCGCGATGTTGGGCATGGACGCGAAGAACTCCACAGCTTCATCGACTTCCATGGTCAGCACGTCGCCGATGTTTTTGCCGCGCCAGGTCACGGCCTGGGTTTCGGGATTGAACCGCGCGCCATGGCAGGTTTCGCACAACACCTTCACGTCCGGCAAAAAGCTCATGCCGATGGTGCGCACACCTGCACCCTCGCAGGTCGGGCAGCGGCCCTCGCCGGTGTTGAAGCTGAAACGCCCCGGGCCGTAACCGCGCGCCTTCGCCTCCAGCGTGTCGGCAAACAGCTTGCGGATGGTGTCCCAGAAACCGATGTAGGTCGCAGGGCAGGAGCGTGGCGTCTTGCCAATCGGTGTCTGGTCCACTTCCAGCACGCGGTCCACCGCGGCATAACCCTCGATGGCTTCGCAGCCAGTCCAGGCCGGTGTTTTGCCTTTGTCGTCGGCATCGCGCCCGGCCTTGGTGCTGCGCAACATCACGCCGGCATGCACATTGGTCAGCAACACATCACGCGCAAGTGTGGACTTGCCGGAGCCCGAAACGCCGGTGACGGCCACCAGCCGGTATAACGGCACGGTGACCGACACTTTCTTGAGGTTGTGCAGATCGGCATTCACCACCTTGAGCCAGGCCGTGAAAGGTCCGGCCGCCACCGGCGCGGCGTTGTGCAACGCGCTGGCGCTGGCCGCTTCTGCTTTCAGACGAGCTGCCTTGAGCGCCGCCGCTTTGGCCTTGCTCACCGGTTTCGCCTCGACATCCGTGATGGCCTGGACCACAGCGGGCGCCGCGCCGGTGCGGGTTTCGCGCCGCAGTTGCAGTGGATGGATCAGCGGATTCGCGAGGTAACGCCCGGTCAGTGAATCGGGCAAGGTGGCGAGGTGTGCCGCCGTGCCCTGCCCCACCAGCCGGCCGCCGCGTTTGCCGGCGCCGGGGCCGATGTCGATGATGTTGTCGGCGCGGCGAATCGTGTCCTCGTCGTGTTCCACCACGACCAGCGTGTTGCCGCGTTCACTGAGTTTGCCCAGGGCGCGCAGCAGGATCTGGTTGTCGCGCGGATGCAGGCCGATGGTCGGCTCGTCCAGCACATAACAGACGCCCTGCAGGTTGGAGCCGAGCTGCGCGGCCAGCCGGATGCGCTGCGCCTCACCACCCGACAGCGTGGGCGCGCCGCGGTCCAGCGTCAGGTAACCCAGGCCCACGTCTTCCAGGAACTCCAGGCGGCTTTTGATCTCGGGAATCAGGTCGCGGGCAATGCCGGCTTCACGGCCGGACAGCGACAGCGTTTCAACCCAGGCGCGCACATCGGTCACCGACAGCGCGGCAATGTCGGCGATGCCGACACCGGCAAACTGCACCGCGCGGGCCTGCGCATTCAGGCGCGTGCCCTGGCAGCCCGGGCAGACGGTATCTAGCACGTCTTCGGCTTCGGGCTCGGCAAAACTCTGTTCGCGGCCCTTGTTGTCATCGTCACGCACCGAATCGTCGAACACCTTGCGCTGCTCTTTGGTGAGCTTGACGCCGGTGCCGACGCAGTCCGGGCACCAGCCGTGTTTGCTGTTGTAGCTGAAGAGGCGCGGATCGAGCTCGGGGTAAGAGGTGGAACACACCGGGCAGGCGCGCTGGGTGGACGAGGCCTGCAGTTTGCCGATCTGCCGCGTCGATGTGCCCGCCATCATCGCGCCACGCAGGCCGGTCAGCGGTGCCAGCACATGCACCACCCCCTTGCCGTGCTGCAGCGCCGTCGCCAGCGCCTCGCGCAGGGCGGCTTCGTTGTCCGGCGTCACATGGATGTCGGCCACCGGCAATTCGACCGTGTGTTCCTTGAAGCGGTCGATGCGCGGGAAGTTGGTGGTCGGCAAAAACTCGCCGTCGATGCGCAAATGCGTATAGCCGCGCGGCCGCGCCCAGTCGGCGAGTTCGGTGTAGCCGCCCTTGCGGTTGATGACCAGCGGCGCCAGCAGGCCGATGTGCTGGCCGCGGTAATTC
>CAMLDT010000258.1 GCA_946479075.1 uncultured Polaromonas sp.
GAAGAAGCTGAAGGTGCTGCCCTGGCCCGGTCCGGCGCTGCTGGCGTTCAGGACCCCGCCGTGCATTTCAACCAGCGAGCGGGCCAGGGTCAGGCCGATGCCCAGGCCGCTCTCGCGGGCCGCCGTCTGGGCGTCTCCCTGCGCGAACAGCTCGAAGATCTGCGCCAGGGCGTGCTCAGACAGACCGACGCCGTTGTCCTGCACCGAGGTGTGCAACTGGCTGCCCTCCTGGGAGACCTTCAGCGTGATCTTGCCGCCTTCGGGCGTGTATTTGGCGGCGTTGGTCAGCAGGTTTTGCAGCACCTGCGCCAGCCGCGTGGCGTCGCCCTGCACCCACAAGCCGGTGTCGGGCAGCTCCACCGTGAGATGGTGGCGGCGGGCGTCCATCAGCGGCCGCACGGCCTCCACCGAACGCGCCACTACCTGCGCGTAGGCCACCTGCTCGATGTTGAACCTGATCTTGCCGGTGGTCAGCCGCCCCACGTCGAGCAGGTCGTCCACCAGCCGCGTCATGTGCGACAGCTGCCGGTCGATCATGTCGCGGCTGCTGCGCACCATGGGGCTGGGCGAAGGCTCCAGCTGCAGGATGGTGACGGCATTGCGTATCGGCGCCAGCGGGTTGCGCAGCTCGTGCGCCAGCATGGCCAGAAATTCGCTCATGCGTTTGCTGGAGCTTTCAAGCTCGTGCAGGCGCCGCCGTTCCGTCATGTCACGCGTGACCTTGGCAAAACCGCGCAGTTGCCGTTCGGCGTCGTAGACCGGCGCGATCACCACGTTGGCCCAGAACACCGAGCCATCCCGCCGCACGCGCCAGCCTTCTTCTTCGGCCCGTCCCAGCGCCAGCGCGGTTTCGAGTTCCCGGGCGGGCAGGCCGGCGGCGAGGTCTTCGGGCCGGTAAAACAGGCTGAAATGCCTGCCAATCACTTCCTGCGCGCTGTAACCCTTGATGAGCTTGGCGCCGCTGTTCCAGCTTTCGATGACGCCCTCGGGGCTGAGCATGAAAATCGCGTAGTCGCGCACACTCTCGACCAGCAGGCGAAAGCGTTGCTCGCTGTCGCGCAGGGCTTCCTCGTGCAGGCGGCGCTCGCTCAGGTCGCGCGTGACCTTGCCGTAGCCGGTGAGGACGCCGCTTTCGTCGCGCAAGGCGGTGATGACCACGTTGGCCCAGAAACGGCTGCCGTCCTTGCGCAGCCGCCAGCCTTCTTCTTCAAAACGCCCGTCGCGCGCGGCGCGGCGCAGTTCTTCGTCCGGCCATTGGGCGGCCACGGCTTCGGCCGGGTAAAACAGCGAAAAATGCCGGCCGATGATTTCCTGGGGCAGGTATTGCTTGATGCGCTGCGCGCCGGTATTCCAGGACACCACAAAGCCCTGCGTGTCGAGCATGAAGATGCCGTAATCCTGAACCGCATCCACCAGCAGGCGAAAGCGGTCGCTGCTGGCCGGTTCTATGGGGGCGGTGGCGGCAAGGGGAAGGGCGCGGGACATGCGTGAATGATAGCGACAGGCTTGCGGCTCAGCGGGTGGCCATCAGGCCGCGCCCAGCAGCTCTGTGATGGTGCGCCAGTGCTGCGGCTCCACCGGCGTGATCGACAGGCGGTTGCCCTTGCGCAGAATGACCAAGTCCTGCAGGGCAGGGTGGGCGCGCAGCTCGGGCAAGCCGAGGTTGCGGGTTTTGCGAAGGACCTGCACATCCACCAGCAGCCAGCGCGGTTCGTCGGGCTTTGATGCGGGGTCGTGGTAGGGCGACTTCTTGTCGAACTGCGTCGGGTCCGGGTAGGCGGTGGAGGCCACCCGCGCAATGCCCACAATGCCCGGCTCCGCACAACTGGAATGGTAGAACAGCACCCCGTCGCCGACCTGCATGCCGTCCCGCATGAAGTTGCGCGCCTGGTAGTTGCGCACGCCGACCCAGGGAACGGTGGATTGCGCTGCCGCCAGCGCGTCGTCCACCGAGCACTCGGCGGGTTCGGATTTCATCAACCAGTACTTCATGCGCAAGTCCCTCGTCTGCTTGTGGCTGCCGATTATCGCCAGCCTGCCAAAGCCGCGGCAAGGGCACCGCTTTGAAGGCGCTACGCTATTGATAGCTGTTCACGCAAGACTGACAAGGGCTACAGCCATTTTTTATTCAAATTTCTGGTGCCTCAGCTTCAACCGCCCAGCAGCGGCCTGAGTGCCGAGAACAGTTGCTGCCCGCCGAGCACGATGAACAGCAGCGCCGTGATCGACAGCATCAGGTTGCCGCGCCAGGTGTTGGCCCAGCCTTTCGCCGCGCGCCGGCCGTTCAGCAGGCCCAGCAGCGTGACGGCCAGGAAGGGCATGAACAGCGAGCCGAGCACGCCATAAGCCAGGATCAGGCCAATGGGCTTGTTCAGCAGGAACAGCACCATGGGCGGAAAGGTCAGCCACAGGACGTAAACGCGAAAGTACCTGCCGCCGATGCGCGTGGCCGGGTCACCGGCCGGCAGGCCGCGGATGTTGCCCCAGAAGTCGGCAAACATCAGCGACACGCCGTTCCACACACCGATGATGGACGAGAAGGACGCGGCCCAGAAACCCACCAGGAAGGCCGTGCCGATGACGCTGCCGTAACGCTGGTCCAGCACCTTCTGCAGATCCAGCAGGCCCTTGTCACCGGCGCTGATGGCCACACCGGCCGAGCGCACCACTTCGGCCCCGACGATCAGCATGGCGATCACGAAGATGCCGGTCATCACATAAGCCACGGTGTTGTCGATGCGCATGACCTTCATCCACTTGGGCGTGTACCAGCCTTTTTCGCGCAGCCAGTAGCCATAAGCGGCCAGCGTGATGGTGCCGCCCACGCCGCCGGCCAGCGCCAGGGTGTAGAGCAGGCCGCCCTCGGGAATCATGGGGACCAGGCCGCGCAGCATGCCGGGCAGATTGGGCGCGGCGATCACCGCCAGCCCCACCACCGTGACAAACATCAGGCCGACCAGCGCTGCTGTGACCTTCTCAAAAAATGCGTACTTGCCGAACCAGACCATGGCGAACCCGGCCAGGCCCATCAGCACCGCCCAGATCTTCAGGTCCACGCCCGGAAACAAGGCCGCCAGCGGCAGCGCAGCCGAAGACATCGCGGTGGCGCCGTACACAAAGCCCCAGATCATGATGTAGGGCCCGAAATACCAGGTGGTCCAGATGCCCAGCGAGCGCCAGCCTTCAAAAATCGTCTTGCCCGTGGCCAGGGTAAAACGCCCCGCACCTTCAACCAGGATGATCTTGAGGATCACGCCGAGGATCACCGCCCAGAGCAAGCCGTAACCGTAGCGCGAGCCGGCCACCAGCGTGGCCACCATGTCGGCGGCGCCGACGCCGGTGGCCGCCACCACCAGGCCGGGGCCGATGATGTTCCATTTCGCCGGCAGGCCGCCGTCGTCATCCACGCGGTCGGCGTGGGCTACGGTGTCTGTGGGCGTTGCAAGAGCTGGCTGGGCAGGCGTGGGGGGTGTCGCTGTCATCGGAAAAGGGCATCCTGTGGAGTTGATTTTTTACTTTAGCAGTCTCTTCCGGCACGCAAACGGGCTTGCGGCCATGGCCTTCGCGCACAGGCACCGCTGTCTGACACGCCGGAACGCGCAAAAAAAAGCCGCCCCTGTGACAGGGCGGCGAAACGAGGTGCTTGAAGAAACGCTCGAAGAAACTCCTGAAAACTCAGCTGTCGGCGCGAATGCCGCGCATCATGATGATGCCGCCCAGGTTGCGGGTGTCGGCGCGCATGCGGGTGCGCAGGCCCTCGGCCGTGGAAGGAGCCGGCTGCCAGCCGACCGTGATCAGCCGGGCGCGTGTTTCGCTGGTCTTGAGGACTTCGATCACGGCGGCGCCTAGCTTCTCGCGCACGGCAGCGGGCAGGGAGGCCGGACCCGCCAGCGCGGTGAACAGTTCCATGTCGGCGCCCAGGATGCCGACTTCACGCATGGTCGGCAGCTCCGGCGCCAGCATGCTGCGCTGCTCGGAGGTCACGCCGATAACTTTCATCTTGCCGGCCTTCACCTGTTGCAGGGCCAGGCCCGGCGGCAGCAGCGCCGCCTGCAACTGCCCGCCCAGCATGGCGGTGATCAGTTGCGGGTTGCCGGGGTAAGGCACGTGCATCACACCGAGCCCGCCGCTGCGGCTTTTGATCAGCTCCATGCCCAGGTGGCCGGGGGTGCCGGTGCCCGGTGAGCCGTAGTTGGCCTTGTCGCCCTGGTTGCGCAGCCAGGTCAGCCATTCCGACGGCGTATTGCCCTGAGCGAAGCTGCTGACCACCAGCACCATGGGCGTGGTGCCGATCAGTGCAATCGGCGCCAGGTCCACCGCCGGGTCGTAGGCAATCATGGGGTTGAGCAGGCGCGCGATGGTGAGCTGGCTGTTGTTCATGACGCCGAAGGTGTGCAGATCGGTGGCCTTGGCCACCTGGTCGGCGGCAATCGTCCCCGACGCGCCGGCCTTGTTTTCGACGATCACCGGCTGGCCCAGCACCTTGGACAAGGACTCTGAAATGGCCCG